>JAOUCL010000544.1 GCA_029859805.1 Rhodospirillales bacterium | reverse complement strand
GAAGGCCGCCAGATGATCATGGTGATGGCGCCGCGCTGAGCGCGCCCGGCCGCTTCGGGGTCCTTCCACCTCCCTTCGGGCAAACGTCCGCCTGGGCCTTGCCTCTCCTCCCCGGCACGGCTATAACCTCCGCCTTCGAACCGGGTGGCGCGGCCGAACAGGGCATGCCCAGCCGCCCCGAACGTCAGACCGATCACATAGAGGACTGCGAAATGCCCAAGCTCAAGACCAAGAGCGGAGCCAAGAAGCGCTTCCGTCTCACGGCCTCCGGCAAGGTCCGGATGAATCAGGCCTACATGCGCCACGGGATGCGCAAGCGTCCGCAGAAGATGAAACGCAAGGCGCGTGGCACCACGATCATGGGCGACTCGAACGCCCGGGTCGTCCGCCGCCACTTCCTGCCGAACGCCTGACGGGAGGTTGCCATGGCTCGTGTCAAGCGGGGCGTCACCACGCACGCCCGCCACAAGAAGGTTCTCAAGCAGGCCGAGGGTTACCGCGGCCGCTCCAAGAACGTCTACAAGGTCGCCATCGAGCGGGTCGAGAAGGGGCTGCAATATGCCTACCGCGACCGGCGCGTCCGCAAGCGCAGCTTCCGCGGCCTTTGGATTCAACGCATCAACGCCGGCGCCCGCCTGCATGGACTGACCTATTCCCAGTTCATGAACGGCATCAAGCGCGCCGGGATCGATCTCGACCGCAAGGTCCTGTCCGACATCGCGGTGCGCGAGCCCGAGGCCTTCAAGGCCCTGGTCGAGACGGCGCAGTCGGCGCTCGCCGAGGCCCCGCAGAGCTGATCCCGCAGGGCCCGGGCCGGACCGCCCGGCCCCGGCCAGTCGGAGCGATTTCTCGTGCCCCCTGTCCCGCGTTGGACCTTCGTATTGCTGCTCGGCCTCGGCGCGTTGGGGGCCTGCGACAGGTACGAGTCCGACATTGAGACGGTCAAGGCGACCGAGACCGCCGGGGCGACCAACGAGGCCTTCGTCACGGACCTGGCGGGTGCGCGCGGCACCTTTGCTTGGTCGGCCAGGAAGGACGAGAAGTACGGCAAGGACAGCGGCATCGTGCTGGTCGAGGCGGCCGTCACGCGGACCGGCAGGTCCGGCCGCAAGCAGGTGATTCTGCTGCAGTGGCTGCACAACCGGCAGACCGGCAAGGTGGCGTTCGAGGACGTGCTGGTGAACGGCCGCTCGCGCGGTATCCTGGGCGCCGCTCTGGATGTCCTGGAGCTGGAGCTCGAATAGGGGAAGGTCGGGAAGACGGGCGATGGAAGATCTCGCAGAGGTGCAAAGCGAATTGATCGAGCAGGTCGCCGCGGCCGGCGATTTGACGGCCCTGGAAAGCATCCGGGTCGCGGCGCTCGGCAAGAAGGGCCGGATCACCGGCCTGATGAAGACCCTGGGCGGCCTGGAGCCCGAGGCGCGCAAGGCCGCCGGCCAGGCGCTGAACGCGGCCAAGGAGGCCGTGGCCGAGGCCATCGAGGAACGCAAGCTGGGGCTGCAGGATGCCGACCTCGACCATCGCCTGGAGGCCGAGCGGATCGACGTCTCCCTGCCGGCGCGCCCGGCCGAGGTCGGGCACATCCACCCGATCAGCCAGACGGTCGAGGAGATCGTCGCGATCTTCGGCGAGATGGGCTTCTCGGTCGCCGAGGGCCCGCACATCGAGGACGACTTCCACAACTTCGCGGCGCTCAACATCCCGCCCGAGCACCCGGCGCGCCAGGAGCAGGACACCTTCTACCTGCCCGAGCGCGCCGACGGCTCGCGCATGCTGCTGCGCACCCATACCTCGCCGGTGCAGATCCGCCACATGCAGGCGAACGAGCCGCCGATCCGCATCATCGTGCCCGGGCGCACCTTCCGCGCCGACTACGACGCGACCCACAGCCCGATGTTCCACCAGGTCGAGGGCCTGGTGGTCGACGAGACGACCCACATGGGCCACCTCAAGGGCACGCTGATCGAGTTCTGCCGCGCCTTCTTCATGCTCGACGACCTGCCGGTCCGCTTCCGGCCCAGCTACTTCCCCTTCACCGAGCCCTCGGCCGAGGTCGACATCGGCTGCTCGCGCCAGGGC
>JAOUCL010000266.1 GCA_029859805.1 Rhodospirillales bacterium | reverse complement strand
GCTGCTGATGCCGCCCCGACCAGGCCGAGCGCGGGAAAGCCGAAGTGGCCGAACATCAGCGCATAGTTGCCGAGCGCGTTGACGCCCACGCCCAGCAGCGTGACCACCAGGACCGAGCGCGGCCTGGAATGCGCCGAGAGAAAGCACCGCAGGGTGACCACGCCCAGGCTCGGCCCGAGCCCCCAGACCGCGGCCTGCAGGTAGCCCTGGGCCAGAAGCGCGTTGGTCTCGGTCTGGCCGAATCCGATCAGCACCGGCCTGGCCTCCCAGATCAGCAGGCTGATCGGAACGGTGTAGGCCAGGACGACCCACAGGCCCTGGCGCAGGGTGCGCCGCACCACCCCGAAGCGGCGCGCGCCCAGGGCCTGGGCCGTCATCGGCGTCACCGCATTGACCAGGCCGACGCCGAAGAGATAGATCGGAAAGTAGAAATTGACGCCGAGCGCCCCGGCCGCGAGCTTCTCCGGCCCCAGCCAGCCCATCATCACGATGTCCGTGGTGCCGATCGCGACCGCCGCCAGCTGCGAGAGCATCAGCGGCGCGGCCAGCCTCAGCGTGTCCCAGGCCTCGCGCCGCCAGGGGCCGGCGGCCGAAGGCCCGGCCGCCGCCGGGCCGCTCCCGGCATCGCGCGGCGCCGCTTCTTCCATCAGCAGACTATTGGGAAAAGGCTCCCGATGCGCAAGCCCGCGCGGCCCGCCTCAGGCCCGGGCCGGGGTCTCCAGGGCCTTGTCCTCGATGCCGAAGGCGGCGAGCACGGCGCCCGCGATGGCCGGGGCGTCGAGTCCGGCCTTTTCGACCTGGACCGCGGGCTTGTCGTGATCGATGAAGAAGTCGGGCAGGGTCAGGGGCCGGAACTTGAGGCCGTTGTCGAGCAGGCCCTCGCCCGCCATGAACTGCATGACCTGCGTGGCGAAGCCGCCGATGGCGCCCTCCTCCACCGTCACCAGCACCTCGTGCTCGCGCGCGAGGCGGCGCACCAGGTCCCGGTCGATCGGCTTGGCGAAGCGGGCATCGGCCACGGTGGTCGGGAGCCCGCGTGCCGCCAGCGCGTCGGCCGCCTTGAGCGCGTCGGCCAGACGCGTGCCGTAGGACAGGATGGCGGCCTTGGTGCCTTCGCGGACGATCCGGCCCTTGCCGATCTCCAGCGGCGTGCCGCGCGCGGGCATCTCGAGCCCCAGCGCCTCGCCGCGCGGGAAGCGGCAGGCCGTGGGCCGGTCGTCGACCTGCGCCTGGGTCGCCACCATGTGCATGAGCTCGACCTCGTCCGCCGCCGCCATCAGTACGAAGCCCGGCAGGCAACCCAGGTAGGCGATGTCGTAGCTGCCTTGGTGGGTCACGCCGTCGGCGCCGACCATGCCGGCACGGTCGATTGCGAAGTGCACCGGCAGGCTCTGAATCGCGATGTCGTGCACGACCTGGTCGTAGGCGCGCTGCAGGAAGGTCGAATAGATCGCCGCGAAGGGCTTGTAGCCCTCGCAGGCCAGCCCGCCGCAGAAGGTCACGGCGTGCTGCTCGGCAATGCCGGTGTCGAAGCAGCGCTTGGGGAAGGCTTCGGCGAACTTGTTGAGGCCGGTGCCCGAAGGCATGGCCGCGGTCACCGCGACGATCTTGTCGTCCTGCTCGGCCTCGGCGATCAGTGCCTTGGCGAAAACGTTCTGGTAGGCCATGGCCTTGGGCGCGGGCTTGTCCTGCTTGCCGGTCACGACATCGAACTTGGCCACGCCGTGGTACTTGTCGGCCGCCGCCTCCGCAGGATCGTAGCCCTTGCCCTTCTGGGTGACGCAGTGGATCAGCACCGGCCCGTCGTGGTCCGTGTCGCGCACGTTCCTGAGCACCGGCAGCAGATGATCCAGGTTGTGGCCGTCGAACGGCCCGACATAGAAAAAGCCGAGCTCCTCGAACAGGGTGCCGCCGGTCAGCATGCCGCGGGCGTATTCCTCGGCCCGCTTGGCCACCTTCTCCAGGGGCTTGGGAAACTTCTTGGCCAGGTCCTTGGCCAAGTGGCGCATCGAGGCATAGGGCTTGGAGGAGATCAGCTTCGACAGATAGGCGCTCATCGCGCCGACCGGCGGCGCGATCGACATGTCGTTGTCGTTGAGGATCACGATCAGCCGGCTGTTCATGGCGCCGGCGTTGTTCATGGCCTCGTAGGCCATGCCGGCGCTCATGGCACCGTCGCCGATCACCGCGATGACGTTGCTGTCCCGCCCGTCGAAGTCGCGCGCCACGGCGTAACCAAGGCCGGCCGAGATCGAAGTCGAGCTGTGCGCCGCGCCGAAGGGGTCGTACTCGCTCTCCTTGCGGCTGGTGAAGCCGGAGAGGCCGCCGCCCTGACGCAGGGTACGGATGCGGTCGCGCCGGCCGGTCAGGATCTTGTGCGGATAGCACTGGTGGCTGACGTCCCAGATCAGCTTGTCGCGCGGCGTATCGAAGACGTAATGCAGGGCAACGGTCAGCTCCACGACCCCGAGGCCGGCGCCGAGATGGCCGCCGGTGACCGAAACCGCGTCGATCATCTCCTCGCGCAACTCGTCGGCGACCTGACGCAGGTCGCCTTCCTTCAGTTTGCGCAGATCTTCTGGAGTGCCAATGCCGTCCAGCAACGGCGTCCGGCTGTTATGTCCGATCTGACCCACGAGCCACCTCTTTTCCCATTCGCGCGAATTCTTGCACCCGATACCGCCCCAGAGCGGTCAGGACCGTCGTTGTAACACGAACGTCGCGGTTTCCCGAAGAAAGTCAGCCTTTTCACCGAAAAGGTCAAGCCGCGTACGAGCGGTCTCGATCAATGCCTCGGCTTTGACACGGGCACCCTCCAGGCCCAGCTGGCCGACGAAGGTCGCCTTGCCGAGCGCCGCGTCCTGGCCGGTCGGCTTGCCCAGCTCCTCGGCGGAGCCCGCCGCGTCGAGCAGATCATCGACGATCTGGAAGGCAAGCCCCAGCTCCCCGGCATAGGCCGCCAGGGCCGCCCGGGCGTCCGCCGGCGCACGCCCCAGGCTCGCGCCCGCCTCACACGCAAAAGTGATCAGGGCCCCGGTCTTCAAGCGTTGCAGATGGGTGATCCCATCGAGGTCGAGCCCGGACCTTTCCGGCGACAGGTCGATCATCTGGCCGCCCACCATGCCGGCCGAACCGGAGGCCGCCGCAAGCGCGGCGACCAATTCGACCCGCACCGCGGCATCCGGATGGGTCCGGGGATCCGCCAGGACCGCGAAGGCTTCGGTCAACAGGCCGTCGCCCGCGAGAACCGCCGTCGCGTCGTCGAACTCCCGGTGCACGGTCGGCCGGCCGCGCCTGAGATCGCTGTCGTCCATGGCCGGCAGGTCGTCGTGTATCAGGCTGTAGCAGTGCACCATCTCGAGGGCCGCGGCGGCATGGAGAGCCTGCTGCCGCGGGACATCGAACAACGCGGCGCTCTGCACCACCAGAAAGGGGCGCAGTCGCTTGCCGCCGCCGAGCGCGCCGTAGCGCATCGCCTCGACGACGCGGCCGACCGCGCCCGGCACGGGCGCCAGCCAGGCGTCGAGCACCTGCGCCGTGGCCTCCGCCGTCTCGGCCAGCGCGTGTTTCAACTCGCCCATTGTCCAGCGTCCTCAGTCGACCTCGAAGGGTTCGGTCTTGGCTTCGCCCCCGGGGCCCAGGGTGATCTTGTCGATCTGCTGCTTGGCTTCGCGCAGCTTGTTTTCGCAGTGCTGCTTGAGCGCGGCCCCGCGCTTGTAGGCCTCGATGGCCTGATCCAGCTTGCCCTCTCCCTTTTCGAGCTGACCGACGATCTGCTGCAATTCCTGCAGCGCGTCCTCGAAGTTCATCGCCCGGATGTCGGCTGGTAGTTTGCCCTCGGCCATGATCCCTCCCTATGAACCGGGCCGGACTTTAAGCGCATGGAGCCTGGGCCTCAACCGCCATCGGCCACACGTCAACGTCAAGCGGCCATGAGCGCACGCACGTGCGCCGCGCTGCTCCGGGCCAGCGCCTGGAGGTTGTAGCCGCCTTCCAGGGTCGAAACCAGCCGTCCGGCGCAGCTGTGCTGCGCGATGTGCAGCACCTCGGTGGTGGCCCAGGCGAAGTCGTCCTCGTGAAACCTCAGACCGGCCAGAGGATCGTCTTCGTGGGCGTCGAAGCCAGCCGAGACCAGAACGAAATCCGGTCCGAACTTGGTCAGGGCCGGGAGGATCCGGTCGCGCATCGCCGCGCGGAACTCGGCCGACCCGGCCATTGGCGGCAGCGGCGCGTTGACGATGTTGTTCGCGACGCCGCGCTCCTGAGTGCTTCCGGTCCCCGGATAGAGCGGCATCTGATGGGTCGAGCCGAAGAACAGGTCCGGGTCGTTCCAGAACATCGCCTGGGTGCCGTTGCCGTGGTGGACGTCGAAATCGACCGCCGCGATCCGGTGAAGGCCGTGCACCTCGCGCGCCTGGGCCGCACCGACCGCGATGTTGTTGAACAGGCAGAACCCCATCGCCCGGGCCGGCTCGGCGTGATGGCCGGGCGGGCGGACCGCGCAGAAGGCATTGGCGGCCTCGCCGGCCATGACCGCGTCCACCGCCGCGCAGAGCGCGCCGGCCGCGCGCAGCGCCGCCTCCCCCGAGCCGGGCGAGACGATGGTATCGGGGTCCAGGCTCTGGTGCCCGGTTTCCGGAACCGCCGCCAGCGCGCCGTCCACGTAGGCCTCGTCGTGGACCCGGGCGATCTGGGCCCGCTCGGCCCGCGGGGCCTCGCGGCGCTCCAGGTCCTTGAATTCCGGCGCGTCGAAGGCGCTCAAGACCGCTTTCAGGCGCGCCGGACTCTCCGGGTGCATGCGCCCGGGGTCGTGGTCGAAACAGGCCGGGTGGGTATACAGCAGGGTCGTCATGGCATCGCGTCCTCTCCGGCCCTAGTGTTAATCGGCCAGGTACGCAAACACCACAACGATTTGCGCTCGCCAGGATGTGATTGGCCGGACCGTGGCAATTCGCCCGCGTCGCTGTAGAATGCGCACGACCGGCCGATACGCCGGCCGGTCGTGTTTGGTGTTGGCGCACGCCCTCGCGGGAACCATATCTCACTGGCACTCGGCGGCACTCGTGTCCCGGGAGGGGCGTGGTTGCATGGTGGAGGTTTCGAGTTTGCGGGTCCCGGCTAGTCCTCCGATGTGGGTATGGCTGATCGCTCTCGTTTGGGTGGCCGCGAGTGCGCCCGCCGGTGCGCAGGACGATCAGACGCTGGTCCGCGTCGACCGGGTGCGGCTCGAACCGCTCGCCCAGAAGGTGCCGGTTCTGGGCCGGCTCGTGGCCCGCCAGGCCGGCGAGGTGGCGGCGCGGATCAACGGCCCCGTCGAGGCCTTCCTCGTCGAGGTGGGCGACCGGGTCGAGGCCGGCCAGGTCATCGCCCAGCTCAACCGGACCTACCTGCTGGCCAAGCGCGACCAGGCGGCCGCGGAGCTGGCCAAGGCCCGGGCGAGAAAGACCACGGCCCTGGCCGAGCTGGAGCTGGCCGGCCAGGAGCTCAAGCGTCTGGCGGGATTGAGGAAATCGGCTGCCTTCAACCAGGCGCGCTATGACGACGCCCGCCAGAAGGTCGCCATCGCCGAGGCCCAGGTCGCGGAAGCCGAGGCGGCCGTGCTGTCGTCCCAGGCCGACCTGGAGCTGGTCGAGATCAACCTGTCCTACGCCGAGATCCGGGCGCCCTATGGCGGCGTGATCAGCCAGCGGATGACCGAGGCCGGTGCCTACCTGCAGACCGGCGACCCGGTGGTGCGCATGGTCGGCGACCGGTCCCTCGAGATCGAGGCCGATGTCCCGTTTCAAAGGCTTACCGGCGTCGAACCGGGCACCAGGATCGGCGTCACCCTGGACGACGACACGACCCATGGCGCCACCGTACGCGCCGTCGTGCCCGAGGAGAATCCGCTGACGCGCACGCGCACGGTGCGCTTCGTTCCCGAGTTCGGCGCGACCGCCAGACCCCTGGCCGCCGGTCAAAGCGTCACGGTCTATATTCCGGCCGGCGCGCCGCGCAACGTGCTCACGGTACACAAGGACGCAGTCATCAAGCGCGGCCTCGCCAGCCTCGTCTACGTGGTCGAGGGCGACACGGCCGAGATGCGCCGCATCACGCTGGGCGAGCCGACCGGCAGCCGCTACGAGGTGCTGGACGGCCTCAGCGAGGGCGAAAGCGTCGTGGTGCGCGGCAACGAACGCCTGCGCCCCGGCGACAAGGTGCGGGTCGACGAGGCCTCCTGATGAACCTCATCAAGGTCGCCATCGAACGCCCGATCGCGGTGATCTCCGCGGTCATCATGGTGGTGCTGTTCGGCCTGGTCGCGTTGCAGACCATTCCGATCCAGCTGGCGCCCGACGTCAACCGGCCGGTCATCACCGTGACCACGGTGTGGCCGGGCGCCGCGCCGGCCGAGGTCGAACGCGAGATCATCAACCGGCAGGAAGAGGAGATGACCGGCCTCGAGGGGCTCCAGGAGATCACCGCGCGGGCCGAGCAGGGCCGCGCCCGGCTGACCCTGGAGTTCGACGTCGCCACCAACATGGATCGCGCCCTGCTGCTGCTCTCCAACCGGCTCGACCGGGTGTCCGGATATCCGGACGAGGCCAACGAGCCGACGCTGGACACCGCGGGCAGCGACGACAACCCGATCGCCTGGTTCATCGTCACCCGGGCCGAGGGCAACGACCGGCCGATCCACGAGTACGGCGACTTCGTGGAGGACGTGGTGAAGGACAGCATCGAGCGGGTTCCCGGCGTCAGCCGCGTCGACATCTACGGCACCAGCGAGCGGGAAATTCAGGTCACCGTGGAGCCCGAGCTGCTCGCCCGCTACGGCCTGACCGTCAGCAACGTGATCCAGGCCTTGCGCGCGGCCAACGTCAGCATGTCCACAGGCGACGTGGACGAGAGCAAGCGCCGCTACGCGATCCGCGTGGAGGGCGAGCTCAATACGCTGGAAGCGATCCGCGCGGTGGTGGTGCGTTCCGCCGAGGGCCGGGCGAGCGGCCGGCTCGCCCGCGTGACCGTCGGCGAGAT
>JAOUCL010000264.1 GCA_029859805.1 Rhodospirillales bacterium | reverse complement strand
GAGAGGCCCAGGCCGCGCCCGCGGCAATGGCCGTTCCGCAGATATCCATGGGACCTTCGACGTTGCCCCAGGGCGTGGTTGCCGTAAGCCCATCGGTCGGAGTCGTGACCGAATGCTGACCGCCGGTCATGCCGTAGTTGAAGTTGTTGCCTACGATCAGGGTGATGCCGATGTTGCGGCGGGCGACGTTCAGGAGGTGCGTGCCGCCGATGCCGCAGCCGCCGTCGCCCTTCAGGACGATCACGGTCAGGTCGGGCCTCGCCAGCTTCAGGCCGCAGCCGTAGGTGATCGAGCGTCCGTGCAGGCCGTGAAACCCGTGTGTCACGAAGTAGCGGTCGGAGAGGCCGATACAGCCGATATCGGTCACGATCACGACCTTATCCGGGGGCAACTGCAACTGGACCAGCGCCTTGTCGATGGCCTTGATCAGCGGATCGTGCCCGCAGCCGGGACAGAACGGCAGCGGTCCGAGCTTGTCGGTCAAGTAGCTGGTATATGCGCTCGTACTCATGACAGGCCTCCCTGCTCCAGGATCTCCCCGGGGGAGATGAGTGTGGTGTCCATCTTGTTCACGCCCACGACCTCCACGCCGGAGGGCGCCAGCCGCTCCACCTCGAGCCGGTACTGCCCCATGTTCATCTCGGGCACTATGACCTTCCTGACACCCGCCATCGCCCCGGCAATCGCTTTCGCGGGAACCGGAAATACCGTTTGGAGGACCAGGGCGGAGACCTTGACGCCCTTGGCCCGGGCCTGCCTCACGGCCACGTCGGCGGACCTGGAGGTGACGCCATAGCTGAGCACCAGGACCTCCGCGTCGTCCTGAAGGTCCTCCCGCACCATGGCGATGTCGTCCGCGGCCTCGTCCACCTTGGCCGTGTAGTGGTCGATCATCTCTTGGATCACGGCGGGGCTGGCCGTGAGGTAGGCGCCCTTGTCGTGGGTCGAGGTCGTGTAACGGGCGATCCGATCGCCGCCGAAGTCCGAAAACGCCGGCACGTCGCTTGCCGCCTCGAAGTCGTGCGGCAGGTAGTCCCGCGTGCCGTCGGGTCTCTTGCGCTCGACGAGCGGGGGCAGCGCGATCGCGTCGAGGTCGACGGATTCCCGCGTCATGCCGATCTCCTTGTTGGTCAGCAGGAAGACCGGCACGCGATACTGCTCGGCGAGATTGAAGGCCCTGTAGGCGAGCTCGTAGCTCTCGCCAACCGTGGCCGGGCTCAAGACGATGACCGGGAGCCCGCCCGAGGTGACCCAGCGGGTAAACTGAATGTCGCCCTCGGCGCCCTTGGTCGCGGACCCGGTGGCGGGCCCTTGGCGCTGGACATTGACGATCACCATGGGGGTCTCGCCCATGATGGCCAGGCCGATGTTTTCGCTGTACAGGCTGATGCCCGGGCCGCTCGTGGCCGTGAGCACCTTCCGCCCCGCCATGGCCGCCCCAATGCAAAAGCCGATGGAAGCGATCTCGTCCTCGGCCTGAATCCCGATGCCACCGGCCTGCGGCAGCAGCTCCAGCATGCTTTGCAGGATCGTCGACGACGGCGTGATCGGGTAGCCGGCGAAGAAATCGCATTTCGCCCGCAGGGCCCCGCGGACGACGGCCTCGTTTCCTTCGAGAAATTCAAGCCCCATGTTCAGCTCCGTGACTGTCTTACGCGCGTCGCGGCAGGCCGGTCCGGTTCGTCAGGTCAGAAGGTTCCTCTCTTCCAACACGGGCCGGGGGTCAACCACGTTTCCCTTCAAGGCCGTCGCCTTGGCGCCCAGGCCGAAGGCGAGCACCATGAGCTGCGTGGCGTGGAATATCGGCGTCGCGCCGTCGAGCGCCATCTGCGGCTGCCGGGTATCGAGGTTCATGTGGCACATCGGGCACATGGTGACCACTGCCTCGGCCCCGCAGGCGCGCGCATTCTCCAGGACCTTACGCGACATGGCGAGCGCCAGCGGCGTCTGCGTGACGCTCAGCGCGCCGCCGC
The DNA here is from genome assembly GCA_029859805.1 of Rhodospirillales bacterium. Taxonomy (GTDB): domain Bacteria; phylum Pseudomonadota; class Alphaproteobacteria; order Kiloniellales; family JAKSDN01; genus CAMYKD01. The sequence goes on along the minus strand of JAOUCL010000264.1, from coordinate 5,050 downwards.
AGCATTCGGTCTTGTAGGACCAGTCCACGGGCTCGGCGCCGAGCGCGCGCATGAGGGCGTCCATTTTCGTCGGATATTCGGGATGCTCGGCGCCGGTCAGCTTGGCCGGCCGAGTGATGAGGCAGCCGTAGTAGCAGGCGACCTTGAGGCCGGCGAGCGGGCGTTCGACTCGCGCCGCGACGGCCTCGAGGCCGGCGCGGTCGACCAGCGTATCGAGCAGGTGCTGGACCGTCACCGTCCCCTCGTAGGCGTAGCCCGTTCGCTCTTCCACCGCCTTGGCCGCTGCCGCGTCTTGGGTGACCGCGTGCTCGGCGGACTTGAGCCGCGCGAAGCACTTGCTGCAAGGCGTCGACACCGTGTCGAACCCCATCTGTTCGACCGTGCCGATGGTCTCCATGGGCAGCGCCTTGGCCAGCGTGGCGTCGGACATCTGCGCGGGGCTCGAGCCGCAGCAGACCCAGCCCGGCGGCTCGACCAGCTCGAGGTCGAGGGCGGCGGCGGCCGAGCGCACCGTGCGGCCGTATTCGGCGGCGGTCGAATCGAGCGCGCAGCCGGGGAAGAAGCCGACGGCCCGGTCGCCTCGCTGCGCGACGGGTGCCACCTTTCGCGGAGAGCGCGCGAAGGGCGGGCGCAGCTTGAGCTTGCCGCGCCTGAACAGCGCGAGCCCCAGCCCGAGCTCGTGAAAAGGCTTTTTCCGGGCCAGGTTGAAGGCCAGGCTCAGGCCGAGCTCGTAGAGCCGGCCCAGGGCCTTGACCAACCGGAGGAACAACCGGTTGAAGACGTCGATCTCGGGCACCGCCGGCGCCACGCCGCGCCGTTTGGCCTCCATGCGCAGCGCGTCCATGACGGCCGCGACGTCGATCTCCTGCGGGCAGCGGGTCGTGCAGGTCTGGCAGGACGCGCACAGCCAGATCGTCTTGCTTTCCAGAACCTGCGCGTCGTCGAACTGAACGCTCCGCACCACGCGGTTGGGCGTGAGGTCAAAGGCGTCGGCGAGCGGGCAGCCGCTCGCACATTTGACGCACTGGTAGCAGCGGTAGACGTTCTGGCCCACGTCCCGCAGAACGACATCCGCGAGCGGCTCGGCAACGGGCACTGTCACCGCTGTCATCTCAAGCCTCCGGCACGGGCCGGGGGAACAGGCCGGCGCCCTCGACGATGGGCCGTATCGCCTCTTCCCACTCGATCGCCATGATGTGGACGCCGCGCAGGCCCTCCATTTCCCGCAGCTCCCGGATCTGCTCGATACAGATCCGGATCCCCTCGGCGCGCCAAGCCTCGCGCCGCGCCTGCTTGTCCTCCGCGGCGACGCCGTCCACGGCCGCCTCCATGCGCGCGACATAGCCGTCGGGGACGACCATTCCGGGGACCTTGTCGCGCATGTGGCGCGCCATGCCGGCGCTCTTGAGCGGGCCGACGCCGGCCAGGATCGCGACCTTCTCGTGCAGGCCCAGATCCACGACCCGCTTCATGTACTCGCGAAACCGGGACATATCGAAAACGAGCTGCGTCTGGATGAAGTCGGCGCCGGCCGCCACCTTCTTGGCCAGGCGGTGCACCCGCAGCTCGAAGGGGTCGGCGAAGGGATTGGCCGCCGCGCCGATCAAGAGCGGCGGCCCGCCGCCGGAAATCTCCTCGCCGCACTGGAACAGGCCTTCGTCCCGCATCTCCTTGACCATGCGCACCATCTGGATCGAGTCGATGTCATGGACGTTCTTGGCGCCCGGATGGTTGCCGTGCGACTGGTGATCGCCCGTCAGGCACAACACGTTGCGTATGCCGAGCGCCGCGGCGCCGAGCAGGTCGCTCTGCATCGCCAGGCGGTTGCGGTCGCGGCAGGTCATCTGAACGACCGGCTCGAGCCCCTGCGCGACCAGGATGGCGCCGCTGGCGATGCTGCTGAGCCGCACGACCGCCGTCTGGTTGTCGGTGATGTTGGCGGCGTCGACGCAGCCCTCGAGCAGGGCCGCCTTCTTTCGGATGACGTCGGCGTCATGGCTCTTCGGCGGGCCGATCTCGCCGGTGACCGCGAAATGACTGGCCGCGAGCATACGTTCGAGGTTGCTTCCCGACTTGAACCTTCGAGCCGGGGCGGGAGCCTGCGCCGCCGGTGCCGGGGCTAAGAGTTGATCCATCATTCGGCCCTCTGCCTTCAGACGTCCTCTGGCGGCGGCAGGCGCAGATCGTCGCGCACGATGCGCCGCGGCCCGCCGTCGCGGCTGGTCGACCAATCGCGCGGCGGCTGGATCTCCAGCAGGCGATCGGCCAGGCCCTGCCGGTCCAGGCGCTCCCAGATGAGCTGCCAGGCGCAGGGAGTATCGGAGTCGACCTCGCACATGCCGCCCTGCGAGCCCCCGCAGGGGCCGTTCATCAGTTGCTTGGCGCAGCGGCTCACCGGGCAGATGCCGCCGGTGATGTCGAGGACGCAGTGGCCGCAGCCCTGGCAGCGCTCCTCCCACACCCCCTGCTCCGTGGGAAGGCCCATGAAGGTGGTGTCGAGCGCCGGCAGCACCCGCTTGTCCGGGAAGCGCTCGGCCAGGGTCTGGACGCCCACGCCGCAGCCCAGGGACAGAATGGCGTCGAATTCGTCGAGCCCCTCGGCGAGCGGAGCGATGTACTCGGCCTCGCACTGCCGCTGAACCGTGGTCTCGGCAACCGACATCGGCTGACCGTCGAGCCGCCGCGCCATCCGAAGCGCCGAGGCGAGGATCCCGACCTCCTTAACTCCGCCCGCGAAGCAGACGGTGACGCAGGTGCCGCAGCCTACGGCGAGCACGTTGCGATAGCCGTCCAGCATGGCGGTGAGTTCCGAAAGGGGTTTTTGCTTCGCGACGATCATCGTCCGTCTCCACGATCGTGTGCCGATTCGGCGAGCAAGGGCGCAGGGTCGCCACAGGCCGCGCAGCCGGTCGTCGGGATCTCGCCCGCCGCCCGCCGCGTTCCGAGAGGGCTGGGACCCAGGCTCTTGATCGTCTCGGCCATCTCCGTGGCGAGCTCCGCGAACTGCGCGCCCATCGCCGCGGAAAGGTTGATCATGCGCAGGCGCTCGCCTTCGAGGCCGATGTCCTCGAGCCAGCGCTGCGCGTAGTCCACCCGCTGCCTGGCGTGGAGGTTGCCCGCCAGGTAGTGGCAGCGCCCCGGGAGGCAACCGGCGACCAAGAGACCGTCCACCCCGTCCTCGAAGGTGCGCAGCAACTCGAGGACATCGACGCGCCCGGTGCAGGGCAGCTCGACGATGTTCAACGAGGGCGGGTAGGCCAGGCGCGAGGTGCCGGCGAGATCCGCCGCTGCATAGGCGCAGTGCCGGCAGCAGAAGGCGACGATTTTGGGCTCGAAAGGGGTCTCGGCGACGGTCATGCCGGCACCTCCTCCCTGGGAGCGTCTTGGAAGAGCGCGTCGACCTTCGCCATCACCTGGGCGCCGGTGTAGTGCTTGAGCTCGATCGCCCCGGCCGGGCAGGCCGCGGCGCAGAGGCCACAGCCCCGGCAGAGGGCGCTCTCGATGGTCGCGGCCCCGGCGATGCCACCGGTCCCGGCCAGATCGGCGGCGATGCGCGCCGCGCCGTAGGGGCAGGTCCGCAGGCAGGTGAGGCAGGCGACGCAGCGTGTATGGTCGACGGCGGCGACACGGCCGCCGGTGGTGATCGCATCCTGCGACAGCAGCGCCGCCGCCCGGGCCGCCGCTGCCTTGGCGTGCACGATCGCCTCGTCGAGCAGCTTGGGATAATGGGCCATGCCGGCCATGAACACGCCTTCCGACAGGAAATCCACCGGCCTCAGCTTGATGTGCGCCTCGAGGAAAAAGCCGTCGGCGTCGGTCGGCAGCCTAAGCCGGCGCCCCAGCTCCTGCGTCGCCGCCGAGGGCACGACCGGCGTGCTGAGCACGAGGAGGTCCGGCCGCAGCACGATGTCGCGGCCGAGCCCCTCCTCCCAGGCCTTGACCGCGACGACGCCGTCCTCGGCGACGCGGACCTCCGGCTTGCAAGTCTCGTCGTAGCGGACGAAGAGCACGCCGCTTTCGCGCGCCGCGGTGTAGAGACGCTCCTTGAACCCGTATACGCGGATGTCGCGATAGAGGATCGTGACCCGAGTTTCGGGGCTGAGGCGCTTGAGCATGAGCGCGTTCTTCAGCGCCGAGGTGCAGCAGACCCGGGCGCAGTACTTCTCCGCCGGACCGACGCACTGGATCATCACAACGGACCGGGGCAGCGCGGCCTCCTCGGCACCCGCGTCCCCCTGCCCCGCAAGCCGCGCTTCGAATTCCTGCTGGGTGACGATGTGCGAGCTGGCGCCGTAGCCGTACTCGTCGCCGCGGTATTCGACGCCGCCGGTCGCGAGGATCGACACGCCATGGCTCGCCTCGAAGGGCGGGGCCTCCGGATCGGTCGGCCGAAGGGTCGAGGTGAAATTGCCGACGAACCCGGCGGTGCCGCTCACCTCGGTCCCGAGGTGGACCGTGACGAGCGGGTTCGCTTCGATCTCGCCGAGGAGCTGGCGGAGGAAGTCCTGCGGGCCGAGATGGCGGCCGTCGGCGCCCAGCGGCAGGCTCGTGGAGGTGCCGCTGTCGTCGATGCCGAAGTGCAGTTGGCGCAGGTTGCCGCCAAGCGCGTCGCTCTTCTCGACCAGGTGCACCGGAAAGTTCTGGGCCGCGAGCTCGAGCGCCGCCGTCATACCGGCCGCACCGCCGCCGACCACCAGGGCGGAATGCCCAACGGGCACCTTGTCCGTCTCGAGCGGCGCGAGCTGCCTCGCGCGGGCCGCCGACATGCGCACCAGCGCCTTGGCCTTTTCCGTTACCGCCGGATCGCGCCCGTGCACCCAGGAGCACTGGTTGCGGATGTTCGCCATCTCGAAGAGGTAGGGATTGAGCCCGGCGGCGCGGATGCTGTCCTGGAACAGGGGCTCGTGGGTCAAGGGCGTACAGGCGGCGATCACGACCCGGTTCGCCTCCAGCTCCTTCACTCGTTCCGTTATGTGGCCGATGCTGTCCTTGGAGCAGGCGTAAAGGCTCTCCTCCGCGTGGACGACCCCGGGCAGCGAGCGCGCATAAC
>JAOUCL010000265.1 GCA_029859805.1 Rhodospirillales bacterium | reverse complement strand
GTTCTCGGCCGCCTCCTCGAGCATCTCGCTGACCTGCTGCAGGGCGGCCACGCAGGCGCGCAGCGCGTAGGGCAGCCGGCGGACGGCGAGCGCGACCACGATGATCACCCACCACGAGGCCAGCGGCTTGTCGATCACGGGCACCTGGAAATCATAGAAGGTCCTGAGATAGCCGATGCCCAGCACCACACCCGGGATCGCGACGGCCCCCATGCCCACGTAATCCAGCCACTTGCGCCCGGCCAGACCCGTGCGCCAGACGATGTAGGCGATTGCCGTGCCGAGGATCACGTCGGCGAGGCCGGCCAGCCCGGCGTAGAGCAGGGTGTTGGTGATGTATTGCGATGCCGTCCCGAAGACCCTGAGATAGTGGTCGACGGTATAGGCGTCGGGCAGCACGCTGTAGGACCAGACCGTGCCGAAGGACAGCAGCATCAGGCCGATGTGGGGCGACAGCACGAGCAGCAGGATCAGCACCACGACCGCATAGCAGCTCGCCTTCTCCCAGGGCCGCAGGTCGCGTTTCCTCAGGCCCCCGCCGCCCTTCTGCACCGTCGCGTAGTCCTTGCCCCGCAAGGTCAGCAGCGAGACCCAGAGCGAGAACAGGGAGAAGGCGACCAGGATCACCGAGATGACGTAGCCCATGGGATCGGAGATGCCGATCGACGAGATGCGCAGATAGGCCTGCGGCGCCAGCATGGTGTTGATGTTCAAGAGCAGCGGCGTGCCGAGGTCGTCGAAGACCTTGAGGAACACCAGCGAGGCGCCGGCCACGTAGCCCGGCATGGCCAGCGGAAAGACGATGCGCCGGAACAGCCTGAGGCCGCTCGACCCCAGGTTCTGCGCCGATTCCTCCATAGCCTGGTCGATGTTGTTGAGCGCCGCCGAGAGGTTGATCAGGATGAACGGGAAGTAATGGACGCTTTCCACCAGGACGACCCCGTTCAGGCCCTCCATGAAGGGGATATTGATACCGAGCCACTCGTCCAGCAGCAGGTTGACCGAGCCGTTCGGCCCCAGGAGAAGCTGCATGGCCACGGCGCCGACGAAGGGCGGCATGATCAGCGGGATAATCCCCAGGGTCTGAATCAGGACGGCGCCGCCGAAGTTGAAGCGCGTCGTGAAGTAGGCGAGCGGCAGCGCGATGACCGAGGCCACGACCACCGACGTGCCGGCGACATAGAGCGAGTTGACGAAGGAGTCCCGGAACAGCGAGGTGTTGAAGAAATCGACGAAGTTGATGAGCGTGACGGCGCCCGTGTTGGGGTCCTGGAAGGCCACGAATATGACCTTGACCACGGGGACCACGAGAAACACGACGAGGAAGGCCGCCAGCAGCAGGCCGACGGCGCCCGGTGCCCATTGCCGGCGCGAGAACGAAGTCACCGCCGTCCCCGCATTCGCTTAGCACCCGACCCAAAAAGAACGAAGGCAGATCATGGCTTTAGCAGTTCCACGCCAGAGTTTGTCATGGCCGAACTTGATCCACTGATGTCCGGTTAAGCCCTGTCCTGCGTCAGCGAAATTTCCCCTCGCCCTCTGGGAGAGGGAGGGGCCCGCGTAGCGGGAGGGTGAGGGCGAGTTGGTTTCGAAGTTCTTCCCAAAGCTCCGGCGCGTTTCGGCAGCCTCCCAAACCAACTGGCCCTTGTGTCTTGGGAATCGGGTAGATGTGGTTGTGTTGCCGGGGTGCATCCGCCCAAATCAGCACTTCATTTTGAGCCTGACACTCGGACCGGAACGAGGGACTGGGCCCGGCGGCTCCTGGCGCCGGGCCCCGTCCGAGCAAGACGCCCCGTCACATCCCGGTCACAGCAGGGACTTGGCCTGCTCGGCCAGATCCTGGGCCTTGGCGTAGTTCGCCTTGACCTGGCTGTCCCAGTCCTGCTCGACCTCGGCCTGGCGGCCGGTCACCTTGGTGGTCGCCTTCTTGCGCTTCTTCTTGAAGATGGCGTTGAAGTCCTCTTCGCTCGCCTCGGCCGCGGAAATCGGTACCGCCGCGACCAGCCTCCGGGCCTCGTCGAGCAGCTTCTCGGCCGCCGCATCGGACTTGCCGGCAAGAGCGGCCTCGGCCTCCTGGATCGCCTTGGTGGCCGCCCTCAGGTCGTCCAGGCGGTAGGTGATCATCACGTCGAACAGCGAGTTGACGACGTTGTAGCGGCTCTTCGAGAGCGCCAGGTCGAACTCGACCGCCGCGCCGATCGACTTGTCCTCGAAGGGATTGGGAAAGCCGGCCGGGGCCTTGGCGTAGGTCGCCGGGTTCACCGGCAGGCGCCGGATCTTGGGGTCCAGCAGGACCTCCTGGCCTTCCGGCGAGAGCAGGAACTCGATGAAGGCTGCCGCCGCCTCGGGATGGGGCGCGTTCTTGACGATGGCGATGTTGGCGGGCACCAGCGTGGTCACCGAGGGATAGACGTACTCGACCGGGAACCCCGAGGCCTTGGAAGACAGGCCGAAGAAGTCGATCACGATGCCGACGCCGAACTGGCCGCTGTTGACGCCGTCTGGCACGCCGAAGCTGCGCTCGGTCACGGTCTTGAAGTTGCCGGCGATCGCCTTCCACTCGGCCCAGCCGTCCTCCCAGCCCTTGCCCTGCAGCAGGGTCTCGACCGTCAGGTGCGTGGTGCCCGAGCGCGACGGCGCGCTCATGCCCACGTGGCCGTGGTAGACCGGCTTCTTGAGGTCCTCCCACTCCGCGGGATCCGGCAGCTTCTTCGCCTTGACGTAACGGGTGTTCCACATGATGCCGTAGCCCGAGGCGGCGAAGCCCTTGTAGTAGCCCTCCGGGTCGTTGATCGGGAAGGCGCCGACTTTCTCGGGAATGCCGGTCACCTTGGTCTGGTACTTGACCAGAAGGTCGTCGCCCTTCAACACCTCGAAGGCGTCGGGCGCCGAGGCCCAGAACATGTCCGACTGGTTGTTGCCGGCGGTCTCCTGAAGGTACTTGATGCCGGCCGTGGTCTTCTTCTTGAGCATCTCGACCTTGACGCCGGGATGCCGCGTCTCGAAGGCCGCCTTGACGGTTTCCGTGGTGTCCGGCGGATAGGACGTCACCACGACCAGCGTGTCCTCCATGGCCTGGGCCTGGAACGCCGCGACCGCCAAGCCCGCGGCCAGGACGGCGCCTAGAACGTATTTCTTCATGATCCTCTCCCTCACCCGCACGATTGTTCTCGAGAACGCGGCCCACGCCCGCGGGCCTTTCTTGGCACCGCCTCTGCGGGGCGCCGCCGCCTCCTCCATCCGTCTTTTTTGTATCAGGTCGGGGGACCTGATGGAAGGCGAAGCCGGTGACCTATCGGGGGCTTGCGGATTTCGCCCCAGCCCGGCGCCGAACCGTCGACCCGGACCGGAGCCGGACCCTCATGACGCCGCCCGCTGGTCCTGCGCGTGCAGGGGCAGCCAGACCACGACCCGCGTGCCCTGCCCCGCCTCGCTGCTCAGCTCGACCCCGCCGCCGTGAGCCTCGATAATCTGGCGAACTATGGGAAGCCCGAGGCCGACACCGAAACTCTTGGTGCTGTAGAGCGGCTCGAAGACCCTCTCGAATTCCTCCGGGGGAACTCCGGAGCCCGTATCGCCGATCGACAGCTCCAGGCGCTCGCGCGCCAGGCGGGCGGCCACCGTCACGACACGCTGCCGTCCGTCGGCCATGGCCTGCCCCTCTTCCGACATGGCTTGGCAGGCATTGTCGAGCAGGTTGAGTACCGTGCGGCGGATGCGGTCGTGGTCGACGGCGAGACGCACGCCGGACTCGAGCTGGCGGCGCAGCTCGATCCCCGCGGGCAGCGCGTACTCGTCCAGCACCTCGCCGAGCCACTGATCGAAGTCCGTGATCTCCAACTGCAGCCGGCGCAGGCGCGTGAAGTCGAGCAGGTCGCTGATGATATTGTCGCAGCGGGTGACGCTGCGATCGGCGATCTCGACCGAACTCCGCATGATCGGCGGCGCGTCGCGCTCCAGCTTTCTGATCGTGGCCAAGGCGGTGCGCAGCGCACCCAAGGGATTGCGCAGCTCGTGGGTCACCGTGGCGGTCAGCTGCCCGAGCGTGGCGAGTCGCCCGTTGCGTAGAAGCTGGTCCTGTGCCGCCTCCAACTCCGCCGTACGGCGTTCCACCCTCTCTTCCAAGGTTCGGTTCAGGTCTTCCAGCTGGGCTTTCGCCTCCTGCAACTCTCCCAGCAAGCTCTTGATCTCTATGGCATTGTTCTTGAAGACTTCGAGCGCTTGCGCCATGGCTCCGATCTCGTCGCGCCGGTCCATCCCGGGGATCGGCAAATCCGTGTCCCCTCCTCCCGCAATTTTCGACATCCTCGACGTGATTGCGACAATCGGTCGATTGATCATGCGGCTGGTCAGGTACGCGAGGGTCCCGCCCAGGACAATTGCGGCCACGATCAGCAGTAAGACCAGTTGCCGGCTGGTCTGGATGCGCGAGTGAGCGTCGCTGTGGATCCGCTGACCGGTCGTTCGATCGAGCTGGGAAAAGGCGACGATCTTCCGGCGCACACGATCGTAGCTCTGCTCTACGCCGACGATGAACATGATCGCGATAGGAAATCCCGAGTCGAGCGCATCGGCCGTCTTGCGCACGGATACCAAGTAAGCATCGAGAGCGGATTTGAGCTCCTCGTTGGCTTTCCTTTCCTCGGCGGTCAGCGGGCTCATGCGGGACAGCTGCTCGAGGTCCTCCTTGATTTGCAGGATCCTATGCTGCGCCTCGAGGGCAAGTTCCTGAAGGTGGCCGGCGTCGGCCTTGTTGTTCAGCAGCCCCACGATCCGATACATCTCTCCCTGGACCGCGGTCGCGTCGCGCTGGGCTTCGGCCAGGACCCTGGATTTTCCTTCGAGGGAATCGATCAGGTGATCCAGCGCGACGTCGGTTCGAGTCAGCGTGCTGCTCATCACCAGCGCCAGCACGGCCATGAGCACGAGCAAACCCACGGGCGCAATCGCGAGTTTGACGATGATCGGCAGATCTTGCAGGAATTTCAAGGGGCACACCGCTCCGTCAGGTCGGAGTCTCCGATGGCTAGTACCTAGGGCTCGTAGGTCGGCACGCTGTCGTAGGGTTCCAGCCGGCATTCCCTCACGGTGTCCCGATCGAGGACTTCGGCCGGTTCCTGGTAGCTGAGTATCGAGAAGAGATCCGTCTCATCCGACGGTTTGAGATTCTTGGTCGCCATATAGATCGTCTGCTGGACGCGGTGGCCAATGGGATCGATCCAGGCATCGTGGTGCTGCATGCGTTCGATCGCCGACATCCGGTGTCCTTCCAGCTCCATGATGACCGCAGTGTTGTTCGTGGTCCCTGCCCGCTCAACTGCGCGAAGGAGTTCACGTGTGGCCATATACGCGTTGTAATAGACGTTGCCAGGAACTGGAACCGCGGCGTCCCGATATATTTGCCGGTATCGACCGACGAACTCGGCAACGCCGGGCAGATCGAGCTTGTGATACCAGTTGGTGGCGAAGATGCCGAACGTCGACTTGGCGCGGGTCAGCCAGATCTCGGGCCAGTTCTGCTGGTTGCTGATCCACGCGGGCCGGCGGCCGAGGGCTTCCTCGGCAACCTGCGCCCGCAGACGTTCCATGTCCGGACCCGCGATCGCGGCGAAAGCGACATCGGGTTTCAACGCCTCGATCTCGCGAACGATATCGCCGAACTCCTTGGTTCCCGGCGGAACCAGCCGCGTGCCGACAATTCGGCCCTTTTCGGCCTCTACGAGCCGACGCGTGGCGGCGACGGTTTCCTGTCCCCAGCTGTAATCCGTGCCGAGCAGAAACCAGTCTCGTCCCAGCCAGCGCATGGCATGGCGCACGACCGCTGTGGCGAATATCTTTCCGCTCGCGTCCCAGACGAACTTGGTTCTGTGACAATTCTCTCCGGACTCGGAGGGGGCGCTGGAGTTGGTGTTCATGTAGACGACGCCGTGCTCCTGGGCGACCGCCGAGAGCTTTCGGGCGATGACGGAGTGAATCGCGCCGACCATGAACGCCACGTTCTCGCGCTCGATCAGGTCGAGCGCGGCCTTAGGCGCAGACTCGGGGCTCGAGCGCGTGTCCATGGCGACGTCTTCTACTCGGCGTCCGAGCACACCGCCCCCGGCGTTCGCCTCGGCGATCGCCATGCGGATACCGCGCAGCTCGGCGGCGCCGGAATGCTCGAAGACACCGGTCTTGTCTACGGAGGCGCCGATCCGAAGCGGCTTGTCGCTCGCAGCGGCGTAGACCCGCAGGTGCTTCCACGGACCGAAGAACGCGGCGCCGGCCGCGGCCGCACCTGTTGTCAAGGCCTTGCGTCGCGTAACCATCCAGGACCACCTCTCGGAAGCTTCGCCGGCTTCTCGCGTTCGACCCTGCCGGGCCGCCAATCCTCCTTGCGTCCAAGGACAAGGGCGTTAACGCAGAGATACCAACTCATGACTGCTTGGAAATACGCTAGTGGATCTAGCTTAATGATACTACCAATTTCCCTTGGCAGGACTCGAGCCCGGTCGCACGAATCGGCGTGGCCGCGGGTGTTCGTCCTGTAGGGTCAGGCGACGGTTTCAGGCGAAAGAGGTCGTTCGGCGTTGCACCGGCCAACCCCCCGATACAACAGCCGGTATTGGGGTCCGGTCATACCGTCGCAGAGCCGGGCCGGATACCGGCCCGCGACGATCCGCCTATGCGCCGGAGATGTGGTGACCCCAACGGGATTCGAAAGCGTCCGAGGCTGTTCCGGCTGATACCGGGCAGTCCCGTTTTGTGCAGAATTCCGCCGTTTTTCTGGGGCGGGGATAACGCATCATGCCGTCAAGTACCACCCATTACCATGCTGTCGGGTGCCAATTCGGGTGCCAATTTTGCGTGTGAGAAACGCTCCGTGGTCGGGGCAATCCACCTTCCGCGCCGGTGGCGAAGCCGGATACCGCTGAAGCAAAGGCAGTGCCGCATTTGACTCCCAAAATAGCTGCACAACGGTATGGTCGCACGGTGTTCACGACGCAGTCTCCAGTCGACGGCATCTTGTAGCTATCCAGCGCT
>JAOUCL010000051.1 GCA_029859805.1 Rhodospirillales bacterium | reverse complement strand
CGTTGAACTCGCGCAGCTTGACGCCGTGCTCGTCGATCAGTTTCTTCAGATAGGTCGCGTTGTTGGCGTTGTTCTCCGACATCGCGATCTCGCATTCCATCTGGCAGGCGGCCTCGATGGTCAGCTGTTCGGTCTTGGTCAGGCCTCCCCACCACTTCTGGTTCATGCCGAACGAGATGAAACCGCCCGGCTCGTGCATGCCGGGATAGTAGTAGTACTTGGCGGCCTCGTAGAATTTCAGGAAGTAGTCGTTGTACGGGCCGACCCACTCGGTCGCGTCGATGGCGCCGGAAACCAGGTTCTCGTAAATCTGGCTGCCCGGCAGCGAGACCGGCGAGCCGCCGACCTTGGCGATGACGTCGCCGCCCAGGCCCGGGATACGCATCTTCAGGCCCTTCAGGTCGTCGGCCGATTCGATTTCCTTGTTGAACCAGCCACCCATCTGCACGCCGGTATTGCCGCAGGGCAGGCACTTCAGGCTGAAGCTCGCCGCCAGTTCGTCCCACAGGGCCTGGCCGCCGAGATGGTTGATCCAGGCGCTCTGCTCCGTGTAGGTGAGACCGAACGGCACCGAGGTGAAGAAGGCCCAGGCCGGGTGCTTGCCCTTCCAGTAATAGTCGGCCGAGTTGTAGGCCTGCGCGTTGCCGGACGCCACCTCGTCGAACACGTCGAAGCCGCCGACGCGCTCGCCGGATGCGAAGTACTTGGTGGCGATCCTGCCGTCGGTCAGGTTGGTGATTCGGTCGGCAAGCCGCTGGGCGCTGATGCCGAGGCCGGGGAAATCGCGCGGCCAGCTCGAAACGATGACCATTTCCTTGCGGCCCTGCGCAATGGCCGGGGCCGCGAGCGCGGTGGATGCCGCGACGGCGCCGGCGGCGACGCCTGTTTTGGCTATGAACGAACGACGATCCATCTGTGAGTCTCCCTTACGGTTATTGGACGGCTCCGGAAGAAACACCGGAGGCCCGGTTATGATTGCTGCTCCTGAATAGCAGCCTACAAGGAAATAAGCAGCCCTCATATAATCAAGAAACCTGCAAAACGGCATCCAGACCTCTCGCGGGGCGCGTTCTTAAGCCCAGGAACAGAAGAGATGGAAGGAAATGCACGAATACGTTGCGGGGCCTCGATCGCGGCGAGGTTCGCCCTGCCAACGTCCGGCCTTTGGCATGGGCCACACGACCCTTGGGCCTGGGACTCCCTGGCCCGGGATAGACCGGTTGTGCTGACCGGTCCATCGATGATAACTACGCGGGACAATCCACATCGTCCGCGGCGCGTTTCCCGAACGGTGTCGAGCTGTCCTCACTCGTCGTATTCCGGAGAGTAGCAACCTTGAGTTCACGAGCCGCAAAACGCCGCAGGTCCGGCCAAAAACCTGAGCATAAACGTTCGAAGCACGGCGCGCCGGCCACGGCCGCCACCTGCCCGTCCTGCAACGCCGAGGTCCAATCGGGTGCCCGCTTTTGCCATGCCTGTGGCATCTCCTTGGGTGCCCAGCCGGCGTCCGCAGGTTTGGATGTCAAGACAGTCGGCCTGGTCGTCGCCGCCGCAATAGCGATTGTTTCGGTGGTCTTCGCGGTCGCGATCATCGTCACTCAAAATAAGGTCCAGGTGCCGCCGCCCAGGCCCGCCGCCAGTTCGGACACGGCGGCCAGCCCGCTGGTCGATCTATCGAGCATGTCGCCGCGGCAGGCGGCCGATCGACTGTTCAACCGGGTCATGATGGCGAGCGAGCAAGGCAACGTGGCCGAGGCACTGCAGTTCGCGCCGATGGCGGTGCAGGCCTACGAAAGCCTCGGAACGCTGGATGCCGATGGGCGCTACCACCTTGGGATGATCCACACGCTGACCGGCGATTTCGCCAAGGCCCGCGAGCAGATCGGCGTTATCAAGCAGTCCGTGCCCGACCATCTTCTGGGATTCACGCTGGAGCACGCCATCGCCGAGCAGACCGGCGATGCGGAGGCCGCGGCCCGGGCTTCCGCGGCCTTCACCGCGGCCTACGATTCGGAGATAGCGGCGGACAGACGGGAGTATGGCGACCATCGAACCACGATCGAGCGTTTCCGCGCGGCGGCGGAGGCAGGCACGACCAAGAGCGATTAGCCCGAATTCATCCCCTCCGATATCATTACCTTAGTCTGCCGATCGACATCGGCCTGTCGACGACTTTAGGTATTACTCCTCGCCCGGTTTGCCGCCGCGCAGCTTCTTGAGCGCGCCGCGCCGTGTCTTGGCCTCCAGGCGGCGTTTTTTTGACCCCGGGGTTGGGCGGGTCGGCCTGCGGGCGGCGGGAGGCCGGGCCGCCTTTTTCAGAAGGCTGGTCAGGCGGGCGAGCGCGTCGTCGCGGTTCTGCTCCTGGGAGCGGTAGCGCGCGGCGGTGATGACGATGACGCCCTCCTTGGTGAGCCGCCGGCCGGCGAGGCGCTCGGCCCGGGCGCGCAGGTCGTCCGGCAGGGACGGCGAGCCGCGCAGATCGAAGCGTAGCTGCACCGCCGTCGAGACCTTGTTGACGTTCTGCCCGCCGGGGCCCGACGCGCGCACGAAGGTCTCCTCGATCTCCCGCGGGTCGATGGCGATCTGGTCCGTGATTTCGATCATGGCGGCGCGCTTGTGCTGGATTCGGTGCCAAACCGGGTTTCGTGACGCGAGCATACACCGAATTTCTTTGGAGGCTCTTAAGCGGCCAAGAAAAAACGGCCCGCCGGGCGGCGGGCCGTTCGCTGGATCTTCGGGTGCCGGGCGTGCCGGCGTCAGGCGGCCGAGCGCGCGCCAGCGGTGTCGCCGGCGAGTGCGCCGAGCAGGTTCTGCGGCGAGGACTCGCCATAGGGATCCGTCTCGCAGTTGTCCGCGAAGCCGGGCTCCTCGAACCAAGCTTCGACCACCCCGTCCTCGACGATCGCGGCGTAGCGCCAGGAGCGCAGGCCGAAGCCGAGATTGTCCTTGCTGACCAGCATGCCCATCTTGCGCGTGAACTCGCCCGTGCCGTCGGGGATCAGCTTGACGTTCTCGAGGCCCTGCTGACGGCCCCAGGCGTTCATGACGAAGGCGTCGTTGACCGAGATGCAGTAGATCTCGTCGATGCCCTGGGCCTTGAAGTCACCATGGAGCTTCTCGAAGTCGGGAAGCTGGTAGGTCGAACAGGTCGGCGTGAAGGCCCCGGGCAGCGAGAAGAGGACGACGCGCTTTCCCTTGAAATAGTCGTCCGTTGTCCGGTTCTCCCAGCGGTAGGGGTTCGGGCCGCCGACGGACTCGTCGCGCACGCGGGTCTTGAAGGTCGCTTCGGGAAGCTTCCTGCCGATCATCAGTGTCTCCTTTCGGTCCAGAGCCAGATATTAGAATAATTCCAATATATGGATTAATCACCTGTCTTCAAGGTGAAAAATTCTAACAGATCTGGAATTTACCCCGGGTGACGGTCGCGGGCTTGAGCGCCGTGATGCCCGCTACCGGCGCGCGGGCCGTAGGTCCGGGGCCATGAGGGTGCGTGTCCGCGGGTCTTCGCGCAGCCGCTCGGTCGTCTCGAGAAGCGGCGCCAGCGCCTGGGCCAAACGTGCGAGCTCCCGCGCGAGCGCGCCCAGGCCCGGGCTCTCGAGGGCCGAGCCCAGCATGTCCTCGAGGAAGGCCCGGACGGGATCACGCTCCTCCGGGAAACGCCTCAGCTGCACCGTCCCGGGCTCGGCCTCCACCGCCTCGGCGGCCAGCGCGATGGCCAGCTCGAGCCCGCCCAGCTCGTCGACCAGGCCGTTCTTTGCGGCGTCCTCGCCTGTCCACACCTGGCCCTTGGCCACCTTCAGCACGTCTTCAAGGGCCAGGCCGCGACCCGCCGCAACCTTGGCCGTGAAATCGTCGTAAGTGCCGTCGAGACGCCGCTCGAGGCGCGCCCAGCCGTCCTCCGAGAAGGACCGGTTCATCGACCAGATGTCCGCGTTGTCCCCGGCCTGCACGCCGTCCCAGGCGACGCCCAGCTTGTCCCACAGGCCGCTCAGCACCAGCTTGCCGGCGACCACGCCGATCGAGCCCGTCACGGTGCCCGGCTGGGCGACGATCCTGTGCGCCGGGATGGCCACGAAGTAGCCGCCCGAGGCCGCCACCCCGCCCATCGACACCACCACCGGCGTCCCCGCCTCGCGCGCCCGCTGCATCTCGCGCCAGATCACGTCCGAGGCGACGTAGGAGCCGCCCGGGCTGTCGACCCGGAAGACGATGGCCTCGACCTCGGGGTCGTCCAGCGCATCGGAGATCGCCTGCGCCACGGTGTCGGCGCCCATCACCGCCTGGCCGAAGCCCGGGTCGTTCTCGCTTTCGCCCAGCTGCACCGGTCCAAGGCCGTAGATCAGGCCGACCACCGGGCCGTCGCGCTCCGGCTCGTCGCGCGCGCGTGCGTAGTCGCTCAGGGCGAACAGCTCCGCCTCGTCGCCGGCCTCGGCCAGGACCGCCGCGCGCACCTCGTCCCAATAGCCCAGCCGGTCGGCCAAGCCCGCCTCCAGCGCGCCCTCGGCATCGTAGGGGCCGCCGTCGATCAGGGCCCGCGCCTTGCCGGCGTCGATCTGCCGCCCTTCGGCGATGCCCGCGGCGATCTGACCGACCCAGGAATCGACCAGGCGCTGCAGGTTGCGGCGCTGCGGCGCGGGCAGGGCTGTATCGGTCAGCGTGTTCATGACGCCTTTGAACTCCTCGCGCTGGGCCAACTGCGGCTCCACGCCGAGCTTGTCGAGCGCAGTGCGCAGGAAGGGGCTCTGGATGAGCACGCCGGTCAGGTCCAGGTCGCCCGAAGGTTGCAGCCAGATCCGCTCGAAGGCGCTGGCGAGATAGTAGTGCTGGGTTCCGTTGCCGCCCTCGCCCAAGCTCTCGGCGAAAGCGACCGCGAACCTGCCCTGCGCGCGGAAGCGCCCGATCGCATCGCGCAGCTCCTGCACCAGGGCGATATCCAGGTCGCCGCGCCCGACCCGGGCGACCAGGCCTTTGATCCGCGGGTCGCGGCCGGCGGCCTCGAGCGCCTCCAGCGCCTCGCGCAGCGCGATGACCTCGCCCAGCGAGGCGCGGGCGAGCGGGTTGTCCGGCCGCACCTCGACAACGCCTTGGGCGAGGTCGAGGGTCAGCACCGCGCTCTCCGGCATCTCGGGCCGTGCCACCTTGAGCGGCTCGGCCCGGGAGACGAGCAACGCCAATCCGATGAGGGCCACCAACACCAGAAATCCGATCGCCGCGAACAGGCCGACCAGGCTTTTCAGTATGAACATGACAGCGCGCATGGCTCTCGTCCGCTCCCGCCGCGCCGGCGGTACCGCCCTCCGCCGCGCCCGGAACCGTGATAGGCGCGATCGCCCCGCGAGTCGACTCCGGATTGATTCGGCTTCGTCAAAGCGCCGGCGGCTACGGCTCGCCCGATCCGGCTGTTGGGCTGTTTGTGGCGGCGGGCGCGGCCTCCTCGGGCTCCGCCTCCGGGCCCTCGCGCAGCCAGGCGCGAAACAGCGTGTAGCCGAGCGCCAGGATCACCGAGCCGACGAACAGGCCGATGATGCCGTGGGCGAGAAATCCGCCGATCGCCCCGACGAAGATGATCGCCATCGGGACCTGGACGCCGCGGCCCAACAAGATCGGTTTCAGGACGTTGTCGAGCAGCGTGACGAAGATGCCCCAGACGAGGAAGAGAACGGCGGTGCCGGTGTCGGCGGTCGCGAAGACGTAGATCACCGCCGGGATCATGATCAGGCCGACGCCGAGCTGGATCACGGCGAGAAACAGGCAAAGCAGCGCCAGCAGGCCGGCGGCGGGCAGGCCGACCGCAAGGAAGCCGAGCCCGGCGAGGATCGCCTGGATGAGCGCCACGCCGAGGATGCCGCGGGACACGCTGCGCACGGTCGCGCCGGCGAGATCGGCGAACTTCGGCCCCTGCTCGCCGATCACTCGGGCCGCGATCGCATCCGCCGTATGCACGCCGCCTTTCGAATGCGCCAGCAGCACGCCCGAGATGACGATCGCGAAGACGAACTGCAGCATGCCGAAGCCGACGCCGCCGGCGGCCGAGAGTAGCCAGACACCCACCGCCCGGATCTGTGGCCCGATCTTTTGGAGCGCCTCGTCCAGGTTCTCCGAGGCGAGGCTCCAGAACTTGGCCAGGGGCTCGCCGATCACCGGCCAGGTAGCGACGCTCTCGGGAGGTGGCGGGATCTGCAGACTTCCCTCGCGCAGCATCTGCGCGAGCTCCCGCGCACCTTCGATGAGCGTGCCGGCGAGCATCGTCATCGGACCGGCGAGCAGGACGAGCATCAGGAAGGTGACCAGCGTTGCGGCGAGCGCACGGCGCTGGCCGAGCGCGTCGTGCAGCCGGCGGTAGCCGGGATGCGCCGCGACCGCGAGAATGATGCCCCAGATGACCGGCACGATGAACGGGCGGACGATCTCGAAGGACCAGACGACCAGGAGGACCAGCAGGCCGATTCGGATACTGACCTCCAGCACCCGCTTCAGGAAGGCCTTATCCTTCAAGATTTCGTTTTCCGTGGTCACGCGACGCCCCCCTTCCCGGTTCCCTGCGGCAGCCATCGAGGTGCTACGGTCGATCGTCGGCGGCTTGGGTCGTCCGGTATCCAGGCCCATCTTGAAGCAACGGCAATTGCCTGGCAACACGACCAACCGGTACCAAGCCCTCCGGCGCCGGGGCGTTGCGCGCGCCGGCCGATCGGCTAGAGTCTCGGCACCATTCGCTGCGGGAGCAGGGACCATGAGGCGCAAGCCCCGCCGCGGCGGCGGACGCCAGGCGGAGGTCACGATCGAGTCGCTCGGTGGGCGCGGCGACGGGGTGGGGCGGTTGGACGGCCGGCCGGTCTTCGTGCCGCTCACCCTGCCGGGCGACCGGGTGCGCCTGCGCGTGACCGGCGAAAAGGCCGGCGCCTTCAAGGCCGAGGTCATCGAGCTGCTGGCGGGCGGCCCAGGGCGGGTCGAGCCGCCCTGTCCGCACTACGGGCCCTGCGGCGGCTGCGCCTTGCAGCACCTCGAGGCCGGCCGTACGGCTAGCTGGAAACGGGAGCAGGTCGTGCAGGCGCTGGCGCGCCGGGGCCTGCCGGGCGAGGCGGTCCGCCCGCTCATTGTCGTCCCGCCGGGCAGCCGGCGCCGGGCCGCGCTGGCCGCGGTGCGGACCCAGGCGCGGGTCCTCTTGGGGTTTCACGAACGGGCGAGCCATAAGGTCGTCGATGCGCCTGGCTGCCTGCTGCTGACGCCCGGGCTGACCGCGGTCCTGCCGCTGCTGCGCGCGGCCCTGGCCGGGATCCTGGCGCCGCGCGAGAGCGCGGACGTGACCCTGAGCGAGACCGAAAGCGGGGTCGACCTCCTGCTGATCTCGCGGCGGCCCCCGGACTTGGCGGCGCGCGAGGCCCTGGCCGAGCTGGCCCGAAACGCCGATCTGGCGCGCCTGTCCTGGGCGTCGCCGGACGGCGAGCCGGAGCCGATCGTGCGCCGGCGTCCGCCGCGCATCAGTTTCGCCGGTGTCGCCGTCGAGCCGCCGCCCGGCGGCTTCCTGCAGCCCAGCGCCGAGGGCGGGACGGCGCTCACCCGCCTGGTTCTGGGCGGCCTGCCCGAGGCGGCCGAACGGGTGCTCGACCTCTACGCGGGCTGCGGCGCCTTCAGCTTTCCCCTGGCGGAGCACGCGCGGGTCCACGCGGTAGAGGGCGACGAGGCGGCGCTGGCCGCGCTCCGGACGGCGGCGCGGCAGGCCGGGCTGGAGGGGCGCGTGAGCGCCGAGGCGCGCGACCTGGCGCGCCGGCCGCTGGACGCATCCGAGCTGGCCGGCTTCGACTGCGCCGTCTTCGACCCGCCGCGTGCCGGCGCGCGGGCGCAGGCCGAGGCCTTCGCCGCCTCGGATCTGCCCGCGGTCGTGGCCGTCTCCTGCAACCCCAACACTTTCGCCCGCGACGCGCGGATCCTGGTCGACGGCGGCTTCGCCCTCGGCGAGGTCACCCCCCTCGACCAGTTCCCCTGGTCCGGCCACGTCGAGCTGGTCGCCGGCTTCAAACGCTAGAAAAAGGTGTCAGACACCTTTTTCGCTTATTCCGGGGTGGCGTTGAGCCGGTAGACCGCGCCCAAGGCCGCCGGGGCCTTATTGGAGAATTGTCCGAACCATTTTTTGTAGATCTGGATGATCTGCCCGCTTCGATAGAGGTGCGATAGCACGCGGTCCGCGACGAGGCGGAAGTCCGCGTCGTTGCGTCTCACGGCGAGAGCGAACGGCTCGAAGGAGAACAGCTCGTTGGAAATGACCAAGTCGCCCTTGTCCTCCGACGTCAAGACAAGGCCGATGAGAACGACCTGGTCGGACGAGAAGGCGTCTATCTTGCCGTCGAGCAGGGACTTGACCGCATCCGATGCCGAGTCGACCGGAACGACCTCGGCCTCGGTCAGCGAGTCCTTGAGCGCGCCCTTGAGGACTTCGATCGTCGTCGTGCCCTTGACGACGCCGACCTTCTTCCCTTGGAGGTCCGCGACGGCCGCGACCTTGGACCCGTCCAGGCTCAATAGAGAGGCGCCCGTGACGAAGGTCAGCTGGGTGAAGTCGACGATTTCGCTGCGGGAGAGCGTCTTCGTCGTCGAGCCGCAGAGAATGTCGATCTTGTTGTCCGACAGGGCCGTGAAACGATTTGCCGCATTGACCGGCACCAGTTCCACGGCGATTTCGGGCATCTTGAGCTCCGCCTTCACCGCCGTGGCGATGCGCCGGCAGAGGTCGATCGAATAGCCGACCGGCTTTCCGCTTTCGTCGACGAACGACATCGGCGGCTCCGACTCGCGGTATCCGAGCCGTATCGTGCCGGACTCCTTGATCTGTTCGAGGGTACCGGATTGCTCCGCCGCGCTCAGCGGCGACGCCAGCAAGATCAATGCCGAGACGGCTATCAGAAAAATCTTCATTAACCCGTTCCTCCCCATCTGAATTTTCGCATCACCGACCGCAGCCCATCCTGCGGGACCCGCCGGGCCACCGTGGACTCTCCCCGTCTCGTCCCAATTTCGGGAATGACGCCGTTTCACTGCGGATCATAGTAGGCCAAAGCGACAGGGGCAACGCGTTCACACAGGGTGCCCACGAGCCGTCCTGTTTTCCGCGCACCTAAAGGCCGACCTGCCCCCGGTGGCGCAGCAGGTGGTCGGCCAAGACGAGGGCCATCATGGCCTCGCCGACCGGCACGGCGCGGATGCCGACGCAGGGGTCGTGGCGGCCCTTGGTCGAGATTTCCGTGTCCTTGCCGTGAATGTCGACGGTCTTGCGCGGCGTCAGGATCGAGCTGGTCGGCTTGACCGCGAAGCGCACCACGATGTCTTGGCCGCTCGAGATGCCGCCCAGGATGCCGCCGGCCGCGTTCGAGAGAAAGGCGATCTCGCCGTCCTTCATGCGCATCTCGTCGGCGTTGTCCTCGCCCGACAGCGCCGCGGCGGCGAAGCCGGCGCCGATCTCCACACCCTTCACCGCGTTGATCGACATCATGGCCTTGGCGAGGTCCGCGTCCAGCTTGTCGTAGACCGGCTCGCCCAGGCCGGCCGGCAGGCCGCTGGCCACGACCTCGACCACGGCGCCGGTCGAGGAGCCGTCCTTGCGCACCTCGTCCAGGAACTCGGCCCAGCCCTCGGCCGCCTCGGCGTCCGGGCACCAGAAGGGGTTCTGCTCGACCTGGTCCCAGTCCCAGCGCGCCGGATCGATGCCGTAGGGCCCGACCTGCACCAGGGCGCCGCGGATCGTCACGGCGCCGTCCAGCAGGTGGGCGAGAACCTTGCGCGCCACGCCGCCGGCGGCGACCCGCGCCGCGGTCTCGCGCGCCGAGGAACGCCCGCCGCCGCGATAGTCCCGAATGCCGTACTTGCTCCAGTAGGTCATGTCGGCGTGGCCGGGCCGGAACTTGTCCTTGATGTCGCCGTAGTCCTTGGCGCGTTGGTCCAGGTTCTCGATCATCAGCGCGATCGGGGTGCCCGTCGTCCGGCCCTCGAAGGTGCCCGAGAGGATCCGCACCTGGTCGGCCTCGCGGCGCTGCGTGGTGAAGCGCGACTGCCCCGGGCGGCGGCGGTCGAGCCAGGGCTGCAGGTCGGCCTCGGCCAGCGGGATCCTGGGCGGCACGCCGTCGACCACGCAACCGATCGCCGGCCCGTGGCTCTCGCCCCAGGTGGTGAAGCGGAAGGCCCGGCCGAAGGCGTTACCGGGCATGGCGGACGCCCACTGAATAACATGGACGGTCCCTGTTTTCTCCGGTCCTTCTCGAGGCGCCAAGAGACAACCCTCTCCCCTCGGGAGAGGGTGGCGAGGCGGAGCCGAGCGGGTGAGGGCCGGCTGTTCCACTCGAAGACGGCGAGCGGAGGCGCCTCGCGGATAAGCTTGATACCCACATGCCCTCACCCTCCCGCTTCGCGGGCCCCTCCCTCTCCCGAGGGGCGAGGGAAAGGCCGTCCAGGGACTGTCCCTATGTGCCTGCCCTCACGACTGGGGTTTCAGGCTCTGCAGCAGCTCGGCGACTTGCGGCGCGGAGTCGACCGCCACCATGCCCACGGAATGGTAGCCGCTGTCGACGTGGTGCACCTCGCCGGTCACCCCGGACGAGAGGTCGGACAGCAGGTAGAGCGCCGAGCCGCCGACCTGGCCTATGGTCACGTTGCGGCGCAGCGGGGCGTTGTACTCGTTCCACTTCAGGATATAGCGGAAGTCGCCGATGCCCGAGGCCGCGAGCGTCTTGATCGGCCCGGCCGAGATCGCGTTGACCCGGATGTTCTTGTCGCCCAGGTCGTTCGCCAGATAGCGCACGCTGGCCTCCAGCGCCGCCTTGGCGACGCCCATGACGTTGTAGTGCGGCATGACCCGTTCCGAGCCGTAATAGGTCAGCGTCAGGAGGCTGCCGCCCGAGGTCATCAGGGGCACGGCGCGCTGCGCCACGGCGGTGAAGGAGAAGCAGGAGATGTCGAGCGAGCGGACGAAGTTGTCGCGGCTGGTGTTCAGGTACTTGCCCTTCAGCTCCTCCTTGTCGGAGTAGGCGATGGCGTGCACCAGGAAGTCGAGCTTGCCCCAGGTCTCCTTCAGCGCCGCGAAGACCGCGTCGATGCTGGCGTCGTCGGCGACGTCGCAGGGCAGCACCAGCTTCGAGCCGACCGACTGGGCCAGCGGCCGCACGCGCTTTTCCAGCGCGTCGCCCTGGTAGGTGAAGGCCAGCTCCGCGCCGTGCGCGTGCGCCTTCGACGCGATGCCCCAGGCGATCGAACGGTCGTTGGCGACGCCCATCACCAGGCCGCGCTTGCCGGCCATGAGCGGGTGGCTCTCGGTCATTCCTGTCCTCGCATGGCCTGTCCTCGCATCGCGGAGTGGTCCCCTCTCCTTCGGGTTGCGGCGCATCCTACAGCAAAGCAACGGCGGGTCAATTCGCCGGGGGACGCCGGGTGGCGCGGCGGCGCCCAGGCCCCCGGGAGTGCCGTGGCGCGTGAGAAAACTCACCGGGCGACACTTCGATCCTGGATAAGATAGACTGTTTCCTGCAAGCGGGGACGAACCAGGGAGGGCACGACCATGTTTCCGGCTTCGACTCACAACGGACAGAGCGTTTTAGGGTTTCCCGATGTCTGTAAGACACCCGTGCCGGTCGCCGGCGTCGTACCGGTCGCCTACCCGACCATGGGAACGGTCGGGGGAACGGCGCTCAAGCCGACAGCGACCAAGACCCCGATCGCGACCAAGACCGCGACCAGCGAATTTCAGCAAAAGCAGACCAGGGCCCAGGAGCTCCGGTCCCGCTTGAGCGACCTGAACCGCCAACTAACGTCGCTGTCCGACAAGGACCCCACGCGCTGGCACAAGCTGGTGGACCAATACGTCATCACCACCGCGGAGCTCTACAAGACGCTCGCCGCCTAGCGACCGCATCGAAATCCAGTCGGGTTCGCACCGGCGCGCCCTCAGCGCATTGAGTGATACCAAAGGTCAGTGAGAACGAGCCGTTTCATCAAGATGGCTTTGGCCGCCATCCAGGCGCACTGCGCCGGCGAGGCTGCCACAACGCACTTGCCGGGCTGGAAGCCCGGGCGATAAACGGTAAGATACGGAATTCCGGCAACGGGATGCCGTTTCGGCGCCGGTGGAGGTGCCGCGCGGGGCGCGATTCTTACGCCGTCCCGCGCGTCAGCAGCACTGCTGCGGATCCTCCTCGGCCGATCGAGCGGATTTGTTCTCGTGGGACCGGGAAGATGGCTGCCGCGTCCCGATTCTCGCGGACGTCACCTTATGTTGGAACGAAGGCTGGGATCTTCCAAGTGCACCTGCTTGCCACCACACCCCGACGCTCGCGTCGGCTGTTCGCCGGGCTGATCGTGCTTGTCGCTTCGGCTTGGCTTCTGGGGTCCGTTGTACACGCTCAGGAGCCCAAGCCTGCCGATACCGCCATGGAGATCACCGGCGAGCAGCTCGAGGCGCTCGTCGCCACGCTCGAGGACGAGGCGGAGCGCGACAAGCTGATCCAAAGCTTGCGGGGCCTGGTTCAGGCCCGGCAGGCGCGCGAGGCGGAGCAGGAGCAGGGCGCCGGCGGGGAGATCCTGGCCGCCCTTGCCGCGAAGACGGAAACACTCACTAGACAGCTCGGCCAGGTCGGCCAAGTCCTGTCGGGCCTGCCGGTGGTCGCGGATTTGATCCTGCGGCAGGCCCGGGACCCCGCCGTTCGCGGCCTGTGGGCGGAGGTCGCGACAAAACTCGTCCTTATCCTTCTGGCCGCCTTTGCCGCCGAGTGGCTGCTGCGGCTGCTGCTGTCGCGCACCCGCAAGGCCGTCGAAAGCCGCCAAACCGAGACTTGGCTGACCCGCGTGGTTCTACTGCTTGCGCGGACGGTCCTCGACCTGCTGCCGATCCTGGGTTTCGCCGGGGCCGCCTACGGCATCCTGGCGCTTGCCGAGCCGCGGCCGGTCACGCGCCTCGTTGTGCTCGCGATCGTGAACGCGAATGTCCTGGTCCGGATCGTCATGGCCTTTGCCCGCCTGCTGCTGACGCCCCAGGCGGCCAACCTGCGGCTTTTCCCGCTCACCGACGAGACCGCGAACTATGCCTGTATCTGGACCCGGCGGATTGCGTCGGTTGCGGTCTATGGGTACTTCTTAGCCGAGGCAGCGCTGCTGCTGGGCCTGCTGCCGGGGGCTCACGCCTTCCTTTTGCGGGCCCTGGGGTTGGTTGTGGCGACGATGATCGTCGTCCTGTTGCTGCAAAGCAGAGAGACTGTGTCGGAATGGCTCGCGGGCAAGCCCGCGCCCGCAGGCGACGGCGGCTCGGCCCCCGCACTGCGCCGGCGCTTCGCCGATATCTGGCACGTGCTGGCGATCGTCTATGTCTACGCGATCTACGGCGTTTGGGCCCTCGGGGTCGAGGGCGGCTTCCAGTTCCTCGCGCGGGCCACCGTGCTCACCGCTATCATCGTCATGGCGGCCCGGTTGTTGACGGGCGGTCTCAGGTATTTCGTCGAGCGGGGCTTCCGTCTTCGCGAGGATCTCAAGCTTCGTTTTCCGACTTTGGAGGAGCGGGCGAACCGGTATCTTTTTGTGGTCCATCGCGTCTCCAAGACGGTGGTCAATGTGCTCGCCGCCCTGGTTCTCTTGCAGATCTGGGGGCTCGACATCGCCGGCTGGTTGTTTTCCGAGACGGGCCGCGTGGTCGCGGCGCGGCTGGCCACGATTCTGCTGATCTTTGCCGGCGCCTGGGTCGTCTGGGAGGTAATATCGAGTTTCGTGCAGCGCTATCTTGAGGCGCAGGACGAGGCCGGTGGCGCCAAGCACCTCAGCGCCCGCATGCGGACCCTGCTGCCTTTATTCCGCAATACGGTTCGCGTGGTGCTCGTCGTCTTTGTCGCTCTGACCGTCCTGTCCGAGCTCGGCATCAACATCGCCCCCCTGCTCGCCGGCGCTGGCGTGATCGGCCTCGCCATCGGCTTCGGCGCGCAAACCTTGGTGAAGGACGTGATTACCGGCGTGTTCATCCTGCTCGAGGAGACCATAGCCGTCGGCGACGTGGTCACGCTGGGGAGCAACACCGGCGTCGTCGAGGGCCTGACCATCCGCACGGTCCGTCTGCGCGACCTGACCGGTACCGTGCATACGGTCCCGTTCGGGGACGTGACCTCCGTCCTCAACCTGACCAAGGACTTCTCCTTCGCCATCATCGACGTGGGCGTGGCCTATCGCGAGGATATCGACGAGGTTATCGAGGTGCTCAAGCAGATCGGCGCGGAGGTGCAGGCGGACGAGACCTACGGTCCTCTGATCCTGGAACCCTTGGAGGTCTTGGGGCTCGACTCCTTCGGCGATTCCTCGGTCAACATCCGCGTGCGCTTCAAGACCTTACCGATCAAGCAGTGGATGGTGCGGCGCGAGTTCAATCGGCGCATGAAGCGGCGGTTCGACGAGCTCGGGATCGAGATCCCCTTCCCCCATCAGACGCTCTATTTCGGCGTCGACAAGGAGGGCCAGGCGCCGGCGGCGCGGCTACGCGTCTACCAGGAAGACACGGGCACGGGACGTGCCGCGAGCCGACCGGAGGCCATGGATCAGACGGAGCAGGAGATCGAAGCGGCGCGGCCCGAGGCCGACAGCGGCGCGCCCGGCCGAGGCCCATGATCACGCGCCGCGCTGTCCGTGCCGTTGCCGGGCATGACGCGGCCCTCCAGGACGGTACCAGCTGCAAACAACGCCCTGGATCGCCGAATCTTGGCTTGCCGGCGACAGGAAGGCAAGCACGGGGTCGGTGATGAAATCGCATTCTTCCAATAGCTTGGGCTATGCCCGTTACGGCCACACGTCCAATTACCTATTGAAATCAAAAGACTATTTACTGCGCATGGGCTCGTTTACTCGATTCCTCGGCGGGCCCCGCCCCGGAGGGCAAAGCGTGCGCTTGTCCCCCAACTCTTGGTGAACTTTGTCTATAATCGTGGCGTCCGGCGGGCCGCGGTTGGCGGCTTGGGATCGAGGAGATGGAAGTGATCGAGGTCTCGCGCATCGGCGGGTGGTTTCGGGTCTTGGCGCGCTTTGCGGCCTACTGTCTGCGGCGCTTTGCCGCCGACGACGGCCTGCGCGCGGCCGCCGCGCTCAGCTATTCGACGCTCCTGGCCCTCGTGCCGCTGGTCGCGATCGTCCTCGCCGTGCTCTCGG
Source organism: Rhodospirillales bacterium (assembly GCA_029859805.1). Classification (GTDB taxonomy): domain Bacteria; phylum Pseudomonadota; class Alphaproteobacteria; order Kiloniellales; family JAKSDN01; genus CAMYKD01. Next base: position 6,616 of record JAOUCL010000051.1, on the reverse strand, counting down.
CCGTCGACGCTTTCGAGGGCCTGGGCGCCGAGCTGCAGGACCTGCTGCTGGCCGCCATGCTGCCCGAGGTGGCCCAGGCGGTGAGCGGCCAGATCGCCGAGTTCGCCGGCAACGCCAGCCGCCTGACCGGGCCCAGTCTTTTGGGCCTCGTTGTGACGGCGATCCTGCTGCTCAACACGATCACCGGGGCCTTCGGCGCCATCTGGCACGCCACCGAGCCGCGGCCGCTGGCCATGCGCCTGCTGGTCTACTGGGCGCTGCTGACCCTGGGGCCGCTGCTGCTGGGCGCCTCGATCTCGGTCTCGAGCTACGCCTTCGCGGCCGTGCGATGGACCGGCATCGAGAGCACCGCCGTGCCGCTGTTCGGCCTGCTGCCCTTCCTGCTTTCGGCCGCCGGCTGCACGCTGCTGTTCATCGTGGTGCCCAACCGCGCGGTGCGCACGCACCATGCGCTCATGGGCGGGGCGGTTGCCGCGGTCCTGCTGGAGCTGCTCAAGAAGGGCTTCGGCTACTACCTCGCCCACTTTCCGATTTACCAGGCGATCTACGGGGCGCTCGCCGCTGTGCCGATCTTCCTGGTCTGGATGTACCTGTCCTGGTCGGTGCTTCTGCTCGGCGCCGAGATCGCCGCCGCCCTGCCGGAATGGCGTGCGGCCGAGGCGCGCCGGCAGGGGCGCTACGGGCCCGGCGCCCAGTTGGCCCTCGCGCTCGCCCTGCTGTCCCGATTGCGCGCGGCGAGCCGCGAGGGCCGGGTGCTCAAGGAGCGCGTCCTGTCGCGGCGCTTGCCGGCCACGCTGGGCGAGCTGGACCAGGTGCTGGGCGCGCTCAGGCGGCGCGGCTACGCCGTGCGCAGCGCGGGCAGCCGCTGGGTGCTCGGCCGCGACCTCGAGACGGTCAGTCTCGGCGACCTTATGCGTGCGCTCGGTCTCGCGCTTGCGCCGGGCGAAGGCTGGCCCGCGGGCATCGCCCAAGTCATCGACAGTCTGATCCGGGCCGGCGAGGAGCCGCGCCTGCGCAGCCTCGCCGAGGTGCTCGACGAGGCGGCGCGCGCAGCGGAGGGCGAAACCCCGCCCGAAGCGCCGCTCTATGCGGTCGACTGACGGGAGACCGGGCGTTCGGGCGTCCGGGGGACTCCCGAGCCCTACTTCCGCAGCTTGGCCTCGAGCTCGGCCCGGGCGTCGGCCGGCAGCTCCTTGATGGCGCCCTGCAGCTCGGTGAGGGCCCGGCGCAGGGTGTAGATCTGGTCGAGCAGGCGCAGCACCAGCGGCATGGCCTCCTCGCCGACCTCAAGGTCGCCGCGCAGCTCGGAGATCAGCTTGATGCGCGCTCGGTCGGCCTCGTCGAAGAGATAGCGGCCGTCCTCCTCGAGCGGCCGCACCCAGCGCTGCTCGATCCAGGCCGTGACCTCGCCCTGGGTCACCTTGATCTCCGCCACCACCTGCTCGATCGTCGCGAGCATTCAGCCGTCCCCCTTCTGGGTCATGCCGGCCTTGCGCCGGGGATCGTAGGCATGGGATTCCGACCAGCGCCGGACGAAGCCCGACAGCTCCTCGTCCGGCTTGTCCGGCAGCACGACCTTCAGCTTCATGTACTGGTCGCCTTTCTGGCCGGTCTTGCGGTCGACCACGCCCTTGCCCTTGAGACGCAGAGTCGTCCCCGTGTTCGAGCTGGGCGGGATCTTGACCGACACGGGGCCGTGCACGGTCGGCGCCTCGATGCCGGCGCCCATGACCGCTTCCTGCAGGGTGACCGGCAGCTCGAGATGGACGTTGTTGTCCTTGCGCGTGAAGAAGCGGTGCGCCTCGATGTGCACCTCGATATAGGCGTCGCCGGCCGGTGCGCCGCCCAGGCCGGCCATGCCCTGGCCCTTGAGACGCAGCGTCTGGCCTTCCTCCGCGCCCGCCGGCAGCGCGACCTCCAGGGTCTTGCCGTCGGCCAGGCGGAGCCGCTTCTTCGCGCCGACCGCGGCTTCGAGGAAGCCGACCGTCACGGTGTAGGAGACATCCGCGCCGCGCCGCCGGACCGTGCGGCCCTTCTGGCCCTTGCGGCCCTTCCGGGCGCCGCCGCCGAACAGGTCCGCGAAGATATCCTCGACCCCGTAGTCCTCGCCGAAGTCGAAGGGGCTGTACTTGGCGCCTTGGCCGGTCTCGGCATAGCGACGGTAGGAGCCGCCCCTGAAGGGAGTCTCCTGGCCGCTCGCATCGATCTCGCCGCGGTCGAAGCGCTTGCGCTTGTCCGCGTCCCGCAGGATGCCGTAGGCCTGGGCGACCTCCTTGAACCGCTGCTCGACGGCCGTGTTGCCAGGGTTGAGGTCCGGATGCAGCTCCTTGGCCAGCTTGCGGTAGGCGCGCTTGATGTCCCCGTCGCTGGCGTCGCGCGCGACGCCGAGAACTTCGTAGGGATTTCTCATCGCCGCAACGCCCTCATACCTTTGGTATCAGTCGCAATGACGGTGCCGGGGCGCCTGTCCGGGGGCGCCCGCCAGGCCGGGGATGGATCGCGATCCTACTGATCGACGATCTGCCAAGAGCCGTCCGGTTGCCGGCAGGCCGTGCCGTAGGCCTCTTCGGTCTGGCCGCCGATCGTCACGGTCTGCTGGAACTCGCGGCAATAGCTGCCCGAGGACGACGTGCCGTCGCGAATCGGCGTCACCGTGCCGGAATGCCCGGAATCCGGATTGTTCCAGGTGATCGTCTCGCCTACCGGTGCGGTATGGGCCGTGTTGATCGCCTGGTTGGCCTTCATGCGGTCGACCTCGTCCATGGACCGGCCGATTTCGCTGCCGATCAGGGCACCGATGAAGACGCCGACGCCGGTCGCCGCCAGCTTGCCGGAGCCCGAGCCGAACTGCGAGCCGAGAAGGCCGCCGAGCGCGGCGCCGCCGAGAGTGCCAAGGGTCTGTTTTTCGCCCTGCCCGGCGCAGGCCGTGCTCAATAATGCAATCATCACGGCCGCGATCACGGTCTTGAATTTCATCGGGGCTGCCTCATTCGATGGTTAATGGAGCCACTGCCTGTGTGCTTCTGTCTTGGAGTCTGTTACGCATATACTAGCAAAACCATCCCCGCGGCAACAGCGGTCGGTCACGGCTGGGCCGAGACACGACAACGGCTTGGAGGCAGGCTCTGGACCATGTTCGGTGACGACGCGCCCAAGGACCCCCTCGACCTCTTCGGCGTCTGGTTCGAGGAGGCCAAGACCGGCGAACCCAACGACCCCGATGCCATGGCGCTCGCCTCGGTAGGCGAGGACGGCATGCCCTCGGTGCGCATGGTCCTGCTCAAGGGCGCGGACCGGCGCGGCTTCGTGTTCTACACCAACTTCGAGAGCCGCAAGGGTCGGCAGCTCCTTGCCCGGCCCAAGGCGGCGGCGCTGTTTCATTGGAAGTCGCTGCGCCGCCAGGTGCGCATCGAGGGCGAAATCCAGACAGTCGCCGACGAGGAGGCCGACGCGTACTTCGCGACCCGCCCGAAGGACAGCCAGATCGGCGCCTGGGCCAGCGACCAGTCCAGGCCCCTGGCCGGGCGCTTCGAGCTGGAGCAGCGGATCGCCAGGTTCGCCGCGAAATACGCCCTGGGCGAGGTGCCGCGGCCGCCCCACTGGTCCGGTTTCCGGATCGTTCCGCGGACCATCGAATTTTGGCGCGAAGGGGCATTTCGCCTGCATGACCGGCTCGTGTATCATCGCGAAAGCGGAGGATGGCGGACCGAGCGGCTCTACCCTTGAAGAGTCTCGCGCGCCGCTCCGACGAGTGTTCCGGGAGAAGCGATCTGAACCAACACGCCCCCAGTTCCGTGACCAGCGACCAGGCAGCCCGGCTCATGCGCCTTGCCACCTATGCTTCGGTGGCGACCGCCGGCATGCTTGTCGTCGTCAAGTTCGGGGCCTGGGTCTACACGGATTCGGTCAGCCTCCTGTCCACGCTCCTCGATTCGCTGCTCGACGCGGCGGCCTCGATCTTGAACCTGATTGCGGTGCGCCACGCCTTGACCCCGGCCGATCGTGAGCACCGGTTCGGCCACGGCAAGGCGGAACCCCTGGCGGCCCTCGGCCAGTCGACCTTCATCGCGGGCTCGGCGATCTTCCTGACTATCGAGGCGGGCCACCGGCTTTACGCGCCGCAGGCCGTCGAACACGCCCAGGCCGGGATCGCGGTCATGGTCTTCGCGATCGTCGTGACCTTCATCCTGACCCGGTTCCAGGCCTATGTGGTGCGCAAGACCGGCTCGGTCGCGATCCAGGCGGACTCGCTGCACTACGTCGGGGACCTGCTGGTCAACGGCGCGGTGATCCTGGCGCTCCTGGCGGTGTCCCAGCTCGGCTGGATCCATGCCGATCCGCTGTTCGGCCTGGGGATCGCCGGCTACATCCTCTACAATGCCTGGAAGATCGCGCGCGGCGCGCTCGACATGCTGATGGACCGTGAACTGCCCGAGGAGGCGCGGCAGCGTATCAAGGAGATCGCGCTGGGTCACGCGGAAGTGCTCGATCTGCACGACCTGCGCACGCGCACCTCGGGCCGGCAGACCTTCATCCAGCTGCACCTGGAAATGGACGGCAAGATGCCCCTCCACGATGCGCATGAGGTGGCCGACGCGGTCGAGGCGGAGTTGCTGCGGGCCTTTCCCGAGGCGGAGGTCATAATTCACGAGGACCCCCACGGTGTCGAGGAGCACCGCGCGCAGTTTGGATGATCCCCTGGCCAAGCGCGAGGTTTGACCTGGGTCAATGCATCCGGGCCGCTTCGGTGCAGATTGTCAGGTCGCGAACCTGACCTGTCGCAAGTAGTGGAGGACGCCATGACCCTGGGAACAATCCTGGCCGTCATCGACGGCGAGGCGGGCAGCGAGGCCGTAGTCAAGGCCGCGCTGGCCTTGGGGCGCGACTTCGAGGCTGCGGTCGAGCTCCTGCATGTGGAGGGCGAGGTCAAGGACGCCATGCCGCTGTTCGGCGAAGGGGCGTCCGGGGCGATGGTCGAGCAGGTCATCGAAAACATCCGGGCCGCGGAGAAGAAGCGGGCAGCCGAGGCCCGGCGCCTCTACGACACGCACTGCGTCGCGGCCGGCCTGCCGCTGATCGAGGCGGATGCGACGCCTGTTCCGGGACGATTCGACGTGAGATTCGACCATGTCATCGGCCGCGAGTCGGACGAGGTTACGCGCCGCGGCCGGCTGAGCGATCTGGTCGTTGTCGCCAAGCCGCCGCCGGAGCCGACCGACGGCAATCCCCCGGCCCTGGAAGTGGCCATGTTCGAAACCGGCCGCCCGGTGCTGATGGTGCCGCCGGATCTGCCCGATCCCTTCGCCAGCAAGATCGCGATCGCCTGGGACGGCAGCCGCGAGGCGGCGCGGGCTCTGGGGGCCGCCTTGCCGATGCTCCGCAAGGCGGTCAAAGTGGAGATCATGACCGCCCAGTACGGATCGGTCGCCGCAAAGCCGAGCGAGGTGGCCCGCTACCTGGGCCAGCACGGCATCGAGGCGCGCACCTGGGCCTTCACGCCGGGCCGGGACCCGATCGGCAAGGAGCTGATGATTCAATGCGCCGAGGCGGGGGCCGATATGCTGGTCATGGGAGCCTATGGCCACAGCCGGTTCAGGGAAATGGTTCTGGGCGGCGCCACGCGCGGCGTGATCGCGGGCGCGACCCTGCCCGTGCTGCTGGCTCATTGAGGCGGCCCGATCCGCTCCCATGAAATGAGTCATCGTCAGTGACCTTTGCTATAGTCGCGCCATGAGCAGCGAACCCAGAACGGTAATCCTGACCGGGGCGAGCCGGGGCATCGGGCATGCCACGGTCCTGCGCTTCAGCGAGGAGGGGTGGCGAGTCATCACCTGCTCGCGCGAGGAGATTCCGCCCGAGTGCGGGCGCGATCGCAACTGGACACACCACATCACCACCGACCTGGCCGACCCCAAGGGCCTCGAGGACTTCATCCTCGACGCCAACGCGCTGCTGGACGGAGGGCCCCTGGACGCCCTGGTGAACAACGCGGCCGTGTCGCCCAAGACGTCGTTCAAGGAGCGGCTCGGCGTGATCAACGGCGACCTGGACAGCTGGCGCCAGGTCTTCGAGCTGAACCTCTTCGCGCCGCTGTCCCTGGCGCGCGGCTTTGCCGTGCCCCTGCGCAAGGGCAAGGGCAGCGTGGTCAACATCACCTCGATCGCCGGTCACCTGATCCATCCCTTCGCCGGCTCGGCCTATTCGGTCTCCAAGGCCGCGCTCTCGGCGCTCACCCGGGAGATGGCCGTCGAGTTCGCTGAGATCGGGGTCAGGGTCAATGCGGTTGCCCCCGGCGAGATCGAGACCGCCATGATCGGCGAGGAGTACGAGGCCCTGATTCCGCGCATCCCCATGCACCGCATGGGCCGGCCCGAAGAGGTGGCCTCGGCCGTCTACCGGCTCTGCACGGAGGATTTCGGCTATGTAACCGGCACGGAGATCTTCGTTACCGGTGGACAGCACCTCTAGCAGGCTGTTGAAAAAGTCCGCGGCGGCCCGTTGCCCTCGTCCTTCGCCCTTCGACAAGCTCAGGGTGAGGAAGCTCAGAGGATGAGGGCAACTCCTTGAAAAAGCTCACCCTCACACTGAGTTTCCTCATCCCGCGTTTGTCGAGGGA
>JAOUCL010000542.1 GCA_029859805.1 Rhodospirillales bacterium | reverse complement strand
CCGTCGAGACTCGAAACCGACAGTGGAGGGAAAGGCCATGTCCACCAACGACAAATGCGTGACCATCCACCCCTACTTCGTCGTCAAAGAGGGCGAAATGGACAATGTAAGGGCCAATTTGGAAAGGTTCGTGGAGCTGACCAGATCGGAAAAGGACTGTCTGTATTATGGATTCACCATTTGCGGCGACAAGGTCCATTGCCGCGAAGGCTACGCGAACGGGGACGGGGCCTTGGCCCACCTCGACAACGTGGGAGCCCTCCTGCAGGAGGTCCTGGGGTCGGGGATGATGGAGCTCAGGGATTTGCAGATCCATGGCCCCGAAGACGAGCTGGCGAAGCTGCGCGAACCGCTGGCCGATCTGAACCCGAGTTACTGGGTGTTGGAGTACGGCTTCCGCAACTAGATCGAAGCCCACGCGAGAGGGGGTATCCCATCGTCGCCAATTCCTGGGCCAGTATACTTGACCGCCCTCCTCGTGCCGTTCGGCAACTGGCGTCTTATACCAGCGAGTCCGGTCGTGGGCTCGCCGGTATAAGGCAACGTGTCCAAAAGAAGTTTGTCGCAGTGTAATGATCTCGCAGAGAGGAGCCGGAAGAAGGTGAGGCGACTACCCGGAGACTCAGCCGTCGGGAGCGCGGAGCATTTTCTTTACCTCTCCCACGTGCATCTCTTCTTCGGCAACCATGCGCCGCGCGTATTCCTCGAGCAATACCGAGCGATCGGCCGTTAGATCGAGAAGCTCCCGGTAGAGCGCCACGGCGGCCTCTTCGTGCTCCAGGGCCTCCCGCAGGATGTCGCCTATGTCATGCTTGTGAGTTTGCAGCAGCTTTCCGATGCCAAGCGATGGATGCTCGTCCAACTGGGTGATGAGTTCGCCTGCTTCCTGGGCATGGGTCATGGATTCAGCCGCTTGACTTCGCAACCAAGAGACGATGGGAATGCGGCTGTAGCCGAAGACCATGAACGAGTAATGGGTGTAGCGAACCACGCCCGCCAGTTCGGTCTCCAAGATGCGGTTGAGAACCGCGACAACTTTACTCTTGTCGAAAGCCCCTTCACCCATTTTCACCTCCCTTGGTCGCATCGTGCGGGCGCTACTGTTCGGCCCAGACAATCATGCTTCGCTTTCCCGCCGTCAAGCAGCATAGTCGGCTGGTCTACCGGGTCGGTGCGGGCCGGATGACCCCAGACCTCACCCAGACCATCACCGGATCGAACAGGTTGGTCGCCAAATCCCAGGCGATCCAGCCCGCCGCCGAGGTCTTTGAACGGCCTTCGCGTGCGCTCCAGTTCCGGCGACCCCGTGGGCCCACGCCGAGATGGCGGCGATCCGCGCCGCCGCGCGCGTGCTCGGCACCCGCGACCTCTCCGGCTGCGTCCTCTACGGTACCTCGCCCGCCTGCCAGATGTGCGAGACCGCCGCCCACTGGGCGAACATCGAGGCCCTGGTTTCCGGGCCTTCGCTCACCGAGGCGGGGCGGCCGCGGTATCGCCGGTGCCACGGTCTGTCGGTGCTTGGCCACGCACGGCGGCACTGCGCGATCTGGCCGCGCTGCGCCTGCTGCCGGCCCACGGCGCGGCGGGCGGCCGCCGTGCCGGCGCGGTCGGCAACACCGCCCTGATGGAGGCCGCCGCCCGCGGCCACCGCAAGGTCGTCCAAGCCCAGCTCCAGGCCAGCGCCAACCCCGCGCATAAGAACAAGTGGGGCCTCGCCGCCGACTGGGCCCGGTGGCCCGCCAACGCCGCCGAAGTGCGGGCACTGCTGCAGGCTGGCGGGCGGTAGGGCCGTGCGAGGGGTGGATGTCGGGGGGTTGGCGGTACTTTCATGACGGTGACGCGTTCCCTAAGATTCGGGAGGCGTCGAGGGAGCGTCAAGAAAACGCACGCCCTGGCAGACCAGTGTTTTGCGGGTTAGGCCCGGACTATTACCTGGCTCCTTGAGGTCAAGGTCCCTGCACTGCCCCACGAGATCCTATGAGCTCCTTAGTCTTACTGAGTCACAAATCTGATGAATGAACGCAGTAGATCTACCACATTTTGTGTTATGAAGGAAGATTCACGCTGGATTTGGAGGTGCGCGATGGATCTTTC
>JAOUCL010000543.1 GCA_029859805.1 Rhodospirillales bacterium | reverse complement strand
TCCGGCGGCATACTGCAGGCGGTCGAATACCTGAACGAAAAGGGCACGGGCCACAAGACCATCCTGATCTTCTCGGATCTGAAGGAAGACCTGGAGGAGGGTTATGTGCGCGAGTTCGATCTCGAGTTGAGCGGTTTCGACGTCATCGCGCTCAACGTCACCAAGCTGCGCAGCGACAACATCGATCCGCGCGAGTACATGGACCGCCTGGAGTACTGGCAGTCCCGCATCGAGGAAGGCGGCGGTAGCTGGCGCGTGATCAACGACATGGACCGCCTGGAGCGAGTCCTGGGCGAATGAACCCCGTTTGCCGGTCCGCGCGGCGGTGATCCCCGCGCCGCGCGGACCGGACCGCCTCAAACCAAGCCAAAATCCAGGCCATACGCCGGGGTGCCTAGGCGCCCCTTTCGGCGGCCGCGGCCGCGTGCAGGCCCTGGAGGCTGCGGGCGAAGAGCACCAGCTCGTCGGCGAAACCCTCTATTCGGGACAGGATCTCCGGGTCGACGATCCGATGGCAGCCGGTCTCGCCGGGCCGGCCGTCATAGTCGGCTGCAGCGGTGCAGACCTGGGTTGGAATCGCCACGCCGAGGACACTGCGCACCACCTGGCGCAGGTGGTCGACCGCCTGGGTCGAGCGCCCGCCGTGGCTGGCCAGCCCCACCGGACGGTACCTGAACTGCTCGCTGCCCAGGTAGTCCAGCGCGTTCTTGAGCACGCCGGAATAGCTGTTGTGATAGACCGGCGTGGCGAGCACGAAGGCGTCGGCGCGGCCGGCCAGACGGTAGAGCTCGGCGGCATTGGGGTCCGGATGGTCCTCGCCCCGGGCGCGCAGGGCCGGGTCGAGCGGCGGCAGCGGAGCCTCGTAGAGGTCGAGGAGCCGGACCCGCGCGCCCTGGCCCTCCAGGGCCCGGCCGATGTCCCGGGCCAGCCCGCGGGTATAGGACACGGCGCGCGGGCTGCCGGCCAGAATCAGGATCTCGGGCGAGGCGCTCATGGATCATGAGTAACCGGCGGCAAAGGCCGGTGCAACGCCGGCGTTGTTTCCTATATAAGATCCGCACCACCTGTACGATCCGCCGCTCTCCGCCTGCGAGGAACGCCCATGACCGCCACAGACGATGCGCTCGACCTGCTCGACGGCCTGATCGCGAAAGCCAAGGCCGCCGGCGCGGACGCCGCCGACGCGCTGCTCGCGCATTCCGTTGCGCTCTCCCATGCCCAGCGCCTGGGCGAGCTCGAACGCCTGGAGCGGGAGGAAAGCCAGGACCTCGGCCTCAGGGTCTTCGTCGGGCGGCGCCAGGCGATCGTCTCCTCCTCGGACAACTCGCCGGCCGCCCTCGACGAGCTGGTGGACCGCGCGCTGGCCATGGCGCGCTCGGTGCCGGAGGACCCGCACTGCGGCCTGGCCGACCCGGCCCAGCTGGCCAAGGCCCCGCCGCAGCTGGACATCTGCGACGACATCGAGCCGGCGGCCGAGACCTTGATCGAACGCGCCACGGCCTGCGAGGACGCGGCGCGGGCGGTCTCCGGCATCACCAACTCGGAGGGCGCCGAGGCCGGCTGGTCGCTCTCGCGCATCGCGCTTGCCGCCTCCAACGGCTTTGCCGGCGGCTACGCCGTCTCGCGCCATTCGCTGGGCGTCTCGGTGCTGGCCGGCGAGGGCCTGGACATGGAGCGCGACTACGAGTTCTCCACCCAGGTCTACGGCGCCGACCTGGAGGACCCGGCCGGGGTCGGCCGCAAGGCCGCGGAGCGAACCCTGCGCCGCCTTGGCGCCCGCAAGGCCGCGACCGGCCGCGTGCCCGTGGTCTTCGACCCGCGCGTGTCCGGCGGCCTGGTCGGCCATCTGGCCGGGGCCATCAACGGCGTCGCGGTCGCTCGCGGCACCTCCTTCCTGAAGGACAAGCTGGGCGAGCGGATCTTCGCGCCGGGCATCACGATTGTCGACGACCCGCACCGCCCGCGCGGATTGCGCTCCAAGCCCTTCGACGGCGAGGGGGTCGCAAACGGGCGGCTCGACATCGTCGCGGACGGACAGCTCACCACCTGGATCCTCGACCTGGCCTCGGCCCGCCAGCTCGAGGATCCAGGTGG
>JAOUCL010000050.1 GCA_029859805.1 Rhodospirillales bacterium | reverse complement strand
AAAGCTCAAGGGGCTGCTGAGCCTGGCTGTCGGTTTCATGCAGGCCCGCGGCCTGGTCAAACGACTCGGGGCGGATGCCGTGGTTGGGTTCGGCGGCTATCCCTCTGTCCCGACGGTGCTGGCGGGTGCCCAGGCCGGTTTGCGCGTGGTGCTGCATGAGCAGAACGCGGTCCTCGGCCGGGCCAACCGGCTCCTGGCGTCGCGGGCGCAGGCCATCGGCACTTGCTTCGCCCGGGTCGAAGGCCTGACCCCCGCCGGCCGCGCAAGGGTGACGGTGACCGGCAACCCGGTGCGTCCGGCCATCACCGAAGTGGGCCGTAGGCCCTATGCCCCGCCCGACCAAGCCGGCAGGCTGCGGCTTCTGGTGACCGGTGGCAGCCAGGGCGCGCGCGCCTTCAACGATCTCGTCCCCGCGGCCGTCCAGCGCCTGCCCGAGGGACTGCGCCGCCGCTTGGAGGTCAGCCAGCAGGTGCGTGGCGACGCGCTCGAGCACGTCGCGGCGGTCTACCGGGAGTGCGGGGTGGCGGCGCACCTTGCCGGGTTCCTCGAAGACATGCCGGAGCGCCTGGCCGGCGCCCACCTGGCCATCTGCCGCGCGGGCGCCTCGACCATAGCCGAGCTGGCCGCGACCGGCCGGCCGGCCATCCTGGTGCCCTACCCCTTCGCTACGGACGACCACCAGACCGCCAACGCCCAGGCCCTGGTCGATGCCGGAGGGGCCTGGCTGATCCCGGACCGGTCGCTGAGCCCCGAGGTCCTGGCCGACCGGCTCGGCGCCCTCTTCGCGACACCCGCGCTATTGGCCCGCGCCGCCCAGTGCGCGACCGCCTTCGCCCAGCCGGACGCCGCCCGGCGCCTGGCCAACCTGGTGTTTCCGGAGGCTCAATCCAACGGTGGCGAAGAGCCGCCGAAGGAGGCCGCCGCATGAGAGGCTTGCCACTCGATCTCGGCACCATTCACTTCGTCGGCATCGGCGGGATCGGCATGTCCGGCATCGCGGAGATCCTGCACAACCTGGGCTACCACGTGCAGGGCAGCGATATCGCGGAGAACGCCAACGTACAGCGCCTGCGCAAGCTCGGTGTCAAGGTGGCGATCGGCCACGCGCCGGCGAACGTCGACGAGGCCCAGGTCGTCGTGATCTCCTCGGCGGTCAAGCCCGATAATCCAGAGGTCGTCGCCGCGCGCGAGCGCTTTGCCCCGATCGTGCGGCGGGCCGAGATGCTGGGCGAACTGATGCGGCTCAAGTGGTCGGTCGCCGTCGGCGGTACCCACGGCAAGACCACCACCACCTCTATGATCGCCGCGATGCTCGACGCCGGCGGCCTCGACCCGACCGTCATCAACGGCGGCATCATCAACGCCTATGGCACGAACGCCCGTCTGGGCGAGGGCGACTGGATGGTGGTCGAGGCCGACGAAAGCGACGGCAGCTTTGTGAAGCTGCCGGCCACCATAGCGGTCGTCACGAATATCGATCCGGAGCATATGGATCACTACGGCTCGGCCGACGCCCTGCACGACGCCTTCGAGACCTTCATAGAAAACATCCCCTTCTACGGCTTCGCGGTGCTGTGCATCGACCACCCGGTGGTCCAGTCGCTCATCGGGCGCATCGAAGACCGCCGCATCGTCACCTATGGACTGAGCCCTCAGGCCGAGGTGCGCGCCACGAACATCATGAGCGAGCCGGAGGGATCCCGCTTCGACGTCGTGCTGACCTACCGAAGACAGGGCGAGGAGCACACGATCCAAGATCTCAGCCTGCCCATGCTGGGCCAGCACAACGTGCAGAACGCGCTCGCCGCCGTCGCCATCGCCGGCGCGCTCGACCTGGAAGAGCCGGTGATCCGCAAGGGGCTCGCCGACTTCGCCGGCGTCAAACGGCGTTTCACCAAGACCGGAGAGGTCGGCGGCGTCACGGTCATCGACGACTACGGCCACCATCCGGTGGAGATCGCAGCCGTCCTGAACGCCGCCCGGCAGGCCACCGAGGGCAAGGTCGTCGCGGTCGTTCAACCGCATCGCTACTCGCGCCTGGCCGCCCTTTTCGAGGATTTCTGTAGCTGCTTCAACGACGCCGACCAGGTCATCGTGGCCGAGGTCTACGCCGCCGGCGAGTCGCCGATCGAAGGCGCCAGCCGCGACGCCCTGGTCGAGGGATTGCGCGGCCACGGTCACCGCCATGCCCAGCCCTTGGACAACGAGCGGGACCTGCCCCGCATGGTCCGCGAGTTGACCGCGCCGGGTGACATGGTGGTCTGTCTTGGGGCCGGCAACATTACGGCCTGGGCGAATGCCCTGCCGCAACAGCTGACCGAGCTGTCGAACGCCGGCGAATCGAAGCCGGCGGGGGCGAAACCATGATGCCGATGACCGCGCCGCCAGCATCCCGCCTGATCGACCGGCTGCCACCTGTGCGCGGCCGCCTGAGCGAGAACGCGGCGCTCGCGGGCATCACCTGGTTCCGGGTCGGTGGTCCGGCCGAAGTAATGTTTCGGCCGGCCGATCGCGAGGACCTGTCGGCCTTCCTGAAGGCCAAGCCGGAGGACGTGCCGGTCACCGTGATCGGGGTCGGTTCCAACCTGCTGGTCCGCGATGGCGGCGTGCCGGGCGTCGTGCTGCGCCTGGGACGCGGCTTCGTCGAGATCGCGGTCGAGGACAGCGACCTTCTGTGCGGTGCCGGGGCCCTCGACCTCAACGTGGCGACCGCCGCCAGACGCGCAGGCCTCGGCGGGCTCGAGTTCCTGTGCGGCGTACCCGGCACGATCGGCGGCGCGCTGCGCATGAACGCGGGCGCCTATGGCCGGGAGACGAAGGACGTCGTGGTCTGGGCCGAGGCCGTCGACCCCCGGGGCCGGATACACCGACTGGACCCGGAGGCGCTGGGCTTCACCTATCGCCGCTCCGCGGTGCCGCAGGACTGGATCTTCCTGGGCGCCCGCCTGCGTGGCGGACCGGACGAGCCGGACGCGATCGCCGCGCGCATGGCCAAGATCCAGGAGACGCGGGCCGAGAGCCAGCCGCTGCGCACTCGCACCGGCGGCTCGACTTTCAAGAACCCGCCCGGGGCGAAGGCCTGGCAGCTGATCGACCGGGCCGGCTGCCGCGGCCTCAGGCGTGGCGGCGCCATGGTCTCCGAAAAGCACTGCAATTTCCTGATCAACACCGGCGACGCCACCGCGGTCGACCTGGAAGAGTTGGGCGAGGAGGTGCGCCGCCGGGTCCATGCGGCGAGCGGCGTGGAACTCGACTGGGAGATTCGCCGGATCGGCGTTCCCGCCGCCGGGCCGAATTCGGAGGAGCCCGCATGAGCAAGCGTGTCGCTGTCCTCATGGGCGGCCCCTCGGCCGAGCGGGAGGTCTCGCTGGTGAGCGGCCGGGAGTGCGCCGCCGGGCTCAGGAAGGCCGGCTACAAAGTGAGTGAAATCGACGTCGGTCACGACCTGGCCGCCCTGCTCGAGGCACTCTCCCCGCGCCCGGACGCGGTCTTCAACGCCCTGCACGGCCGTTGGGGCGAAGACGGCTGCGTCCAGGGCGTCTTGAACCTGATTCAGCTTCCCTACACCCATTCCGGCCTGCTGGCCTCGGCAGTGGCCATGGACAAGCCCATGGCAAAGCAGCTTTTCGCCGCCGCGGGGCTGGCCTGTCCCGAGGGGGTCATCGTCCACCGCGACGAGGTCCTGGCCGGCGACGTCATGGCCCGGCCTTACGTCATCAAGCCGCCGAACGAGGGCTCGAGCGTTGGCGTGCGTATCGTCACCGAGGGCGCCAACGAGCCGCCGTTGTCCGGTACGACCTGGCAATTCGGCGAGATGGTGATGGTCGAGCGTTACGTGGCCGGACGCGAGCTCACCGTGGCCGTCATGGGCGATCGGCCGCTCGCAGTCACCGAGATCAGGCCGCAAGAGGGCTTCTACGACTACGAGGCCAAGTACACGGAGGAGCATGCCGCCAGGCACGTGGTCCCCGCGAAGGTGCCCAAGAAGATCGCGGACAAGGCCATGGACATGGCTCTACGAGCGCACCAGGTGCTCGGCTGTCGCGGGATCAGCCGCGCGGACTTCCGTTACGACGACACGCGGAGCAAGCCGGGCGAGCTTTTCCTGCTCGAGGTCAACACGCAACCGGGCATGACCCCGTTGAGCCTGGTGCCGGAACAGGCCGCGCATCAAGGCATCTCGTTCGCCGAGCTCTGCGCCTGGCTGGTGGAGAACGCCGCATGCGACGCTTAATCGCCAAGACACCGCCGCGCCCGGCAAAAACGCGTAGCGGCAAGCCGGTCCATCCCCGCGCTCGCTCCAGGTTCGTCCGGCGGCGCGCCCTGGCCCTCGGGATCGGCATCGCGCTCGTCCTGTCCCTGGCCAGCTCCGCATGGCTATGGCACAGCGGCTGGCTGGGTCGGCAGGCCGACCGCATGGCGGAGGCCGCATACCAGCTCACGGCCGACGCCGGATTCGCGGTCGACGACGTGCTGGTGGAAGGGCGCGAACGGACGGACCCGGCCGCGATTCTGGCCGCCCTGAGGGTCCAACGCGGCACTCCTATCCTGGCGATCGAGCCACGGGCCGCCCGGGCCCGACTGGAGGCCTTGCCCTGGGTGCGCCAGGCGACCGTCGAGCGACGCCTGCCCAAGCTGGTCTATATCCGCCTGACCGAGCGCAGCCCGCTCGCGCTCTGGCAGTTGGACGGCAAGCTGTCGGTGATCGACCAGAGGGGGCAGGTGATTCCGGGCGTGTCCGCGAAGCAGTTCGCCCGACTGCCGCTGGTGGTCGGCCGGGGTGCGCCCCATCACGCCGCGGCCCTGATCGCCATGCTCGACCGCGAGCCTGAACTCAGGCCGCTGGTCACGGCCGCAGTCAGGGTCAGCGGACGCCGCTGGAACCTGCACCTGCGGGGCGGAATCGACGTACGGCTGCCCGAGACCGATCCCGCCGAGGCCTGGGTACAGTTGGCCCGGCTCGAACGGGAGCACGGCGTGCTGGGGCGCGATGTGGTGGCCATCGACCTACGGCTACCCGGCCGGCTGGTGGTTCGCACGGCGCCGGACGCTCGCATAAGAAACGCCGTGTCTAAGGCGGGCCACAACACCTGAGAGGCCCGGCGTGAGACGCGAGAGGGGAAGAAAGACGTATTGAGATGAGAACCGGCCTCGGCAAAACACGAAACGGTCTGACCGCCGCGCTCGACGTGGGCAGCAGCAAGGTCTGTTGCTTCATTGCCGCGACGGAGGAATCCGGACGGCCGCGTGTCCTGGGCATCGGCCAACAGGCCAGCCGGGGCGTGAGGAACGGAAACGTGGTCGACATGGAGGGCTGCGAAGGCGCCATCCGGAACGCCGTGCACGCTGCAGAGCAGATGGCCGGCGATACCATCGAACAGGTTGTGGTCAATCTTTCGGGTGGTCATCCCGCCTCGAATTCGATCGGCATCGAGGTGTCCATCGCCGGTCACGAAGTCGGCGAATCCGACCTGCGCCGCGCCCTTCAGCACGGCCGCCAAGTGAACGGCACCAGCGACACAAACGGCCAGAGCCGGCGACTGATCCACTCGATCCCGGTCGGCTACAGCATCGACGACAGCCGTGGAATTCGCGATCCACGCGGCATGTACGGCGAACGGCTGGGCGTCAGGATGCATTTGGTCACCGCGGGGGCGAGCGCGATTCGCAACCTGACGACCTGCATCGGACGATGTCACTTGAGTGTCGCCGGTTTCGTCGTCTCGCCCTACGCCGCCGGATTGGCCACCTTGGTCGAGGACGAGATGGACCTCGGCGTGACCCTGGTCGACATGGGTGGCGGAACGACCACGATCGCTTTGTTTTTCGGCGGCAACGTCATCTATACGGATGTGGTTCCGGTGGGCGGCATTCACGTCACCAACGACATCGCCCGTGGGTTGTCGACCCCGTTGGCCCACGCCGAGCGGCTGAAGACGCTATACGGGCATGCCATGGCCGCCGCCGCCGCCGAACGAGAGATGATCGACGTGCCCCGGGTCGGCGAGGACCAGCAGGAGAACGAGTCCCAGCAGGTTCCGCGTTCGATCCTCTTCGGAATCATACAGCCGCGCCTGGAAGAAACCTTCGAGCTGGTCCGTTCGCGTCTCGAAACCAGCGATCTGGCCCAGGTGGTCGGGCGCCGCGTGGTGTTGACCGGCGGCGCCAGTCAGCTGCCGGGCCTGCGCGACCTGGCGGCCCTGATCCTGGACAAACAAGTGCGGGTCGGCCGGCCGAACCGGGCGCTGGGCCTGGCCGAGGCGACCAGCGGGCCGGCCTTCGCGACCTGCGCCGGACTCCTGACCTTTGCCGTCGAGAGCAATCTGGCCGCATCCCGGCAGCCAACGCCGAAACTAAAGCACCCGAGCAGTTTTATGGGCCGACTTGGAGACTGGGTCCGTGAACATTTTTGAGTTCGACAATCCGGACGTCCCGACCGGATCGGGACAACTAGCCGGCCCGCCCGGCAGCGTGGGCCGAGACTCCGGCCAGTGGAGGAAGCGATGACCTTGAACCTTAATGTACCAAGCGCGAAGGAGCAGCTATCCCCGCGTATCACTGTGATCGGCGTCGGCGGCGCCGGGGGCAATGCCGTCAACAACATGATCCAGTCCAGCCTGGAAGGCGTCGACTTTCTGGTCGCCAATACCGACGCTCAGGCGCTTGCCCAGACGCTTTGCGACCGGAGCATCCAGCTCGGACGCAACATCACACAGGGGCTCGGCGCGGGCTCGCGCCCCGATATCGGGCGCGCCGCGGCGGAGGAGGCCCTGGACGAGATCCTCGGCCAACTGGACGGTTCGAACATGGTCTTCGTGACCGCAGGCATGGGCGGCGGCACCGGCACCGGCGCCGCGCCGGTGATTGCCCGGGCGGCGCGCGAGGCCGGGATTCTGACGGTCGGCGTGGTGACCAAGCCGTTCCATTTCGAGGGCGTGCACCGCATGCGCCTTGCCGAATCCGGCATCACCGAACTGCAGCAATACGTGGACACGCTGATCATCATCCCGAACCAGAACCTGTTCCGGGTCGCCAACGAGAAGACCACTTTCGCCGACGCCTTCAAGATGGCCGACGACGTGCTCGACTCCGGCGTGCGCGGCGTGACCGATCTCATGGTCATGCCGGGCCTGATCAACCTCGACTTCGCCGACATTCGGGCCGTCATGACCGAGATGGGCAAGGCCATGATGGGCACCGGCGAGGCCGAGGGCGAAAACCGTTCGGTCGAGGCCGCCGAAGCGGCGATCTCCAATCCGCTACTGGACGACGTCTCCATGAAGGGCGCACGCGGCGTCCTCATCAACATCACCGGCGGCGCCGACATGACCCTTTTCGAGGTCGACGAGACAGCCAACCGGATCCGCGACGAGATCGACCCCGAGGCGAACATCATTTTCGGCTCGACCTTCGTACAGAGTCTGGAAGGACGGATACGGGTCTCGGTGGTGGCGACCGGGATCGATGCGGAAGAGGTTACGACACCGCATCCGGTGGCTCTCAGCCTGGTCTCCAGCCGGGCCAGCACCAGGGCCGTCGCCGCGCCCGAGATCACCCAGCAGGCCCAAGCCGCTGCATCCCCTTCTATGAGCGGCGCATACGGTGTCCAGTCGCTTGCCGTCGACACCGACGCCGGTGACCCGGACGCCCGCGGACCACTGATGTCGTCCGAGCCCGCACGGCACGTTCCGACCGAGCTGAGCGGGGACGACGACGAAACCCCGGCGATCCATGTGGAAAGTCCGGGATTGATCCGCAGCGCCGCACCGATGGCCAGGCGGGAATCAGAGACGTCGGATCGCCGAGCCGCTGCCGAGGAGTCGACCGAGGGCTTCATCGCGCCGCCCCCCGCCGAGCCGGACACGAGCCCCTCCCTCCCGGTCGAGGCCGGTCTCACTCGTGCCGGCTCCCCGGAGACCGAACCGACCCGGCCGACCCAAGACCGCCTGGCTGGCGAGACGAGGGAGCCGGTGCGGAGCGGACGGAGACGCTCTCAGAGCCTGTTCGCCAGGGTCTCCGATGCGGCGCGTGCTTTCCAGGGTACAACTCAGAGCAGTACGCCCTCCGAGACCCCCGAGGAGTCGCTGGAGCACCGCACGCCCGCGGTGTCGGCCGCATTGGGCGATGCGACCCCCTCGGCTGCCGAAGCGCCACGGCAACATGAGCTGGCCGGGTTCGACCCCGCCGAACGGATCGGTGCCAGCGCGGCCGAGGAAGAACTCCTGGACATCCCGGCCTTCCTGCGCCGACAGGCGAATTGAGTGGGGTGCTCATGACCAGGAAAATACCCGCATGGCGATAGAAACATATCGTAACAATCCGTGACTTGAGAGCTGGCAACGCCTATGTAACTGTTTTTTTAAGCATTCTGTAGCATGGTAATTCTCGGGTTCCTGTTCCCGCAGGGACAGAGAATCGCTTGAGTTCTCCGGTCAAGGGGCGAAATGAAAGCCCCGGGAAGCGGGGGCGTGCTTAGCCAGAGTCGACACCGAGGAGAACGGACGATCGCATGGAGCCACGACGGCTACTGGGGCAAGCTGGGAGCATCATGGGTTTCGTGTGGCAGCGGACGCTAAGGCGCACTAGTCGTTGCTCCGGCGTTGGATTGCATTCCGGTTCGGATGCGGTAATGGTCCTGCATCCGGCCCAACCGGGCACGGGTGTCCGGTTTCTCCGCACGGATGTAGCGGACCGGCCGGTGGAAATCCAGGCAACCTGGCAGAACGCAATTGAACGGCCACTCTGTACGACCCTGGCCAATCGCGAGGGCGTCACGGTTGCCACCGTAGAGCACCTCATGTCGGCTCTTCTCGGCTGCGGCATTGACAATGTCGTGGTCGAACTGCATGGCAGCGAGGTACCGGCAATGGACGGCAGCGCGGCGCCTTTCGTTGCCATGATCGAGCGCGCGGGCATCGAGGAGCAAATGGCGCCGCGCCGGGTTCTGGAGATTCTCAAACCGATCTCGGTTTGTGAGCCGCACCGCCAGGCGGCTTTGATGCCTGCCGAGGGATTCAGCCTGGACTTCGAAATCGAATTCGACAATCCGTTGGTTGGCCGCCAGCACTGGTCCCTCTCGATCGACAACGGAACCTACAAGCATGAGGTGGCAAGGGCCCGGACCTTCGGCTTCCTGCACGAGGTCGACATGCTTAGGGCGATGGGCTTGGCTCTCGGCGGTTCGCTGGATAACGCTGTCGTTATCGACGGAGACCGGATTCTGAACGAAGGCGGTCTGCATTTCGAGAACGAGTTCGTACGGCACAAGGTTCTGGATGCGATCGGGGATCTGTATCTGCTGGGCGGTCCGCTGCTCGGCCACTTCCGCGGCGTGCGGGCCGGCCATACCTTGACTCTGCGGCTTTTGCGGGCGCTGTTCTCCGATGACAGCGCCTGGCGCTGGCGCGAACTGCGGAGCGATGGACCCTATGCCCGTGCGAGGATGGCCGGCGGGGCGGCCGGGCCGGACCGGGCGGTGGCAGCCCCCACCTGAACGCCGAATTTCACGACCGAATGCCTCTTGTAGCCCGGGCGGGTTATTGTTGTGTCTTGCCGAGCCACTTGAGGCACAGGGGCCTTGGACTTATAGTCTTCGCGCGGCCGAAAATTCAGTGGATAGCCGGGTTCAGTGTTTCTTAGTCTCGGGATAATACGAAAAGGCATGAGAGCCGTGCATTTCATCCGCCGAACACTTGGCCGGACAGGATCTGTCCTAACAGCCGTCACGGTGGCCTTCGTGCTTGTCGCCTGCAGCAGCGACGACGTCCCGGAATACGTCGAACGCCCGGTCGAGGAACTGTATAACCAGGCCATGAACACTCTTCAGGCGGGCGAATACAAGGCAGCGGCGCGCCTGTTCGACGAGGTCGAACGCCAGCACCCCTACTCCGTCTGGGCTTCCAAGTCGCAACTCATGGCCGCCTATTCGCATTACCAGGACAACGCTTACGACGATACGATCGCCGCCCTTGATCGCTTCATCCAGCTTCACCCGGGCAACCGCGACGTCAGCTACGCCTATTATCTGAAGGCGCTCAGTTACTACGAGCAGATCTCGGACATAAAACGCGACCAGAAAATGACCGGATTGGCGTTGCAGTCGCTCGAGGAATTGCAACGCCGCTTCCCCGAGAGCAAGTATGCCCGCGACGCGGCCCTGAAGGCGGACTTGGCGCGCGACCATCTGGCCGGCAAGAACATGTCCGTCGGCCGCTTCTATCAGTCGCGGGATCAACACCTGGCGGCGATCAACCGATTCCGTGTTGTGGTCGAGCAATTTCAGACCACGAGCCATGTCACCGAGGCGCTGCATCGACTGGTCGAATGCTATCTTGCGCTGGGCATCACGCGCGAGGCGCGGGCGACCGCCGCAGTGCTCGGCTACAACTATCCCGGCAGCGAGTGGTACATGGACAGCTACGCGCTACTCGACGGCATGGAGTTGACGCCCGAGGAGCAAGACGACTCCTGGATCGCGCGGGCCTGGAAGACGACGAACTGATACCAAAGGTCTGCATGCTGGTCAGTATGGCGATCCGGGACGTGGTCCTCATCGACCGCCTGGATTTGAGCTTCGACAACGGACTCTGCGTTCTGACCGGCGAAACCGGAGCCGGCAAGTCGATCCTGCTCGACGCCCTGGGTCTGGCGCTCGGCAGCCGGGCCGACGCGCGCTTGCTGCGCCCCGGCGCCGAACGGGCCGTCGTGTCGGCCGTATTCGAGGTGCCGCCCGGCCATTCGGCTCTGGCCCTGCTGGCCGAGCAGGGGCTCGAACCGAATGGCGGCCTGCTGGTCCTGCGCCGCACTCTTGGTGCCGACGGCCGCAGCCGTGGCTTCATAAACGATCAGCCAGTCAGTATCGCCCTGCTGCGCGACCTGGGCGATTCCCTGATCGAGGTTCAGGGGCAGTTCGAGCAGCGCGGCCTGCTCGATGGCGCGACCCACCGTGGCCTGCTCGACGCCTATGCCGACAGCGCCCGCCCCACCGCCCGCCCCACCGCCCGTGTCGCCGAGCTCTGGCAGGCTTGGCGCGTCGCGCTCGAGGCGCGCGCCGAGGCCGAGCGCGAGCTGGAGCAAAGCCGCCGCGACGAGGACTTCCTGCGCCATGCGGTGTCCGAATTCGACACCCTCCAGCCGCGGCCCGGCGAGGCGGAGGCACTGGCCGAACAACGCAATCTGCTGCAGCACCGGGAAAAGCTGATCGATGCGATGAGCGAGGCGGTCGCGAGCCTGTCGGGCGACGGTGGGACCAGCGGTGCCGAAAAGGCGTTGGGCAGCGCGCGCCGTGTGCTGGAACGCGCCGCCGGCCAGGCCGGCGGCCGGCTCGAAGGGGCGCTGGCGGCCCTCGACCGCGCAGCTGCCGAGACCGAGGAGGCGCTCGCCCAGATCCAATCGCTTTCTGCCGACATGGAGCTGGATCCGGGCCGGCTGGAACAGGTCGATGAGCGCTTCTTCGCCCTCAAGGACCTGGCCCGCAAGCACGGGACCGAGGTCGACGCGCTGGCCGACCTTCGGGAGCTTCTGGCCGCACGCCTGGCCGGTATCGACAGCGGCGTGGAGCGGCTGGCCGAACTGGACCGGCAAGACGCGGCGGCGCGCGATCTCTACCTTGCCGCCGCCGAGGAGCTGAGCCAGCGCCGCCGGGACGCTGCGCAGACCCTCGACCTGGCGGTCAATGCCGAACTGCCGCCGCTCAAGCTCGAGAAGGCGATTTTCCGCACGCGCGTCGAGCGCCTGGTGGAGGCCGACTGGGGCGCCGGCGGCCTGGACCGGATCGCCTTCGAGGCGGTGACCAACCCGGGCGCCCCGCCTGGCCCGCTGGGGCGTATCGCCTCGGGCGGCGAGCTGTCCCGCTTCCTGCTCGCCCTCAAGGTGGTGCTGGCCCGGGTCGGCCCGGCCAAGACTTTGGTCTTCGACGAGGTCGATAGCGGCGTCGGCGGCGCCACCGCCCATGCCGTGGGCGAGCGGCTGGCGCGCCTGGCGCAGGACCGCCAGGTCCTGGTCGTCACCCACAGCCCGCAAGTCGCCGCCCGCGCGGCCCACCATTGGCGCGTCCGCAAGGAGCCGGAGGGCGAGCGCCTGGCCACCCGGGTCGGCCAGGTTTCGGCCGAGGAGCGGCGCGAGGAGATCGCGCGCATGCTGTCCGGCGCCGAGGTGACCGACGAGGCGCGCGCCGCCGCCGACCGTCTCATGGGAGCGGCCTGACCATGGCCATGGTGGCCCCACGACCCGCCGTCGAGGATCTGAACGAAGACCAAGCCGCGCGGGAGCTGGCGTGGCTGGCGCAGGAGATCGCGCGGCACGACGAGCTTTACCACCGGAAGGACCAGCCGGAGATCTCCGACGCCGACTACGACGCGCTTAGGCTGCGCAACGAGGCGATCGAGGCGCGCTTTCCGCGGTTGATCCGGCCCGACAGCCCATCGCGGCGGATCGGCGCGGCACCGTCCGAGGGCTTCGCCAAGGTGCGCCATGCCGTGCCGATGCTCTCGCTCGCCAACGCCTTCGACCAGGAGGACGTCGCCGACTTCTTCGCCCGCATCCGCCGCTTCCTCAACCTCGGCGTCGAGGATCCGGTCGAGGTCGTGGCCGAGCCCAAGATCGACGGCCTGTCGGTCTCGCTGCGCTACGAGCGGGGACGCTTCGTGCAGGGCGCGACACGCGGCGACGGCAGCGAGGGCGAGAACGTCACCGCCAACCTGCGCACCCTCGCCGCCCTGCCGCTCGTCCTGCCGGCGGGCGTGCCCGAGGTGCTCGAGGTGCGCGGCGAGGTCTACATGGGCCGCCATGACTTCGCCGAGATGAACAGACAGCAAGAAGCCGCGGGCGCCAAGGTCTTCGCCAACCCGCGCAACGCGGCCGCGGGCTCGCTCAGGCAGCTCGACCCCAAGGTCACGGCGGGCCGGCCGCTCACCCTCTTCGCCTATGCCATGGGCGAGGTCAGCGCCCCGGTCGCCGAGACCCATCGGGACTTCCTGGAGCGCCTGCGGTCCTGGGGCTTTCCGACCAATCCGGAGGCCCGGGTCTGCGGCGACCTGGAGGCGGTGCTCGCCTTCTACGCCGAGATCCTCGGCGCGCGCGCCGAGCTGCCCTACGACATCGACGGCATCGTCTACAAGGTCAACCGCTTCGACTGGCAAGAGCGCATGGGTTTCGTGTCCCGCGCGCCGCGCTGGGCGATCGCCCACAAGTTCCCGGCCGAGCGGGCCGAGACGAGGCTGAACAGCATCACCATACAGGTCGGGCGCACCGGCGCGCTGACGCCGGTCGCCAACCTGGAGCCGATCACCGTGGGCGGTGTGGTCGTGAGCCGCGCCACCCTGCATAACGAGGACGAGATCGCCCGCAAGGACGTTCGCGAGGGCGATCACGTCATCATCCAGCGCGCGGGCGACGTCATCCCGCAGGTCGTTTCGGTCGTTACTGAAAAGCGCCCCAAGGACAGCCGGCCCTACGCGTTCCCCGATCGCTGCCCCGAATGCGACAGCCTAGCGGTGCGCGAGCCCGGCGAAGCGGCCCGGCGGTGCACCGGTGGCCTGATCTGCCCCGCCCAGTCGGTCGAGCGCCTGAGGCACTTCGTCTCGCGCGACGCCTTCGATATCGAGGGCCTGGGCGACAAGCACGTGCGCGCCTTCTTCGAAGAGGGCCTCCTGACAAGCCCGGCCGACCTCTTCACCCTGGCTGAGTGGGACACCGAAAGCGAGACGCCGCTCGCCGAGCGCGACGGCTGGGGCGAGACCTCGGCCGGCAAGCTGTTCGACGCCATCGAGGCCCGGCGGCGGATCGCGCTCGACCGATTCATCTACGCGCTCGGCATCCGACAGGTCGGGCAGTCGACCGCCAAGCTGCTGGCGCGCAACTACGGAACCCTCGAGGCCCTGGCCTGGGCGTTGACGGCGGCACAGGATGCAGAGAGTCCCGAATACGCCGACCTGATCAACATCGACGGCATCGGCCCCTCGGTCGCGGCCGACCTGATCGGCTTCTTCGCCGAACCGCATAACCAGCAGGTGCTCGACCGTCTGGTCGACCAGGTCCGGATCGAGGCCGTTGCCGCGCCCGCCGCGGCCGCCGACTCGCCGGTCGCCGGCAAGACCGTGGTCTTCACCGGCACCCTGGCCACCATGGGCCGCGGCGAGGCCAAGGCCCGGGCCGAAGCGCTGGGCGCCAAGGTCGCCGGCTCGGTCTCGAAGAAGACCGACTACGTGGTGGTCGGCGCCGACGCCGGCTCGAAGGCCCGCAAGGCGGAGGCGCTGGGCGTGGCCACGCTCACCGAGGAGGAGTGGCTGGAGTTGGCCAGCCGGGGCGCATGACGCCAGGCGGCCCGCAGCCGGCGCCGCTTGGGCTCGCCGACATCGAGGCCGCGGCCGAACGGATCGCGGGACGGGTGCGGCGCACGCCCCTGATCGACGCCATGCCGCTCAAGGACGCGCCGGCGCCCGGCGCGCTCCGGCTCAAGCTCGAGTGCCTACAGGTTACCGGCTCGTTCAAGCCGCGCGGCGCCACCAACAAGCTGCTGAGCCTGGACGAGGCGCAGGTCAGCCGCGGCATCATCACCGCCTCGGGCGGCAACCACGGCCTCGCGGTCGCCTACGCCGCCCGGCAGGCGGCAACCCGCGCCGTCATCTACCTGCCGACAAGCACGCCGGCGGCGAAGGCGGCCAAGCTCGCGGCCTGGGGCGCGGAGGTGCGCTTCGAGGGCGGGGTCTGGGACAAGGCCAACGAGGCGGCACTGGCCGCCGCCGAATGTGAGGGCCTGACCTACCTCCACCCCTTCGCCGACCCGGCGGTCATCGCCGGCCAGGGCACGGTCGGCCTGGAGATCCTGGACGACGCACCGGAGACCGGCCTGTTGCTGGTCGCGATCGGCGGCGGCGGCCTGATCTCCGGCATCGCCACGGCGGCCAAGGCGCTGAAGCCCAGCATCCGTGTCGTCGGCGTTGAGCCGACCGGCGCGCCGACCCTGAAAGAGAGCCTGGCCGCGGGACAGCTCGTCACCCTGCCCGCGATCGAAACCGAGGCCGGCACGCTGGCCCCGCGCCGGAGCGCGGAGATCAACCTCGAGCTCATCGCCCGACATGTCGACGAGATCGTCCTGGTGAGCGACGAGGAGATGCGCGCGGCGGCCCGCTGGCTGTGGTTCGAGCTGGGCATCGCCGCCGAGCTCTCCGGCGCGGCCGCGCTTGCGGCATTGAAGGCCGACCGCGTCGAAACCGCGCCCGGCACGCCCGTCACCGCGCTGGTCTGCGGCGCCGGAACCGACGGGCTGTCGTAATTCCAAATATCGTTGATAATGACCTTTGGAATTACCGCAGGGCAAGGAGATGAGATATGCGGATCAACGCCGATCTGGGCCAGCGAGCGGTTCTGCAGACCGAGGAGATGGCCTGGGTCGACTCGCCCATGGCCGGGGTGCAGCGACGCATGCTGGAGCGCGACGGCAAGGACGGCGACCGCCGCGCGACCAGCGTCGTCCGCTACGCGCCGAACAGCCGCTTCTCGCCGCACACACACGGCGGCGGCGAGGAGTTCCTGGTGCTCGCCGGCACGTTCTCCGACGACCGGGCCGACTATCCTGCCGGGACCTATGTGCGCAATCCGCCGGGCTCGCGCCACACGCCGCGCAGCAAGGACGGCACCACGATCTTCGTGAAGCTGCAGCAGTTTGCCCCCGACGACCGCGCGCACGTGGTCATCGACACCGGAACACAGCTCTGGATCGCCGGTCCCGCGGCCGGCGTGCAGATCATGCCGCTCCACGCCCATGGCCCGGAGCAGGTGCTGCTGCAGCACTGGAACGCCGGAACCCGAATGGAGCGTCGCGACGAGAGCGGCGGCGAGGAGATCTTCGTCCTCGACGGCAGCCTCGAGGACGAGCACGGCAGCTACTCGAAAGGCACATGGCTGCGCAACCCGCCCGGCAACATGCCCGAGCGGTGGAGCCGGGACGGCTGCGACCTTTACGTCAAGACCGGACACCTCGGATAGGCGGCGCCCGCACCGACGGGCGGGCCTGATATCTGCCACCGCTGTGTAAATTGTATGTTCTTTTCGCCGCCCGCGGAGCGATTCTCATTTGATTAACCAATTCCTCGTTAGAGCATGTGGTGCGATCCCCCCATGCTCTTTCAGGAGAATTGCAGACATGATCTTCCAGGCGAACCAAGCAACGGACGACAGCCCGGAACCGACCACCCCACCGCGCGGCGGCAGGGTCCAGCACTCGATCATCAGCAACGACCTGACGATCACCGGCGACCTGATCAGCGACGGCGACATCACGGTTCACGGCGTCGTCGAAGGCAGCATCAAGTGCCGCGCGCTGACTCTGGGCGAGGCGCCGACCATCAGCAAGATCGAGGCCGAGACCGTGCGTATCTCCGGCTCGTTCAGCGGCGACGTCAAGGCCAAGCAGGTCGTCCTGACCGAGACCGCCCACGTG
Organism: Rhodospirillales bacterium; assembly: GCA_029859805.1. Lineage (GTDB taxonomy): Bacteria > Pseudomonadota > Alphaproteobacteria > Kiloniellales > JAKSDN01 > CAMYKD01. The sequence goes on along the minus strand of JAOUCL010000050.1, from coordinate 5,395 downwards.
ACCGGCGACATCATGCACGAGAGCCTGGAGGTCAAGCCCGGGGCGTCCATCGAGGGCAAGCTCTCGCGCATAAAAAGCACGAAGACCAACGGCAAGGACAAGGTGACGCCGCTCAAATCCGAGCCCTCCGACAGCGACTGACGGCACGGCGGCAAGCGCCGGTCGAACCGCCGGGCCCCAGCCCGGACCACAAAGACGGAACCAACGGCGCCGCCGCCCCGGCCGGGGCGCGCGGAAGCGCCGCGCGTGGTTGGTGCTCGCACGCGCACGCTACCACGCCGGCCTCGACGTTTGCGCCGGCAAGAAACGCGGTCTACAGTCGAGCGGACTTGACAGCGCCCGGAGGACAAGAGGAGCGAGATCCGGCCACGGGCGGGCAAAAGACGATCGGGTTCCATTCGAAAGGACAAGGCCGTGGACACCTCCCCGCAACGCGCGACGCTCGTTCTGGAGCATATCTCGGCTACAGACGACGCCGAAGACGAGCCCGGTGAGGGCAAGTGGTGCGTCGTCGCCTACCTGGTCTACGACAGCGGCCGGCGCGACCGCGCGACGCTCCGCCGCTGCCAGACCCGCGCCGAGGCCGCCGAGGCCCTCAGGAATCTCTGGAGCAGCGTGACGAAGTGAGGCCGGCTTACCGCCGTTAAGACGACCGAAGCAAAAGATCCCTACTCCGCCAGCCGCGCCTCCGCCAGGGCGAAGACCTCCTGGGGCTTGCTGACGCCGCGCAGGCGGTGGCGGCCGAGGGAGACGAGGGGCTCGCAGCTGCAGCTGCGCGCGAAGCTGGCCGAGGCGAGGACCTGACGGTCGAGGCTCCGGCACAGCCGCTCGATGCGGGCGGCCTCGTTGACCGCCTTGCCGATCACCGTGAAGTCGAGGCGGCCGGCGGCGCCGATGTTGCCGTAGAGCACGTCGTCCAGATGGAGCGCGATGCCGAGCGCCAGTGGCTCGTCCCGGCCCTGGTTCCACGCCGCCAGGGCGCGCACTGCGCCAATCGCGGCGTGCACGGCCTGGCAGCAGGCGGTGCCGCGGTTCGAGCCGTCGACGTCGAAGACGGCCAGGAGGCCGTCGCCGATGAACTTAAGAACCTGGCCATGGTGCCTTTCGACCTGCGTCGTCACGATGTCGAAGTAGTCGTTCAGCAGGGCGATCACGCGCTCGGCCGGTAACCGGTCCGACAGCGCCGTGAAATCGCGCAGATCCGAGAGCAGGATCGCCGCACGTGTGCGCGTGCCCCGGCCCCGCGTGACATCGCCGGAGAGCACCCGCCGGGCGGCGTCCCCGCCGAGATAGGTCTCGAGCAGGCTCTGCGTCATGTCGTGGGACGCCTCGAGCTCGAGGCGCAGGGCGATCAAGGGCAGCAGGCCGTCGAGCAGGGCGAGCGCGTCCGCGCCGAAGCCGCCCGGCCGGTCCGAGACCCAGGAGATGAAACCGGTCCGGCCGGAGCTGAAGCCGAGCGGCATGGCGACGTAGTCGGTCGCGCCCTCGTCCGCGAGCTCCTTCAGGATGGGAAAGTCGAGCCGCGGCGCCGGGCCCTCTAGGCGGCGGCGCAAGGTCCCGGCACCCTGGTGAAGCACTTTTATCGGGCTGGCGAGGTAGTCGGAGGAACGCTCGACGCCATGGCCATAGGGCGTTGCGGGCACACCGTCCTGGCCCCGCCGCCAAATGAACTGCCGGCCGACGACCTGCGGATGCAGGGTCGGCACGCCGGTGCTGACCCGTATGAGCGGCACCCCGGCGGCGACGAGCTTTTCGCAAAGCCCGGCCAGCAGGGTCCCGGGGTCGGCCCGCGTGCCGCCGTGCGCGGCCAGCCAGGCGGCGATCGGATGGGCTGCGGACCCGGGTCCGAGGCTGTCGGCGCCAAGCGGTTCGGAGACGGCTTGCCCGGCCATGAGCGGCTTCCTTTCTAGAATCGACGCGGCCGGAAAGCCCCGAGTGGTCATGCCTCGGGTTTCACGGCCTCGATGTTGGCGGCAAGGACGTAGTCCTCGATCCTGCCGCCGGGCACCCACTCGCGGACGACATCGCGGCTCTCGTCCTGCGGCCGGATGCGGATCTTCTCGAACCCGGCTTCACCCAGGATCCGCCGCAGCTCGGCAATGCTGGCCGCGCCGGAGACGCAGGCGGCATAGCGCGCCAAGTCGCCCCGGGCCTCGTCGGGCAGCTCCGCCGTCGCCACGACATCGGAGATCGCCAGTCTTCCGCCGGGCTTCAGGACCCGATAGGCGTCCCGATAGACGGCGGGCTTGTCCGGGGACAGGTTGATCACGCAGTTGGAGAGGATCACGTCCACGCTGGCGTCGGCCACCGGGAGATGCTCGATCTCGCCCAGGCGGAACTCGACGTTCGCGGCGCCGGCCTTGACCGCGTTCTCCCGCGCCTTGCTCACCATCTCGGGCGTCATGTCCACGCCGACGACGCAGCCAGACGGACCGACCCGCCCGGCGGCAAGGAAACAGTCGATGCCGCCGCCGCTGCCCAGGTCCAGGACCGTCTCGCCGGGCTGCAAGGCGGCGATGGCCAGCGGGTTGCCGCTGCCGAGCGCCATGTCGGCGCCCTCGGGAAGGCCGCGGCGCTCTGCCTCCAAGTACCCCGAGGCCGCGGGCGAACAATCGCAGCCGCAGCCGGCGGCGCCGGCCTTCGCGATCCTGCCGTAGGCCTCGCGCACCGCCCGACGTTTGTCTTCATCGCGCAGATTCTGCATCTCTAAGGTCCTCCCTTCGTCCGATCCAAGGTTTCGTTCCACCCCTGTAGACGGAGAACGTCCGAAAAGGACGCAGACTTTTTTCGCAGGTCAGCAGATCTCGCAGCCGGAGTCCTTGACCTCGTAGTCCACCATGGTCCCTCGCCGGTCGAACTCGAAGCGGCAGCAGGCCGAAAGCAGGTCCTTGACCATCGCCCGGCCTCTCCGGACCCGCGATTTCGCGCCGGACAGGGAGATCCCCAGTCTTTCCGCCACCTGCCTTTGCGGCAGCCCGTCGATCTCGGACAGCACGAGGGCCTGCCGGTACGCGTCCGGGAGGCGCTCTATCAGCGGCAGGAGGCAGCTCTCGATATCCTGCCGCGCCAGGTCGTTGGCATCGATCTCGGGCGCCGCGAGCCCCTCGGGGAGCGGCTCGAGGGTCTTTCGGGCCCGGTAATGGTCGACGACGGCGTTGCGCGTGATGCTATAGATCCAGGCCTTGATCCTGCCGCCGTCCTCGAGCGAGCCGATCCGGGCATGGATCCTCAAGAAGACCTCCTGGAGGATGTCGTCCGCGGCGGACTCGTCCCCGACCCGGCTTCGAATGAAGCCGCGGAGGCCGGCATGATAGCTCTGCCAGATCCGCTCGATCGACTCGTTCATTCCGTCGACCCAACCGCAAGGCGCCCCGCCGTTTACCGCAGGGCCGATAGATTGGCGATCAGCGCCGCATCGTCCCGGCGAACCTGCTCGGCGATCTTGTGGGCCGTGTCCAGGTCGGGGGAGCAGCACTCCCTCGCCACGGCCTCGAAGCGCTTGCGTTCCTCGAGGACGATCTCGATGGCCGCCCGCTCCAGGACGCCGGCAACCTGCTTGGCCTGGTCCTCGGTCGGCGTGGCCTCCAGAATTTCGTAAACGCTCCGGGCGGCGCTCTCCGCGCGATCCCTCAACTCCATTGCAGGCTCCCCATGCTATGATTGGCGCGCCCGGGTCGGGGCAAGCCCCGTCACGACCGTCCCCGCATCGAATGAAATGTCCATTCGACATATTACACGGTTTCCACGGCTGGGCACAGGCCGCTCAACGCCACTCGAGCGCCCGCGGATGGCGGACACGGCGCCCTGCGCTATGCGGCCTCGTCCTTGGTCATGCCGACCAGGCGTTCCACGCGCTCGGCGGCGGGGCTATGCCGGCGCGCCCTTTGCCGCCATCTCCGCCGTGAGCTCCAGCGGCTCGAAACGCAGGCGCAGGTCCGGGTCGACGTTGAACACCGTGGCGTCGGGCACGTTCAGCCAGTCCTCGCCGGTGAGGGGCTCGGAGGCGATCTCGACAGCGCGGTAGGCCTGTTTGGGATCGTGGTGGACGTGCGACTTGCCGCAGATCTCGCAGGGGACGATCCCGTCGCGCTCCAGGTACCAGAGCGTCCGGCCAAGCCGCGAGCCAACCATGCGGTCGCCGTCGGTCCAAAGCACGTTGAGGGAGATCCTTGCCTCGCGGTCGATCTCGCGGCTCCAGGCGACGATCTGCTCCAACCCCATGCGCAGGGTTTCGAGCAGGGGCGCCCCGGGATTGCGCTCCCACAGGGTCAGGAGATACCGGAATACGTGCTCGCTGTCCGTGGTGCCGCGGATCTCGTTGCGATGCAGGGGATCCAGCGCCTCGATCAGCCGGTCCCGCAGCCGGTCGAAGTTGGGCACCGTGCCGTTGTGGGCGAACAGCCAGACGCCATGGACGAAGGGGTGGGTGTTCACGAGAGCCGGCGGCCCCACCGTCGCCCGCCGGACATGGGCGACAACGGTCCTGGCATAGACCCGCGCGGCGGTCTTCTTGAACCGCTCGCCATGATAGGCCGCCCAGGCCTGCTTCTCGACCAGGGGCACGCCGTCCGGGTGCTCGGCCACGCCCCAGCCGTGGCCATGGGTCAGGCCCGCCAGGTCCCTGCGGCTCTGGGCCATCAGGGCGTTCTGGGCGTGCACCAGGCTGCACTCGACCTTGGTCGGCTCGTTGGCGCGGAATCCATAGAGGCGGCACATGGCGTGCGAACTCCGCCTTGCGGTGCGATCTTCGCGCGATGCTGCGGGAAGGCTAGGGGATTCCGAGCGCCTTGCCCTTGATCCAACGCAGTTTCGGCGCTGATTTTGCGACCTTACCGGACATCCTCGCGGGCGTGAAGCGGGGTCACTCCTGCGAGGGGTACATATTGTAAACGAAGAACGCCGTGTTCTCCCCGCTGTTCCTGAGCCTGTAGTGCCAACCGGGGGCCAGGTAGACCGCGTCGCCGGGGCCGAAGCAGATCTCGCCTTCGTCCCAGGTCAGCGTCAGGTCGCCCCGAATGCAGTAATAGGTCTCCTCGACCGGCCCGTACCAGTGCTCGCCGGCGCCGGCGTCGTTCTCGGGCAGCGACGACCAGCGGTTCGTCTCCTCGCCCGGTTCCATCTCGCAGACTCCCAGCATTAGCTCCGAGCCGTGCCGCCCGCGCGTGATCAGGCGCCGGATACGGACTTTCGTGGGCGCCTCGTCCGGCAATTTCCAAGGGATCTCGCCGTGATGGATCCTGGCGGGTCTGGGCTTGGCCATGGACCGATCCTCGTTCAGCCGGGTTCAAGCGGCCGGGTCGCCGCTTTCAGCCACTTCGCCGTCTCTTCGTCCACCAGGGGCGCCAGCGCCTCGCGCACGCGGGCGTGGTAGGCGTCGAGCCAGGCGGTCTCCTCG
>JAOUCL010000263.1 GCA_029859805.1 Rhodospirillales bacterium | reverse complement strand
CATCTACACGCCGCGGGTTCTCGATTATGCCATGGAAACCCTCGAGGCCTGGAACCGCGAGGTCCTGGGCGTCCCCTGGATGAAGCTCAATTGGGAAATGTCCATGGGCTGGCCGACGGTGCGCGCCGAGCTGGACTTCCTCGCCGCGCCGGCCCCGGACGAGGACGTCGTGACCGAGCTCAGGGTCGAGCAGGTGGGGCGCAGCTCGATCACCTTCCTGATCACCGGCGACGACGGCAACGGGCGGGCGTTCTTCCGGGTCAAGGTGACCTCCTGCCTGATCTCCAGGCCTGCGTTCAAGCCGACCCCGATACCCAAATCCCTGCTCGAGCGTATCCACGACTACAGGAAAGTCTGCGGGGAAGCGTGATCGCGGCCCCACGGCGCCAAGGACGAAAGGAATCTACATGGAGAAGGAACAGTTTCGATCGTTGATGAAACCGGTCATGGAGGCGATCGCCGGCCGCGCCGTCGATCAAAACCTCGCCGAGGATCTCAACCGCCGCTTCCCGCCCGAGGGCGAATCCTTCGGGGCAATCGAGGCGGCCTGTCACGAGGCCATCCGCGCCGGCTGGATGTGCAGCCAGGGCGGCGAGGGGCGGCGGTTCGGCCGGGTCATCGAACCCGGTCCCGAAACCCACGACTTGAGCGTCGACGTGGTCCAGCTCCGCGACATCGTCGGACCGCACCATTCGCATCCGGCGGGCGAGATCTGCATGACCATGCCGGTAACGCCCACGGCCAAGTTCGATGGGCGGGGCGCCGGCTGGTGCGTGAACGAACCGGGCTCGGCCCACCACCCCACGGTCTCGGAGGGAGAGGCCCTGGTGCTCTACCTGCTGCCGGGCGGGCAGATCCAGTTCACACGGTGATGGGTGATCAGACACCAAGATATTTCTGGTGAATTCCGGGGTTCTCCTTCAGCTCCGCGGAACTGCCGCTGTAGACCACGCGGCCCTTGGCCAGGATCAGGCAACGGTCGCAAACCGACAGCAGCGCGCTCACGTCCTTGTCCACGATGATCGTGGCGATGCCGGCGGTCTTGATCTGCCGGATCACCGACCAGATCTCCCGTCGGATCAAGGGGGCCAGGCCCTCGGTCGCCTCGTCGAGCACCAGGAGGTCCGGGTTGGTCATCAGCGCCCGGCCGATCGACAACATCTGCTGCTCCCCGCCCGAGAGATGGTCACCCAGGCTGCGAAGGCGTTCGGCCAGGCGCGGAAAAGTTTCGAGGACCCGCTCCAGGGTCCAGGCCATGGACCCGTTTTGGCCGGCGCGGGCCGCCATGATTAGATTCTCCGCCACCGAAAGGTTCGGGAAGATCCCGCGGCCCTCCGGGACGAGGGCGAAGCCGTTTCGGGCGATGACGTGCGGAGAGGCGCCGGTCGCATCCTCTCCGAAAATCCGAACCTCGCCGCGCCTCGGCGGCGTGAGCCCGAAGATCGAGCGGATGGTCGTCGTTTTTCCCATGCCGTTGCGGCCCATGAAGCTAATGGCCTCGCCACGGTGAACCGCGAAGTCCACGCCGTGCAGGATATGGCTGGCACCGTAGTAGGTGTGCAGACCGCTGACCTCGAGGATGGGAGCCTTGGCGTTCACGCTTGGCCCTCCCCGCTGCCCAGGTAGGCGTCTTGGACCTCCGCGTTGCTGCGGATCTCTTCCGGCGTGCCGGTGGCCAGGACCCTGCCGTCGACCATCACGGTCAGGAGATCGGCGACGGCGAAGACCGCATCCATGTCGTGTTCGATCAGGATCAGGGTATGATCCCTCGCCAGGTCGTTCAAAAGCCTGACGACGGCCTCCGACTCCTCGGGTCCCATGCCGGCCAGGGGCTCGTCCAGCAAGAACACCTCCGGCTCCGTCGCCAGCATCATGCCGATCTCGAGCTGGCGCTGCTCGCCGTGGCTGATCTGGGCCGGCGGCAGATCGCGGCGGTGGGTGAGTCCGCACAGGTCGAGCGCGCGCTCGGCGCGGGCATGCACCTCCGCATAGGCGGCGGCCGGACGAAAGAACTTCATCGATGTCTTGAGCCGCGACTGCGCGCCGAGCCAGCAGTTCTGGAAGCAAGTGAACTGCGGGAATATGTTGGTCTTTTGATAGCTGCGTCCGAGTCCGATCCGTGAGATCTCGAAGGCCGGCAACCTGGTGATGTTCCGGCCCTTGAAGGTGATGCTTCCGCCGCTGGGCGGCAGATCGCCCGACAGCAGGTTGATCAGGGTCGTTTTGCCGGCCCCATTGGGGCCGATAATGGCGTGCACCCGCCCCGGCGCGAAATCCAGCGTCACGTTGTTGACCGCCACCAGTCCGCCGAAGGACTTGCTGAGATCACGGGTCGTAAGGATCGGCTCGATCATTTCGTCCGCTCCCCGTTGGGCTCGGCGTCCACTTTATTCCCGTCCTCGCCCGCGACCCGATTTTCCTCCAGATCCAAGTCGGGGGGGCGCCCGAACAGGCGGCCAACGAGTCCGGCGATGCCACGGGGCAGGAACAGGACGACGAAGATCACGAAAACGCCCTGGACCAGATGCCAGTGCTCGGTCACCTCTTGCACCTGATCATGCAGAAGACCGAGGATGAAGGCCCCCAGGATGGGGCCGTAGAGAGTGCCCATGCCGCCGAGGATGACGTGCATCATCACCAGGCCGCTGTTGTGCCAGTGGAGGTGGCCCGGGCTGACGATGCCGGTGGAGACGGCCTCCAGATAGCCCGCGAACCCGGCCATGGTGCCGGCGATGACGAAGGCCACGAGCTTGTAGCGTTGCGTGTCGTACCCCAGAGCCCGGGTGCGGTGCTCGTTGGCGCGGATCGCCTGAATCACCTGCCCGAAGGGCGCCCTGAGCATCACCGTAAGCAGCAGGTAGCACGCGACTAGCGAGGCGAGCACGAAGTAGTAGACAGTGGTCGGGTTGGCGAGGTCGATGATCTGCCAATCGCCGAATCCGACGAACGGCTTGGAAAAGATGAAAATCCCGTCCGAGCCGCCCAGCGCCTCGTTCTCGTTGAAGTAATAGAACAGCATCTGGGCGAAGGCGAGGGTGATCATGATGAAGTAGATGCCCGACGTGCGCACCGAAAACCAACCGATCACCAGCGCCGCCAGGGCGGCCCCGCCAAGACAGACCGGCAGCGAAAGCCACAGCGCAACGGCCTCGTCCTGAGGCGTGACGATGGCAAGCAGATAGCCCGCAAGGCCGAAGAAAGCGGCATGCCCGAAGCTGACTAGCCCGGTATATCCGATCAACAAATCGAGGCTCATGGCGAAGATGCCCATGACCATGAGATGCGTGAAGAATTCCAGATAGAACTCGTCGCTGAAATGCGGAAAAACCGCCAAGCCCGCGACGGCGATCAGTAGGAAGAACGTCACGGGGGCTTTCAGGGACATGGTGGCGGCTCGCTCACGCTTTGCCGAAGAGACCCTGCGGGCGCCACAACAGCACCAGCGCCATGACCGCATAGACCACGACCGAAGCGAAGTCGGGCAATAGGACCTGGCCGAAAGTATCTGCCAGCCCAATCAACATGGCGCCGACAAAGGCGCCCTTGATCGAACCGATGCCGCCGATCACCACGACGACGAAGGAAATGATCAGGATTTGATCGCCCATCCCCGGATAGACCGAGCTGATCGGGGCGCCCACCATGCCGGCGAAGGCGGCGAGCGCGGCGCCGAGGCTGAAGACGATGGCGAACACACGCCCGATGTTGATACCCAGGACCTGGGCCATCTCGCGGTTGGACGCCCCGGCCCGGATCATCATGCCGAGCCGCGTACGGCCGATCAGGACATACATCCCGGCGGCAATGGTCATGCAGATCAATGAGATGAACAACCGATAGACGGGGTAGACCTGCGTCTCGGTCAGCGTGACGCTGCCCCCGAGCACAGACGGCACCGGCACGCTGTAGAAGTCCGTCCCCCAGAAGATCTTCTGCAGTTCGTTGAAAATCAGGATCAGGCCGTAGGTCAGGAGAACCTGATAGAGGTGATCGCGGTCATAGAGATACGATATGGCGAAGCGCTCGATCAGATAGCCGACCGCCAACATGATCGGAAGGCCCACCAGGACTGCGATCAGCAGATTGTCGGTATAGCCCATCAGCCAATAGACGATGTAGGCGCCGAGCATATAGAAGGCGCCGTGGGCCAGGTTGATGATCCCCATGATCCCGAAGATCAGGGTCAGCCCGCTGGCGACCAGAAACAGCAGAAACCCGTACTGCACGCCGTTGAGCGTCTGAATGAGGAAGGTTGTCAGGTCCATGGTGCGGGCGCAGCGGATTGCTCAATGACGGGACGATGACAAAGCAGCCGGCCCCCATGCCCCCGGTGGGACCGGCGGCATGGGGGCTTGGGAAACCGCTTTCCGTCAGGCCATCGAGCATCCCGTGGCAGGATCTTCGAGGTTCTTGGCTGCAACGCCGAGGACCAGGTTCTCGCCGCTTTTCACCTGCCGGAGATAGATGTCCTGGATCGGGTTGTGGGCCTTGGACATCTTCCACGCGCCGCGCGGGCTGTCGACGATCGTGGCGCCCTCCATGACCGAGATCAGGTCCTTGGTCGCACCCGTATCGCCGCCGACCGCGGCCATGGCCTGCAGCAGAAGCGAGCCGGTATCGAAGCCCTGAACCGAGAACACATTCGCCGATGCGCCGTAGGCCTTCTCGTAATCGGCACGGAACTTCCTGTTGGCGTCGCTGTCGAGGTTCGCGGCGTAGTGGAGCGTCGTCTTGATGCCCTCTGCGGCCGCCCCTTGTGCCTTGGAGACGCCTTCCGTCAGGAAGCCCGGGCCGTAGAGCGGAATGCTGTCCTTGAGGCCCGCGGCCGCATAGTCCTTGACGAACTTGACGGCGCCGCCGCCCGAGAAGAACGAGAACACGGCATCCGGCTTGATCGAGGCGATCTCGGACAGGAAGGCCTGGAATTCCACCTTCGGGAAGGGCACCTGGATGTCCTTGACCACCTTGCCGCCGTGTTTCTCGAAGTTCTCCTTGCCGGCGGCCATCATCTGGATACCGGCCCCGTATTTCCACGCGATGGTGACGCAGGTCTTGTGGCCGTCGTCAGCCATGACCTTGCCGCCCGGGAAGGCCGGTTGCCAGTTGGAGAACGAGGTGCGGAAGATGTTCGGCGCGCAGAGCGAACCGGTGATTCCGTTGTGTCCGGCGTTGGGAACGATCATGATCGGGGCGTTGCGCGGGCCGACGATCTTGGCCATCGCAGCGGCGATGCCGGAGTGGACGGGGCCCACCAAGAAGTCGACTTTTTCCTTCTTGATCAGCTTGTTGGTGTTGGTCGGCGCTTTCGGCACGGACATTTCGCTATCGAGTGCCACGTACTCGACCGCGCGACCGCCCAGCTTCCCGCCGGCCTGATCGATCCGCATCTTCAGCGCGTTGGTGATCGAATTGCCGAGCATGGCATAGGTGCCCGAATAGGGTAGCAGAATACCGACCTTGACCGGCGCCGCGACCCCGATGGCGAAACGCGTCGGCACGAAACTGCCGGCGGCGGCCAGGCCGGCCGTCGCCGCGACCCCGGCGATAAAGTGCCGGCGCGAGCTCTCTGATTTCTTGGTCATCGTCGCTTCTCCCTTGTCCATTTGTCTCCCAGCGGGTTTGGCGGTTTCGCTCTTGTTTTGTCGGCAAGCCCCATCAAACCAGTCCGAAATGCTATGCGAAACCCGGGGCTTCTGTCATCTCATGCGGGTCACCCTCGCCAAAATCCGTCCTTGTCGATCTCATGCAGCGCCGCGAGCTCCTCTGCCGTCGGTGGTGGCGTCTCGTCCAGTTCGGGCAGGAGCTTCAAGTCCCATCCGGTATGCCCCCGGACTTCGTCGACGTCGTGCCCTTCGTGGACCGAGGCCAGATGCAGCTCGCTCTCCGGCCCATGAGGCCTGAGAATAGCACGATCGGTGATGACCGCCGCGGGTCCGCCGTCGAGGCCGGCTTTCTTGCGGGACTCGCCCCCGTCCAGGTATCCCGGCGACGTGACGTAATCCACCCTTTGCACCAGGCGGCGTTTCTCGTGGTTCATGATCGCCAGCAGGCGCTTCGACATGGCGGCGATGTCGGCGGCGCCGCCGGAACCCGGCAGCTTGATCGTGGGGTTCTCGATGTCGCCGATATAGGAGGTGTTGATATTGCCGAAACGGTCGATTTCGGCGCCGCCGATGAAGCCGGCATCGACCCGGCCGCGCTGCAGCAGGCTCATTACCTGGACGAGACCGGTCGCCCAGGCGGCGCCCAGCTGGTTCGGCGGATCGCCCATGGTGTAGAGCATGCCGTCGGCGGGTCCGTAGCGCACGATGCCGCATTCGAACAGACCGACGGCGTTGGGCGCGTGGGTCAGCCGCGCCACGCCGTAGGCCGTGATCGGCAGCCGCATGCCGACGAAGACGACCTCGCCATCGCGAATCTCGCGCGCCGCGGCGACGATCATGAGCTCCTGGATCGAGTAGTCCGCCATCGCCTCAGGCCGCCGCGAAATTGGTTTCGGCCGCCGGTGCGGCGCCGACGATCCGCAGGCTTTCCAAGCGCGCGCCCAGCTTCTCGCGGTAGGCCGCGTGGTCGGGCAGGCCCAGCACCCACTCGTCCAGCCATTCCAGGAAGCCCTGCCGGTTGCGGGACCGGCGGTGGTATTCGTTGAAGAACTCGTTGTCCCGCTGCCAGCGCCCGGTCATGGGGGAGGGGTGCATGCCCGCGGGCACATGGCAGACGGCGCTCACCAGGTAGCCGGGGACCAGGACCCGACTCGGGTCCGAGGTGATGACCTCGGGCTCGACGATCTCGTCGGCCAGGAGGATGACCTTCTCCGCCGCCATTGCGGCCTCGAACACCAGGCCCCGGCTGCCCCAGTGATGGGCGTTGCCAAAACGGTCGGCACGCTGCACGGGCAGGACCGCCAGATCCGGCTTGAGCGGCGGCACCAGCACGACCGGCTCGCCGTCCTCGGAGAAGGGATTTTCGGTCACGCGGAAGCCAGGGTTCGAGCGCAGGATGTCGGAGCCGAGGATCGAGCGCATCGGCGCGTAGGGCATGCCATAGGCCCCGGCCATGAGTGCCATCCCGAGGGAGAAG
>JAOUCL010000262.1 GCA_029859805.1 Rhodospirillales bacterium | reverse complement strand
CAGGTACTCGACGATCTCCTCGAGCTCGTCCTTCGCCTCGTCGATCCCCGCAACGTCGTCGAAGGTCACACGGCCGAGCTTCTCGGTCAGAAGACGCGCGCGGCTCTTGCCGAAACCCATCGCCTTGCCGCCGCCCGACTGCATCTGACGCATGAAAAAGATCCACACCCCGATCAGCAAGAGCATCGGGAACCACGACAGCAGGAGACCGAGTAAAGGGCTACCACTGTCCGCCGGTTCCGCCGTGATGCGCACCCCGTTCTCGAGCAGCACGCTCACCAGATCCGGATCGTCCGGCGCGTAGGTCTGGAATTGCCGCCCGTCGTTGAAATGCCCCGTGATCTGCTCACCCTGGATCGTCACCTCCCGAACCTGGTTGTCCTGAACCTCCCCGACGAAGTCCGAGAAAGCCAGTTCCTGCGGCAACCCAGACGTGACCGCGCCCTGGAACAGGTTGAGAAGGGAGAGCAGCAACAGGCCGATTACGGCCCAAAAGACGAGGTTTCGGTGGTTTTTCACGCGCGAGTTTTCTCCATTGGAACAAGCGGTTGCATTGGCAAATCCCGGCCGGCGAACGGGCCGTCACCCCTCGCTCTTCCGGGCCGGGAATGACCACTCGATCACCCGGCTCTCCCGATAGGTACGAGCGGCGTTAGGGAAACAGGGAGTGCCCCACCCGCCGCGGGGCAAGAAAAACGATTGGCCCTCAGGCGGCTTCGGTCACATGCTCCCCGGACCCGCTGCCGCGCCGGGCCCTCTGGCCAAACTCCATCTTCTTGGCCAGTTCCGAGCGTTTCACGGAGTAGCCGGGTGCGACCATCGGATAGCTGTCCCGCAGACCCCACTTGGTCCGGTACTCGTCCGGGGTCAGGTCGTGCGCCGTGCGCAAGTGGCGTTTGAGCACCTTGAACGTCTTGCCGTCCTCCAGGCACACGATGCGATTACGAGTCACCGATCGGCCAACGGTCACCGCGGGTTTCAGCGTTTCCCTTACGCCCGCGTCACCGGGTTTCTCAAGCGCCGAGAGCGCGCCGTATACGATCCTTATGAGCTGCGGCAACTCCTCAGCGGAAACGGAAATCCCGCTGACGAAGGCCGATACGAGGTCGACGGCCATGCGCCGCAGATCCTTCTCGCTGGTCGTCGTCTTGGTCTTCATTCCAGCAACCCTCCAGGTAGAACATTTAGCGAACTTATACGTAATGTGGCTTAGAAGATCGCTGATTCAAGGTTACCTTCGATCCAATCGACGTGTCGCCGGCTGCAGTTTTCATCATCACTTGATTTCGCCGTTTTTCTCTACTTGGGCGCGGGGTATGCGCACAGTCAGGCGCTGCAGGGTTCATACCAAAGGTCCTTGGTAATGACGCATTTCACCGAGGCGATTTTGGCCGCCAGCAAGGCGCGCGCTGCGCCGTTGTGCGCGTACAACAAGCAGCGTGCAACGCGGCTGGCGGCCAAGAGCGCCCGGCCGTCCGGTGGGGCGTATCGGGGTGCCGGGGGCGTTGCGGCGCTTGCCCGATGCACGCATCGCGCTGCCCGCCGCGCCTGCCCGGGCGACCCGATCCGCTCCCATGAAATGAGTCATTATCAAGGACCTTTGGTATCAGTCGTCCCGTCGCCAAGTGACGCGCACAAAGTACGTTTCTTCGTTGTAGCGGTAATCGAGCTCTCCCTCGTAGGCGCTATGCAGCGCTTCGCCGAGACTCAGGTCGTTGTCTTCCGTGCTGCGCCCGCCCGTGCGGGTCCTGATTTTCTTGCCGGGTCCTTGTCTACTTTGCGGCGGCTCGCTGACCCGACCGGTGGTTGGTATCCCCCTCGGGATCGTCGTTACGCCATCTGCGCGCCGGCCTCGCCGCTGCTCGGCCCGGCCGGGCGCCGGAGTCCGCCTGTCAAAGCCATATTCCGCATGGCTCTCTCAAGTTTCTCGAAGGCGCGGTTTTCAATCTGCCGCACGCGCTCGCGGCTGATACCGTATTCCCGGCTCAATACCTCCAGGGTCAGCGGATTGTCCTTCAGCCTGCGCTGCTCGAGGATCTGCCGCTCGCGCTCGTTCAGCTTTATCAGACCGTGCTCGAGCAACCTGCGCCGCCAGGCCAGTTCGTCGGCCTCGACAAGCAGCGCCTCCTGGTCCGGCGAGTCCTCAGGCAGAAGGTCCTGCCATTCGTCCTCGCCCTCGGGTCCCATCGCCGCGTTCAGCGAATAGTCTCCGGAACCCAACCGGCGGTTCATCTGCACCACGTCGGCCTCGGGCACGTCGAGTTCCTCCGCGATCGCCGCCACCGTCTCGGGCGCCAAGTCTCCGTTGTCGAACTCGTGCATCCGGCTCTTGAGCCGACGCAGGTTGAAGAACAGCTTTTTCTGCGCCCCCGTCGTGCCCATCTTCACCAGCGACCACGACCGCAGGACGTACTCCTGGATCGCGGCGCGGATCCACCACATCGCATAGGTCGCGAAGCGCACGCCGCGCTCGGGATCGTAGCGTTCGACCGACTGCATCAGGCCGACGTGGCCCTCGGAGATCAGGTCGCCCAGCGGCAGACCATAGCCTGCATGGTTTCGGGCCATCTTCACGACAAGTCGCAGGTGGCTTCCCACCAGCTGCTCCAGCGCTTCCCGATCACCTTGCTCGCGCCAGCGCCGGGTGAAATCGATCTCCTGCTCGGCGGTCAGAAACGGATATTTGCGCGTTTCCCCCAGATAGCGCGTCAGGCTATCCGCAGGATGAAGATTTAGGGCGTTCATGCTCCCCATCTATCCCCCATTTTCTGTGTTATCCTTTGCCACCCCCTCCTCCCGCACGACAAACTCTTTGCGAGGCAGGTACCCCGACCGGCGGCTCCGCCCGCCCTCTGCGGCGGGTGGCATGCATCGAACTATCGGGTGGAGGGATCCTGGTGACAGGTTTAATATGGGAACAAACACAGAACTTTCAAGGCGTTCGACCATAAATTTGTCGACTGGCATCGCCGTGCTTAAGTCCCCGTAAGAAGAACGGGAGGGCTCTTCAGGTCATGCGCGACTTGAATGTGGTGGTCAGCGTGCACGAGGGTCGGTTTGTCCGGGCCTGCCAGCTCTTGGAGCAGTTTGGACGGCTAGAGCGCACGGAATACTACAATGTCCTCGTCATGAAGGTGGAGGACACCTCGGTGTTTGTCACCGCTCTGGCGGACCTCGTCTCGATCGTTCCGGACGTTCTGGGAGTTGTTTCGCGCGCCGTGCCCGCCGCCGAGACCTTCACCTTCCAGAGCGCCGGGGAGTTCGAGGCCAAGGCCCGCGAGATCGCGCTGGGCTGGCAGCCCGCGCTGGCCGGCAAAGCTTTCCACGTGCGCCTGCACCGCCGGGGCTTTCGCGGGCGGCTGGCGAGCCAGGAGGAGGAGCGCTTCCTCGACGACGTCCTGCTCGATGCTCTTGAGCAGGCCGGCACGCCGGGCCGCATCAGCTTCGACGACCCGGATGCGATCCTCGACGTGGAGACGGTCAGCAACCGCGCCGGCATGTCGCTCTGGACGCGCGAGGACCTGTCCCGTCTCCCGTTCCTGAAGCTCGACTGATGCCGCGCCGGCCTGTCATGAAGCACAGGGGTTCACGGTAACCTGCCCTGTTCCGGTCTCGCCTTCCTCGTAAACAATGCGGGCGACCCCGAAGTGTTCGACGACCCAGGCGTTGGTCTCCAGGTGGCAGGTGAGGCGCTCGACGGAGAGCCGCGACGGCCCGGCGGCGAAGGCCAAGGGAAGCACGATCTGGTCGGCCAGGTGCAGGTCGAGCGCGGCACCCGAGCCGCGGTGGGCGAGCAGCAGGTCGACTGCCTCTTCGGCGACCTGCTCGGACGGCTTGCCCCTTCTGCCGAGCGCGCTGAAACCTCCGCGGACGTTTTCGTACTCGGCGGTCAGGAAGATGCCCGCCCCTGGGCAGGCGGCACGCGCACTCTCGGCTATGATCCGCGTTTCGATGCCGCGTTCCTGTAGCAGCGAGCGCGCCTGGTCGGCCATCCGCTGGGCGATATGTCCCGGCAGGTTGGCAGCCACCGCTCGGCCGGAAATGCGTAGCAGAGGCCCCCGGTCGAGCAAGGCAACGGGCATGAGTCTTGGCCGGCCCTTGGTCCCGAGGCCGGCGATCTCGGCGTGGATTTCTCCCCGCCCGACCGGGAACCAGCCCCAGGCGCCCAGTTCAACCTGGGCCTTGATGCCGATCGGGGCCAGCGCCTTCAGCCAGACATCGCGCAGGTAATCGAAGGGCGGGCTCCAGGCCATATGGGTCCCCCCACGGATTGAAACCCGCGAATCACCCTGACAGAGCGCGAGCGGCAGGAACACCGCCTGCAAGACCAGGCTCGTCGCGCCTGCGCTGCCCCCTTCCCGGGCAGCCGCCACGTCGAAGCTATACGCCCCCGATCGAACCGGCGCGCCGGGCGCAAAGTCGAGCGCGACCGAGTCAAGTTCGTCGCCTGCGACCCGTGCGTTGCAAAGTGCCGCTACCGCGCGGACGGCGGTCAAGTGCTGGGCGGCGAGGCCGGGCTTCGGGCGCTTCGCCCGGATCTTCTCGATCCGGATCGCCCGGCTGGTGATCGCGGAAAGGCTCAAGGCCGTCCGCAGGATCTGCCCGCCGCCCTCGCCGTGGGACCCGTCGATCGCCAGGGGCTGGGTCATGGCCCTGATCCTCGGAAGGCGTCCTCTACTTCCTGCCTGAGCCGCACCTCCTGCCCCGCGTATCTCGGCGAAAAGTGGAACGGCTCGAGACGTCTCACCCCCGCCAGCCAGCCGAGATGGCCGGCCTGCTCCGTGGTCAGGTGGTAGCGGTCCGCTGCCCTTTCGGCATCCTCGCGGGCGAAAGCCGCCTCGATGAACAGGATATCCGAGTTCCGGGCTAGTGCGACGATCCGGTTGACATTGTCCTCGCTATAGATCGCATCCACGACATAGGCGATCTTCTGCCCGGGCACGATTTCCAGGACCTCGCGCTTGAGCCTGCCGAGCGGCAAAGTTGGTTCCTTGCTCTCCCCGTCCTGCCGCCACGCGACCCGGACCGGCGCATCCTCCGGGTCGCCGCGCACCACGGCGCGCTTCAGATCGCGCAGCCAGGGCCCGACCGCCAGCCGCATCTTGTCGACGCGGTCCTTCCAGACGTTGACATGCGCCTTTTCCTGAACGGCAAAGGCGAGACAGGGAATCCGGTGGTCGAGCACCGCCGCCTTTACACGAAAGGTCTCATCATCGCGGACGAGTCCGTCGGCGAGAACAAGCGAACCCTCCGCCTCGCGCCGGAAGGCATCTTTCAGGCGAAAGTCCGCGCGCCGTGCCTCCGAGGCCGAAAGCACCTCAGTTACCGTGAACCTGAGATCGGTCGAAAAGCGATGCACCAGGTTCCAAGAATAGCCGGCCAGCCTGTGCTCCACCCGATCTATGACTCCGGCGGGACCGTAAAGGCGGACAGTTTTGTCACGGCCCAGCAGAATCCGCAGGACCTTGTCGAAGCCGATGAAGTGGTCCAAGTGCGCATGCGAGACGAAGACGTCACTCAGACGCAAGACCTTGCTGGGCTCGATGTCATGCAGGTCGCCCAGGTCGAATAGAAGCGCCCGCCTTTCGAACTTGAAATCGACGAAGAGCGCCGGATCGCCGAAGCGGTCGTTCACCAGAAACGGATGCAAGAGCGGTGTCATCGGTCATCCATAATGCCCCAAGCCCCGAATCCGTTTGACGTGAATCAATGCACCGGAGAGCCCACACGGCAAATATACGCGGTTGACGCCCTTCGGAGGCGGCCATGCCTATCATCGGCATCGATCTCGGAACGTCCAACTCCGCCGCGGCGGTGTTGCGCGGGGGCCGTCCGGTCATGATCCCCAGCGCCGAGGGTCTCACCCTCGGCGGAAAGGCCTTCCCGAGCTACGTCGCCATCGCCACCGACGGTCAGATGCTCGTGGGCGAGCCGGCGCGCCGTCAGGCCGCGGCAAACCCCGAGGGAACGGCCTCGGCGTTCAAGCGGAGAATGGGCCTGCGCGAAATGACCCGACTGCGCGACCGCGAGTTCTCGCCCGAACAACTCTCGGCCTTCCTGCTTCAGAAGGTCAAGCGCGATGCCGAGGCCTTCCCGGGCGAGCCGGTCAAGAAGGCGGTGATTACCGTATTCAAGCCGTTGTCGAGCGCTTTACCCCCGCTCGCCCAAATCCATAACCCTCCACGAAACCGGGGCGACTCCACTCCGGCACATGGCCGGCCGGTTGGCGCCCGCTCGTTTCGATTTCATTCGTCGGTCACTTCTCCCGGGGGCAGCGCGCGCTGGGAGAGGACTAGCGCCATGCAGCCCTTGCGAATCGTCCTGTCACTGCTGGCCTCAGCCATGCAACTCTCCCCTCGGGGCTTGAACTTTGCGTCCTCGCCGTGGTGCTGCACGAGGGTGTTGGCAGCGCGGTAGACCTCGATCTCTTATGGTCGGCGGGTCATTCAGACCGCCTCACGAATTGCACCGCCGCAAGCGCATCCGGTGGCGTCATATCCGGCCTTGCGTTAAGCACTGCCCTCACGGCCACCTCGGTCTGCGATAGATGGTCCCTCCCATCCGCCCAGGCATTGGCTAGGGCCTTGCGGATCAGGGCTTCTAAGACGGGGTCCATACGCTGTGTTTAGCATGGGCAGGCCCGGGCTTCGACGCGCGAGGCCCAGCACGTATATCCCGAGCTTGCGCAGTTCGGGAATCCC
Source organism: Rhodospirillales bacterium (assembly GCA_029859805.1). GTDB lineage: Bacteria > Pseudomonadota > Alphaproteobacteria > Kiloniellales > JAKSDN01 > CAMYKD01. The sequence goes on along the minus strand of JAOUCL010000262.1, from coordinate 390 downwards.
CGGGCTCCCGAGCTTCATCTCTAGGTCTGGATTTGGCTACACCGAGACCATCTGCCCGCCAGGGCGATAGGTCGGCAATGAGTCCCTGACCGGAAGCTCGAGCCCGTTTCGACCGGTTTACCCCAGCAAGCGGAACTGATTCAGCCAAGGCTCGAAAGGGGAGTTTTGAACATCCCGCTGGAATTTGGAAGAGGGAATTTGAGGTAATTTGTCAGGGGTCGATCCTGTAGGGACGGTCTTGGGTGAGCATCTTGAAGATGACCCGGCAGAGGTGTCGGCCGAGGGCGCGGATGGCCTGGTTGTGTTTCTTGCCTTCGGCGCGTTTTCTCTCTTAGTAGCGCTGCGATTGCGGGACCAGTTTGCGATGGTGATCGATGGCGAACATCATCG
>JAOUCL010000261.1 GCA_029859805.1 Rhodospirillales bacterium | reverse complement strand
TTGAGGGGATTCGTCATCGGCGCATCAGACGCGCGGCGAAGGCGGCGGGGTCGAGCCGCGGCCTCAGGACCGGGTCGCCCCGCCGCCAGGTACCTCCGGCAGGTGCTCTTCGATCGTGCGCATGACCTTCGTGGAGGTCGGCGAGGTGGTCGTCGCGAACCAGTCCACGAGCCGGCCGTCGGGCGCAATCAGATACTTGTGAAAATTCCAGCGGGGCTTTGCCATGGCGCCCAGCTCCCGTGCCGCCCAGCTGTAGAAAGGGTGGGCCCCGTCGCCCTTGACGTGGACCTTCGTGGTCATCGGAAAATCGACGTCGAAGTTGACCTCGCAGAACTGCTTGATCTCGGCCTCCGTGCCGGGCTCCTGCGCCCCGAAATCGTTCGAGGGCACGCCGAGCACGACCAGGCCGCGGTCCCGATAGCGCTCCCAGACGGTCTGGAGATCGGCATACTGGTGCGTAAAGCCGCAGCGCGAGGCGGTGTTGACGACGAGCACGGCCTTGCCCTTGAAGCTCTCCAGAGGCAGGGCCTCGCCCTCGATCGAGGTGAAGCCGAAGTGGTATGCCGTCGCTACCGTCTTCTCGGCAGCCGATGCAAGCGAAGGCACCATGATCATCGAAGCGAGCAGCGCGACCTTGAAACCCATCGAAACCTCCCTTCGCAGCGGGCGTTCGAAAGACTATACGCCAAAAGCGCACGAACGGTTCACTGCCGCGGAAGGCGATCACAGGACTTCCCGTTGCGGCACTCGTCGCTACGAGCCGCAACCGCCGCCGTCGCCGCCGCCGCAGCCGGCGTCGAATCCGCCGAGTTCGAGCATCCCCGATCCGTCAGGACCGTCCGATCCGTCAGGACCGTCCGGTCCGTCCTTACCGCCGGACTTGCCCCGAGTGCGCTGGAGCGACCCCAGGCCCGGCTTGGGCTGCTGGATCGGCACGAGCACAAGCCCCACAACGACCGCGACCAGGATGACCGGAATCCACAAGAGTATGCCCAAGGTCTCGCCGAGCCAGGCGAGCGGCCCTTCCGAGGAGGTCTCCGCGCAGGCGGCGAGCGCCAGGGTCCGTCCGCCAAAGCCCGCCCGGCTCGGACCACCAAGCGACATGCCGTCCGCCGGGGCCCGAGGCGCAGCGATACCGGGAAAATCACCGGTCTGGCATAGCGGCCAGAAGCTTAGGTTTTGATTAACCACGTTGCGCGCAGGGCGCCGCTGGGCGATCTCGCGATGGGGGAGGGAGTTGGCTGGGGGACCTGGATTCGAACCAGGGCTGCGCGGGTCAGAGCCGCGAGTTCTACCGCTAAACTATCCCCCAGCAACGGGGCCGAACGGGCCGTAGGCGCCCCGCAGAGTGCCGAGCAGGGCCGTCCGTGCCCTTATGTAGTCCGACGAAGGGGCTGATTTCAACCGCCTTGGGCGGGTTCCGTGGTGCGCCTGGCGGCTCCGAGCGGACCATGAAGGTGAGCGGATTGGCCAGGGAAGCCGACGTTTCTATGTGATAATCGCGTAAAGAGAGAATAATATCGTATTTTTTGAAACTCAAAGTCGACATGTTGTTGCGGTACTGGTGCCGGAAGAATACACGGCAATTGACACAACGCAATAACCATGAATAAAATATGGATATTAACCTCTAGCGTGGGGTAGTGGCACAAGACGGCGGAGAAGCCGTCCTAAGCGACTGGTCGTCGTAGCCGACTGGGCCGACTGGCCGCCATTACCAACCGACGCCACTGCCCAAGGACCGTCCTTGCCGACTGGCCGTTTGTGCCGGGGGGCAGGGCCTGGGGAGGGGAGAACCATGAATACGTCCATGATTTGGATGGGCAGAGCCTTCGCGCTCGCCCTGTTCTCGGTGCTGTGCCTGGCCCCGTCGCCGGGGCACGCGCAGGTTCCGCAGACCATCAGCTACCAGGGCTCGCTGATCGACGCTACGGGCACCCCGATCACTGCGTCGCTTGGCATCACCTTTCGGCTCTACGACTCGCTCAGCCCGTTAAGCGGGACGCTCCTGTGGGAGGAAAAGCAGTCGGTTGCCGTCGCCAACGGTTCGTTCGACGTCGTGCTGGGCGCGGACGCCGGCAACCCGCTCGAACTGTCCTTGTTCGAGATCCCGCTCTACCTGGGCATCGCCGTGGGCGGCGACCCGGAGATGGTGCCGCGCCGGGCGCTGGCCGCGGTCGGCTATGCCTTCCGCTCGGCGGTGGCCGAGGCGCTGGCCACGCCGGCGGTGGACACCATCATCAACGCGGCGGTGCCGTCCGGCGCGGTCTGGCTCTTCGATCTGCCCTCCTGTCCCGCGGGCTGGAGCGAGCTCGTCTCGGCCCGGGGCCGGGCCCTCGTCGGCCTTCCGGCCGGGGGCTCCGCGGGCGGTACCCTGGGCACGCCGCTGGGCGACTTGGAAAACCGCACCCACACGCACGATGTGGATCCGGCGTCCGTCGCCAGCACGGCGGCCGCCGCGCACGGCCACAGCGTCAACCCGCCGAACACCAAATCGGAGAGCGCCGGCCAACATTTCCACTCGGTGGATCCTCCCGAGACCGAGAGCGACCTGGACATCCACAATCACCGCTGGGCGTACATCACAAACGAGGAAGCCTGGATCTCGTTCACCTCGACGGGCGGCACGCAGACCATGATAGATCACGGAACGTCGGGCATGGACCTGAACCTGGCGTCCAGGAAGTACCCCGTTTCCGTGCCTGATGCTTCATCGTCCACCCGAACGTACTACACCGACCCGGACGGCCACACGCACAAGACGGACCTCCTCGAGGAAGACACCACCACGGTCAGCGCGCACACCCACGACGTCGACATAACTCTGTTCGGCACCGGGGGGGCGGTGGCGGGCACTCGCATACCGTCGACGTCGCCAACAGCACCTCGACCACCTCCGGTACGACCAACGTGATGCCCTATCTGCAACTGCGCGTGTGCCGCAAGGACTGACCATGGGGCGCCTGGAAAGACGCAAGGAATTCGTCTAGTGTGGTAACCGGGGCGTGACCACCGCTTGCGAGGCTAAGTGGGGAGGAGAAGATGGGCCAATCGAAACTCGATCGACGGAGGGGCGCGCTGCTGCTTTGCGCGGGTCTCGCCTTCGGGCTCGTGGCCACCGGGGAGGCCCGGGCGGCGCTCACCTCGAGTGCCAATTTCGCGATCCAGAGCCAGGTCTTCGCCTCGGGCGGCGGACGCGCGGCCTCGGGCAGCTTCAACCTGCTCGGCACCGTGGGGCAGTCCTCGCCGCTGGGCGGGTCCGCCTCGGCCAACTTCGCCCTGCTGCCCGGATTTCTCTCGACCGTGGACAGCGACGGCGACGGCTACGCCGACTACCTGGACGCCTTTCCGCTGGATCCGGCCGAACACGGCGACAACGACGGTGATGGCATCGGCGACGTCGCGGACCTCGACGACGACAACGACGGCATGACGGACACATGGGAGACCGACTTCGGCCTGGATCCTTTCGATGCCGCCGATGCCGTGCTCGATAATGACAGCGACGGCTTCACGAACCTGGAAGAGTTCTTGGCCGGCACGGATCCGACCGATCCCGGCTCGCTGCCCGGCATCTTCGTGGCCGATTTCGACGGCGACACGCACACCGACATCCTATGGCGCAACACGACCACCGGCAGCATCCGGATCTGGCTGATGGACGGGGCGACCGTGCTCTCCAACCAGGGGCTGGGCGCGCTGCCGACGTTCTGGGTCGTGGAGGGGCTGGGCGATTTCGACGGCGACACCAAGGCCGATATCCTGTGGCGCAACATCAACACCGGCAGCACGTGGATCTGGCGGATGGACGGAACCTCGTTGGTGGGCGCCCAGGGCATCGGCGCGGTGCCGACCACCTGGGCCGCGGCGGGGCTGGGCGACTTCGACGCCGATACCAAAGCCGACATCCTGTGGCGCAACACCGGCAACGGTGCCAACCTGCTCTGGCTGATGAACGGCTTTACGGTGGCCGCCAACCTGCCGGTCAGCCCGGTCCCCGTGGCCTGGGTCGTCGAGGGCCTTGGCGACTTCGGTCTCGATGACAAGGCCGACGTCCTGTGGCGCAACACGGCCAACGGGGCCACGCGGATGTGGCAGATGGACGGCGCCACGGTGCTCAGCAACCAGTCGCTCGGTGCGATCCCCCTGTCCTGGGCCATGGAAGGCTTGGGCGACTTCGACGGGGACAGCAGGGCCGACATCCTGTGGCGCAACACGGCCAACGGCGCCACGCGCATGTGGCAGATGGACGGGGCCACGGTGCTCGCCAACCAGGGAATCGGGGCGGCGTCCATGAGCTGGTTGGTAACCCGGCTCGGCGACTACGACGGTGGCGGGAAGTATGATATCCAGTGGCGCCACACGACCACCGGCGCCAACCGACTCTGGTTGATGGACGGCTTTACGGTGACCGCCAATCAGGCGGTCACCCCTGTTCCCCCGGCCTGGCAGATTCAGTAGGCGCGCGGTGCCGTGACAGGAGGTCGACGGCCGGCTGGCTGAGCGTCCGGCCGGCGGCGCGTCGCTGCCTCGCACCCTGAACTCCGCGGACATCCGCCCCCGCGCGCTCGGGGGCGGTACTTTTTTGCCCTCTGGTCGTAGGGCGATCTCTCAGTCTAATATAGGACACAAGAAAATGGGGTCGGCCTGCGCCCCGGGCAAAGACCGGCCGAAACGCGAAAGAATGGGGGTGTGCTTGGCGGTTGTCGGCGACGACCGGCTGCAGGACGCGCGACCCGGCCCGCAGGCCGGCGCGACGCGGGGCGAGGTCTATGCGGCGCTCGATCTGGGCACCAACAACTGCCGTCTGCTGGTGGCGCGCCCGGCCACTGGTGGGTTCCGCGTGATCGACGCCTATTCGCGCATCGTGCGCTTGGGCGAGGGCCTGTCGGCGAGCGGACGGCTGTCGGAGGCGGCCATGACGCGGAGCCTCGCCGCGCTGGCCGCCTGCGCGAGCAAGATGCGCCGACGCCGGGTCACCCGCCTGCGAGCGGTGGCCACCGAGGCCTGCCGGCGAGCCGCCAACGGCCGACCTTTCCTGGAGCGGGTGCGCGAGGAGACCGGACTCGAGCTGGAGATCATCTCCAACAGCGAGGAGGCGAATCTGGCGCATGCCGGTTGTGCGCCGCTACTCGACCCGCGCCGGCGCCACGCGCTGATCTTCGACATCGGCGGCGGCAGCACGGAGTTGAGCTGGCTCGAGCTCTCCGGGAGCGGCGACGCGGTTCGCCGGCCGGCCCCCGCGTTGCGCGGCTGGCACTCGGTGCCGATCGGCGTCGTCACCCTGTCCGAAGCCTTCGGCGGCCGGGAGGTCCCGGCCGAGACCTATCGCAGGATGGTCGCCGAGGTGAGGGCGGCGCTGGCACCCTTCGAGGCCCGGCACGGCCTGGCGGACCTGGCCGCGCGCAGCCAGATGCAGATGCTCGGGACCTCGGGCACGGCGACGACCCTGGCCGGCGTCCACAAGCGGCTGCGGCGCTACGACCGGACCCGGGTCGACGGCACCTATCTGCGGCTCGGCACGGTGCGCGCGCTGTGCCGGCGCCTGTCGCGTATGACCCACCACGAAAGGGCCGCACAGCCCTGCGTCGGGCGGGAGCGCGCCGACCTCGTGGTCGCCGGCTGCGCGATTCTGGAGGCGATCTGCCGGACCTGGCCCGTCGGCCGGCTGCGCGTCGCCGACCGGGGCCTACGCGAAGGCATCCTGTTCAATCTGATGCAGGGGTGCGCCCCCTGCAGTCCCTGCGCGACGGGCGGCGGCGGGTGAGCGGTGCCGGCCGGGGCGACGGGCGGGGTAGGCGGCGCGGCCGGACCGCCACGCCCCGGGGCCGTGGCCTGAGCGTCCGGGTCGAGACCGCCAAACGGCGCTCGAATTCGTCCACGCGCTGGCTCCGGCGCCAGCTCAACGACCCCTACGTGCGCGAAGCACAGGAGCGCGGCTACCGCTCGCGCGCGGCCTTCAAGTTGCTGCAGATCGACGACAAGCTGGGTCTTCTGAAGCCCGGCGCCCGCGTGGTCGATCTGGGCGCCGCGCCGGGCGGCTGGAGCCAGGTCGCCGTAGAGCGCTGCGGCCCCGAGGCGCGCGTGATCGGCATCGACCTGGCCGAGATCGAACCGCTGGCCGGGGCGGTCTTCCTCGAAGGCGATTTCCTCGACGAAGACGCGCCCGCGCGTCTGAAGCAGGCCCTGGGCGGGCCGGCCGACCTTGTGCTCTCGGACATGGCGGCGGCGGCGACCGGCCATGCCGGGACCGACCACCTGCGGGTCATGGCGCTGGCCGAGGCGGCGCTCGCCTTCGCCGAGGAGGTCCTGGCCCCGGGCGGCGCCTTCCTCGCCAAGGTGCTCCAGGGTGGTGCGGAGCGCGACCTGCTCGACCGCCTGAAGCAGGACTTCGCCAAGGTGCGCCACATCAAGCCGCCGGCCAGCCGCAAGGACTCCGCCGAGCTCTACGTCGCGGCGACGGGCTACCGGGGGGCAAAGCCCGGCGGCTGAAGGCTGCGCCGCCCGATCGGCCATGCAATTCCGGCGGTGTCTCGGTTGGAAATCCAAATGGCTCGAATCGGCCCGTTTAGGCCACCCGGTCAGGGGCGCAAATGCCGGCTTTGAGATCACAAACCGGTCGTCCAACTGCGCCCCTCGGTTAGGGTGTCTTAGCCACATCCGGACCTACGCTAACGCAGGAGATGTATTGCACGCGTGCTGGCGAGACTCACTCGTGCGAGCGCGCCATAACCAGGTTGAACACCGAAGAGTCGACTGTGACGAGTCCCCACAAGTTGTCGTCCACGACAACGAAAACCCGATCCCCGTAGCGTGCTAGCCGATCCAGCAAGTGCTCGATTTTCTTCAACTGTGTGGTTTGATGGCTATCCAAATGGAGCGTGATCGACGCGTGCGTATGTTTCAGCACCCGCCGCAACCGGCGAATTGCCCGCCTTAGAACACGCCGCTGCAGCAAGTCGCTCAGGGAAATGACGAGATTGGGTTCCATCGCCCGGGTCAAGGCGTGGGAATACGGGCTCTCCTTCATGGCGCCACCGACCAGGGCGTGCAGGGACGCAAGGTGGCGGTCCATCGCAGTAATCTTGGGGGCTTTG
>JAOUCL010000260.1 GCA_029859805.1 Rhodospirillales bacterium | reverse complement strand
ACCGCCCGCGCGGATTGCGCTCCAAGCCCTTCGACGGCGAGGGGGTCGCAAACGGGCGGCTCGACATCGTCGCGGACGGACAGCTCACCACCTGGATCCTCGACCTGGCCTCGGCCCGCCAGCTCGGCCTGAAGACCGTCGGCCGGGCCGCGCGGGGTACCTCCTCGCCGCCGGGGCCCGCGACCACGAACCTCTATATGGAGCCGGGGCCGCTCAGCCCCGCCGAGCTGATGGCCGACATCAAGGAGGGGTTCTACGTCACCGAGATGATGGGCATGGGGGTCAACGGCGTGACCGGCGACTACAGCCGCGGCGCGGCCGGCTTCTGGATCGAGAACGGCGAACTCGCCTATCCGGTCAGCGAGATGACCGTCGCCGGCAACCTGAAGGACATGTTCCCCGAAGTGACGCCGGCCAAGGATCTGGAGTTCCGCTACGGCACCAACGCCCCGACCCTCCGGGTCGAGGGCATGACCGTGGCCGGCGCCTGAGAGTCCGACCCAAAATGAAGCGCGTAATATCAATGAGTTAACAAACCCCCCTTGTCATCGCCGGGCTTGACCCGGCGATCCAAAACAGTATCTGCGGCCGGCAAATCCTGGATGGCCGGATCAAGTCCGGCCATGACGATCCATCGCGTGATATAGCTAACGCATTGAGTCGCTTTTGCTCTTTCTGGGTCGGGCTCTGAGCCGGGCCGGTCACCGAACTTGCGGCAGCGCGGCTGGCGGCATCACGATTTTCAGCGCCTTCGGCAGCACGCGGACCGAGACCGGCAGGCGGGCGATGATGTCACCGTCGCCCTGCGCCGGGTCGCCCTCGGGCCCCTCGATCCGCACCTCGCGCGCCGGCAGCACCCGGTAGTCGGGCAGGCGCCCCAGCCGCCCGAGGCCGAGCGCAGCCGCATAGCGCAGCGCGTTCCAGGCGCCGGGGCGGGCGAACAGGCAGACCTGGAACAGGGGTTCTTCGAGCCGCGCCTCGGGGGCACAGACGAAACGCCCGCCATAGAAATGCCCCTTGGCGACGATCACCGAAGCCGCCGAATGGCTCACGCCATCGAGACTCACGCGATACTCGGGGAAATCGAAGCGCCGCAGCAAGCGGGCCGCCTCCCAGAGATAGGCGCCCTTGCCGACCCGCCGCTTCAGGCCCTGGTCCACGCGGTCCACGACTTGCGCGTCGAAGCCGACCCCGAGCATGACGCTGAACAGCCGGCCGTTCGCCTGCCCCAGGGCGATCGGCCGCGCCGGTCCCTCGGCGATCGTCCGGGCCAGCGCCGCCGGATCCATAGCGAGGCCGATTTCCGCCGCCAGGACGTTGGCGGTGCCCAGCGGCAGCACGGCGAGCGGCAGGCCGCCACCCGGGCCGCCGCCGCCGGCCAAGCCGTTGACCACCTCGTTGACCGTGCCGTCGCCGCCCGCCGCGACGATCAGGTCCGCGGCCCCGGGGTCCGCCGCCCGCGCCATGGCCTCCGCGTCGCCGGGCCCGGCGGTCTGGCGCAGATCCAGGCGGCAGCCCTGCGCCCGCAAAGCGGCCAGCACGGCCTCGAAGCGCCGCCGCCGCCGCTGCCCGGCGGTGGGGTTGTAGATGATCAGCAGGCGGCGCGGCACCGCATCGCCGGTCCGCTCCGCGGCGGAAAGCTCGCTCATATCGGCAGTCTAGGGCAAAGCCGCCCGCCCGACGATTCCTGAGAGGCCGGCCCGTGAGCGCGCGCGGCCTTGGTACCGGCAAAGCCGGCGTGGTATGGTCCGGGCCGGCTCGGCAAAGGCAGGAAACGCGCTTGTCCGAAGACAGCAAGAGGGCGGAACGGCTCCGCCTCGACGCGACGACACGGGTGCTGGTCGCGCGGCTGCTCGGCGCCTATGTCCGGCCGCATCTGGGGCGCATCGCCGCGGCCCTGGTCTGCATGGCCGTCGTCGCGCTGTGCACCGCCGGGTTCACGCAGCTGATCAAGCCGATCATCGACGACATCTTCGTCGCCAGGGAGGCCGCGATGCTGTGGCCCATCGCGTTGATCGCGCTCGCCGTCTTCGTCGCCAAGGGCCTCGCCGCCTATGGCCAGGCGGTCCTGATGAGCTTCGTCGGCCTGCGCATCGTCGCCGAGCTGCAGTACGACCTGTTCCGGCGCCTGATGGGGGCGGACCTGGCATTCTTCCACGAGCACGCGCCGGGCAAGCTGATCGCCCGCTTCATCAACGACGTCAATCTGCTGCGCGGCGCGGTGTCGAACACGTTCACCGGCCTGGGCAAGGACGCGCTGACCGCCGCAGCCCTGGCCGGCGTGATGGTCTACGAGGACTGGCTTCTGGCGCTGATCGCATCCTTCGCCTTCCCGGCCGCGATCCTGCCGATCGTGCGCATCGGCGCGCGCATGCGCCGGGTCTCGGGCAGCACGCAGGCGCAGATCGGACGCCTGACCACCCTGCTGGACGAGACCTTCCAGGGCTTCCGCCACGTCAAGGCCTACGGCATGGAGGCCTACGAGACCGGTCGCGCCCGACAGGCCATCGACGAGGTCTTCCGGCTCAACCTCAAGGGCGCCAGGACGCGCGGCGCCCTGCATCCGATCATGGAGCTGCTGGGCGGGCTGGCGATCGTCGCCGTCATCGTCTACGGCGGCCAGCAGGTGATCGGCGGGGTCAAGGAGCCGGGCTCCTTCTTCGCCTTCATCTTCGCCCTGCTGCTCGCTTACGAACCGGTCAAGCGCCTGGCCAGGCTCAACGCCAACCTGCAGGAGGCGCTGGCCGCCGCCCAGCGGGTCTTCGCGCTGATGGACCGGGAGCCCGAAATCCGCGAGGCGCCCGGCGCCCGCGCGCTGCAGGTGGCCGGCGGCGCGATCGAATTCCAAGGCGTCGCCTTCGCCTACGGCGAGGGCAAGTCGGCCCTGCACGGCATCGACCTGGCGGTGCCGGCCGGCACCACCCTGGCCCTGGTCGGCCCCTCGGGCGCCGGCAAGTCGACCCTGCTCAACCTGATCCCGCGCTTCTACGACCCGGACCGGGGCCGGGTCACCATCGACGGCCAGGACCTGCGCGAGGTCACCTTCGAGAGCCTGCGCGGCTCCATCGCCCTGGTCAGCCAGGAGATCCTGCTGTTCGACGACAGCGTGGGCGCCAACATCGCCTACGGCCGGCCCGAAGCCGGCCAGGAGGAGATCGAGGAGGCGGCCCGCCACGCCGGCGCCCACGACTTCATAGCCGCACTGCCCGCGGGTTACGACACCCTGGTCGGGCCGCGGGGCGCCAGGGTTTCCGGCGGCGAACGCCAGCGCATCGCGATCGCCCGGGCCATGCTGAAGAGCGCGCCGATCCTGCTGCTCGACGAGGCGACCTCGTCGCTCGACACGGACTCCGAGCGCCAGGTGCAGCGCGCGCTGGAAAGCCTGATGGCCGGGCGCACGACGCTGGTCATCGCCCACCGCCTGTCGACGGTGGTCGACGCGGACGTGATCTGCGTGATCGAAGAGGGCCGCGTGACCGAACAGGGCAGCCACGCCGAACTGCTGGCGCGCGGCGGCAGCTACGCGCGGTTCCACGCCCTGCAGTTCGCCGGGCAGGAGCTTCCTGAAGAGGACGCCGCCGCCGCAGCGGGCGCGCGCGCCCGCGCCTTATGAACCTTAGAAAGCGCCTCCTGGATTTCGGCGCCCTGCAGGCGGCGCTCGCCTGGGCGGCGGCCGGCTATATCCGCCTGGTCCATCGCACGACCCGCTGGAGCGTCGAGGGCCCGGCTTCGAGCCGGGACTACATCTCGGGACAGCAGCCCTTCATCGGCTGCTTCTGGCACGGCCGCCTGGCCATGATGCTGGCCGCCAAGCCGCCGGGACAGCCGGTTCATGTCCTGGTCTCGGGACACCGCGACGGCCTCTTGATCTCGCGCGGCATCGCGCAATTCGGCGTCGCCACGGTCGAGGGCTCCAGCAAGCGCGGTGGCGCCGAGGCGCTGCGCCGCATCGCCCAACTGGTCAGGGACGGCGCCGTGGTCGCGATCACGCCCGACGGGCCGCGCGGGCCGAACATGCGGGCCAAGGGTGGGGCGATCAAGGCGGCACAGCTGAGCGGCGCGCCGCTCCTGGCGGTGACCGGCGCGGTCAGCCGGCGGCGGCTGCTCGGGTCCTGGGACCGCTTCTGCCTGGCGTTGCCGTTCTCGCGCGGCGTGGTGCTCTGGAGCGAGCCGATCGCGGTGCCGCGCCAGGCCGACGACGCGGAGCTGGAGCGTCTGCGCCTGCTGCTTGAGGAAAGCTTGAACGCGCTGACGGCCGAGGCCGATCGGCGTTGCGGCCAGACCGCGGTAGAGCCCGCCCCGGCGCCGGAGACCGTCGGTCATGCGGGCGCCTGACTTCTGGTCCGAGCCGGGCGCCCTGGCGCGGGTCCTGGCCCCGTTCGGCGCGGCCGTCGATCTGGCGGGCGGCCTGCGCCGCGCCCTCGCGAGGCCGGTCGCCTGCGGCCTGCCGGTCGTCTGCGTCGGCAACCTGGTGGCCGGCGGCGCGGGCAAGACGCCGGTGGCGCGCGCTTTGGCCCGGCGTCTCGCGGCAAACGGCACGCCCGTGCGGTTCCTGACCCGCGGCTATGGCGGCCGGGCCGCCGGGCCGCTCAGGGTCGACCCGGCGCGCCACGGCGCCCTCGAGGTCGGCGACGAGGCCCTGCTGCTGGCGGCGGACGCGCCGACCTGGCTGGCCCGCGACCGGGCCGCCGGCGCGCGCGCCATCGCTCGTGACGCCCCCGGCGACGGTCCCGGCCAAGGCCCCGGCGTGATCGTGATGGACGACGGCTTCCAGAACCCGTCGATCGAGAAGGACCTCGCGCTCCTGGTGATCGACGGCGCCTACGGCCTCGGTAACGAAAAGGTCATGCCGGCCGGCCCGCTGCGCGAAACCCTCGCGCGCGGCCTGGCCCGCGCCGATGCGGTCGTGATTCTCGGCGAGGACCGCAAGGATATTGCCCGCCGCATGGGCGTGGGCCTGCCTATCCTGGAGGCGGATCTGGTCCCGTCGCCGGACGCGCCGGACCTCGCCGGCCGAAAAGTCCTCGCCTTCGCCGGGATCGGCCGGCCCGAAAAGTTCTTCGCGACGCTGGAAAACGCCGGGGTGGAGCTGGCGGAAACTCGCTCCTTCCCGGACCATCACCCCTATCGGCCGGCCGAGATCGAGGCCCTGGTCGAGCGCGCCCGGGCGCTGGGCGCCCTGCCGGTAACGACGGAGAAGGACCGGGTGCGGCTGCCCGCCGACCTGGCGAAACACGTCGAGGTGCTGCCGGTCGAGGTCGCCTGGCGCGACCCGAAGGCCCTCGACCGCCTGCTGGCGCGGCTGCCGTCTCATGGCTGAGCCGGCGTACAGGAAGCTGTTTCGCCGCACGGTGGGCTATCCGCTCGAGGCGCTCGGTCTGGTTCTCGGGCTGGGCCTGTTCGGCCTGCTGCCCGTGGACGCGGCCTCGAACCTGGGCGGCTGGCTCGGGCGCACCTTCGGACCCCGCCTGCCGGTCACCCGCTGGGCGCGGGTCAACCTGCGCCTGGCCTTTCCCGGCAAGTCCGAAACGGAGATCGAGACGGTGGTGCGCGGCATGTGGGACAACCTGGGCCGCACCGCCGGCGAATACCCGCACCTGGGCCGGATCGCGGCGCCCGGCTCGGACCGGGTCGAGCTGATCGACCTGGACGATTCGGTGCCGCTGCAGGAGAAGGTGCGGCCGGGCGTCCTGGTCTCGGGCCATCTGGCCAACTGGGAGATCATGCCGGTCGTCGCCGGCCGCATCGGTATCGATCTGGCGGTCGTCGCGCGTATCCCGAACAATCCTCTGGTACGGCCGCTGGTGGACCGCCTGCGCGGCGTTGCCGGCGGCCGGCGCATCGCCAAGGGCGCCGAGGGCGTGAAGCAGGCCATTGCCGTGCTCCGGGGTGGCGCCACCCTGGGAATCCTGGCCGACCAGAAGATGAACGACGGTATCGAGGCGGAGTTCTTCGGCCGCCCGGCGATGACCGCGGCCGGCCCGGCGCAGCTCGCGCTGGCGCTCGACTGTCCGCTGGTGCCGGCGCGCATCGAGCGCCTGGGGGCCGCCCGTTTCCGCATAACCTTCCACCCGCCGCTCGCCCGGCCCGCGACCGGCAACCGGCAGCGCGACGTGGCGGCGCTGACCGCCGCCCTCAACCGCCTGCTGGAGGACTGGATCGGCGAACGGCCGCAAGAGTGGCTCTGGCTGCACAGGCGCTGGCCCAGGGCGACCTATGAGGACCTCGATCGGCCAGGAGTATGATCGCACGCCCCGGGCCGAGCGATCGGCCCGGGGAAGGTCACCGGGTCAAGGCCTACCGCGCAGGCTGGCTTGCATAGTGCGAGGCGACACTCTCGATGATCGCTTCACTGTAGGGCAAACTCATCCTGTGCATCATGGAGCTGCCGCGCTTGCCGTCGTGGTACGCCCTCAGGGCCTTTATTAGATAATCTCTGTCCTGTCCTTCGATTTTCGGGATCGCCATCGTGGGATTCTCCACGTCGGGCCCATGGCAACGGTCGCACTTCCCGGCCAGCTCCTGCACGGACATCTGCGCAGACTCCGCCGCAGTGGATTCCTGAACCGCGTAGAACGCCGCGATATCCGCGATCTCCTTATCGGTGTTGTCGGCAAGCATGGCGTCATGCCGGCGGGACCGATCCCGGTAGGCCTTGATCGCGCTGACAAGGTACTGGGCATCCTGGCCGGCGAGGCTCGGCGTTGCCGAATCGTGGCTGACGCCGTGGGCACCGTGACAGCCGCCGCAGCGGGCGCTCAGGGGCTCGCCGGCAGCGGGGTCGCCTAGAGAGGGAGCCTCGCGTCGCGCCGGGGTCTGAGATGCGTAGTACAGTGCCAAGCTCTCCAAATCGACCTTGTTCAGCTCGCGCAACATCTCTTTTCCGGAAATGCTTCGTGTCCCGTCCAAGTAGGCCCGTACGGCGGTGACAAAATAACCCGGCTGCTGGCCTGCCAAGCTAGGTGTACCGGGCGTCTTGCTATTCCCGTCCTCGCCATGACAACCCGCGCAGGCCGCGGCCGCGGCCTTGCCCTTGTCATAGGGCGAGACGGCTTTTTCCGGCGCCATTGCCGCGGTGTCCTTGAGCGGCGGCAGACTGGCGTAG
>JAOUCL010000049.1 GCA_029859805.1 Rhodospirillales bacterium | reverse complement strand
GGAAACGGTCTTCGCGAAGTTGGTCAAACAGGGGGTGCCCATCCGCGCTATCGCCACTTACGCGACCGCGACCAAGCCCTGGGTGGCGCGCCAGGGTTTGGCGGCGCGCGTCAAGCTGGCCTTGCGCCAAGCGCTTCTGGGGCTGAGCGATCGTTCCGCGCTGCAGGCGCTTCGTTTCGACGGTTTCCTGGCCGGCGATGATTCCGACTTCGGAGCCACGCGCCAGGCCATCAAGGAGAATCCCCGTTTCTTTGCGCCAGGCCAATGAACCACCAGCAGACCACCGAGCGATGAGCGAAGTCGGTTCGAATCCATCCAATCAAGATCGAGCCCCCACGCGCCGTCACTTCAGGCTCGGCGCGCAGCTTTTTTCCGGGCTGGCGATAGTGGCCGTCATCGTGGCAGCCGCCGCCGGGATGGTCGTACGTCATATGGAGCGAAACCATCTGATCTCCGTCATGGCGGAGGAGCACGAAAAGAAATTCGAGCTGCTGGTCTCGGCCTCGCTCGACGACATCATCAGCGAAGACCTGCCGCGGCTCGAAACGACCATGAGCCAACTGATCGCGCAGGATCCCAATTTCAATTCAGCACACATCGCCAACGAGGCTGACAAGGTTCTGTTTTCGTGGAGTCGGCCCTCTCCGAGAGGCCACGATCATTCGCCCATACTCTTCGAAAATGACCACCGGACCTTGCGATTCGCAAGACACGTGGTCTTTGCGGGCGAGAAATTCGGGACCATCGTCGCCGGATGGGACACCACCAGCGCCGACCATAAGGTCAATGAACACGCTTACCTGATAGCGCTCGCCATCGTTGCGATTTGCGGGCTGCTCGGCTCTTTTGCATACCTCATCGTAAGCGCGGTGGCCGTGGCGCCGATCCGTCGGATCTCGAGCCGGTTGCGCGCGTTCGAAGACGGCGCTTACGACGCGGGGACTATCCTGCCGGCCTTCGCATCGACCGAGCTGCGGTACCTCGACCAATCGGTCGATGCCCTGGGCGAATTCCTGGTGGAAGAGCAACGACGCACCGTGGAGCTGCAAGCGGCCAAGGAAGCCGCGGAGGCGGCGAACTGCGCGAAGTCGGACTTTTTGGCGGTGATCAGCCACGAACTGCGCAGTCCACTCCACGTCATCAACGGCTTCTCCGAAATCATGGGCAGTGAGATTCACGGTCCGCTCGGCGATCCGCGCTACCGGGAATACGCGGATCACATCGTTTCTTCGGGCAAGTGCCTTTTGGAGTTGATCAACAACCTGCTGGATATGTCGAGAATCGAGGCCGGCAAGGTCACCCTCGGATTCGAGGAGTTCGGCCTGGCTGACTTGATCGCCGAAGCACTGGAGCTTCTTGAAACTCCGGCCAGCTCGGACCGGGCCGAGATCGTCCAGGATTTGGAACCGGATCTGCCGCATCTCATGGCCGACAAGAGGCGGATCCGGCAGGTTCTCCTCAACCTCCTCTCGAACGCCGTCAAGTTCACGCCGAGCGACGGGCATATCACTGTTTCGGCTCGCTGGCGCGCGGCGGTCGGCGTGACGCTCCAGGTGCGCGATACGGGAGCCGGAATAGCTGAGCACAACCTGAACCTCGTGCTGGAACCCTTCGGTCAGGTGGAAGACCCTCTGTCTCGGGAGCACGAAGGGACCGGTTTGGGACTTCCTCTCGCAAAGGCCTTGATCGAGTTGCACGGCGGCGAAATGCAGATCGAAAGCAAGCTCTCTCTTGGCACGACGGTGACGGTCATCTTGCCGCCCGAACTGGTCGTCGACCCGCCGTGCGACGTCGAGAATCCTCCAGTCGCCCCTCCTCGCAGGGCGGCAACCCGTTGAAGCGAAACTTCCGTTTATCCACTCATAGAAAAGGTCCCTGATATTGACTCAATTAACCCCAGAAAAGGCTCAGCGGCCGAACGCACCGTTAACAGGGACCTTCGATACAGGGGACCCGGCCCGCGCGGCCGGCCTCGCCGATCCGGCAGGCGGCGCAATCTTGGGAAGTATCGGTTGTTCCCGTGACCCGGCAGTAATCCACGGCAATTGCGCTAAATTAGATACGTTTAGAAATCGAATCTTAATTATTTGGTGTTGTTGTCACCCCCGCTCTTACAATTCTTTTGCAGAGGACGCTTAGATCATGAAAACAGACTTCTGCCTTGGTCGGTGCGAAGACCCGGCCGACAACCACTCGCGGCTCCACCCGGCCAATCGGCGGACCTTCTGCGGTTTTGCTGCCAAGTTGGTGGGCGGCCTCGTATTGTTCTCCATGCTGCAGGGTATTCCGTCCGCCGATGCCAAGGTCACCTTGGTCTTCGGCGTCTACACGTCGGAGAAGCCCTCGGCCATGGTCAAACAGATGCGCCCCAGCCTGAAAGCGCTCTCCAAGGCGGCCACCGAGGTGCTCGGCGAGGAGGTCGAAATCAAGCTGGACGTGGTCAAGACCTATCTCGAGGGGCGGGCGGGGCTCCTGTCGGGCCGCTTCGACTTCATGCGGCTGGGTCCGGCGTCTTACGTCCTGGCCAAGAACGAGAAGCCCGGACTGCGGCTGCTGGCCATCGAGAACAAGAAGGGCTCGAAGAAGACCAATGGCATCATCTGCGTCAAGGCCGACAGCCACATTACGAGCCTCGATCAGCTCCGGGGCAGGCTCTTCGCCTTCGGCAACAAGCGCTCGACCCTTGGCCGCTATGTCGCCCAGCAGGCGCTGGTGGACGCGGGCGTCGTGGCCCGCGGCTTGGCGCGCTACGAGTACCTCGGCAGGCATGACAAGGTGGGCCGCGCCGTAGCGGCCGGGACCTTCGACGCCGGGGCGCTCTCCGAGTCGACCTTCAAGAAGCTGGTCAAGAAGGGCGTGCAGATTCGCGCGATCGCCAAGTTCCCGGCCCCGACCAAGCCCTGGGTCGCGCGCGAAGGCATGTCGTCCCGGATCGCGCAGGCCCTGACCCAGGCCCTTCTCAGCCTCGACGACCCCAAGGCCCTCAAGGCGCTTCGGGCCAACGGCTTCATGGCGGTCACCGACCGGGAGTTCGACGGGGTCCGCAAGGCGATCCGGGACAATCAACGATTCTTCGAGGGGATCGGCTGACCGGCCGATCCTCCGGGGATCCAAGGCGAAGAGAAGAGGAACCATTCAAATGACTGAAGTCAGACTGGCCGGCCACCCGGGACGAGGCGTGCTCTCGGTGCTGCCCTTCTGGGGCTTCCTCCTGGCGGTTGTCGTCGTTGCGGTTGTTGCGGGCCTGATCATGAAAGGTCAGGAGTCCGGCTTTCTGAACGCAATGATGGCAGATCAAAGCGAGAAGAGGATCGAGCTGCTGATCTCCGCATCGACGGAGGACATCATCAGCGAAGACGTGCCGCGTCTCGAGACCACATTGGAGCAGGTCATTCTGACCGACCCGGACGTCCATTCGATCCGCGTCACGGATGAAGATGGCAAGGTACTCTTGTCCCAAAGCAAATCGGTCGGCCCGCAGACCGCACAGATCCTGCCCATGATCGAGCATGAGTTCCCGCTTCAACGGTTCGTCATGCCCGTCCGCGTCGAAGGCGATCCCTACGGCAGAATGATCGTCGAGTGGAACCCGTCGCGTACCGGCGTGCAGATCGAGAGGCACGCCTACTTCCTCGCCGGTGCAATGGCCATCGTGGGCATACTGTTCGGCCTGCTCGGGTACAAGTTCGGACGTTCGCGGGGGTGAAGGGGCGGTTGGCGGCGTCCATGCCGGCCGGAACCGGGCGGCCGGCTTCGCCGGTCCGGTCCGGGAGGCCGGGCCGGGCCTGAGCCGACCGAACCGCCCAGCGGGCCCCTAGGCCCCATAGGGAGAAACGGAGCACCAGCGATCGTTGGGCGCTCCGTTTCCTTGTCCGGCCGTCCTTGTTCGACGGCGCGCCCGTTATCCCTTGCAGGCCGCCCGCCAGTCCGAGGGAACCATCTCCGCGGTCAACTTGGCAAAGGTTTCGAAAGTGCAGGCCGGCCCGCCGCAGCGGGGCACCGATATGGCCTGCTCTTCGCCATGGGAATTGAACTTCAGGCGCACCTCGAAGGATCCCTTCGTCGGCTCGTGCAGCTCGAAGGCGTAGTAGGTGGCCGGTGGCGGGACGCGCCCGCTGAACAGCGGTCCCTCGGTCCGAGCCGTCTCGATGCCCAGCGCGGCCTCGACGCCCAGGACGGTCCTCTGGTGGCCGGCGTAGAGCGAGAACTTGCGGGCCCTTGGATCTTCCTTCGTTTCGGCCGTGAAGTTGGCAGTCAGCTCGGCCAGGAACCCGCCGCCCATCAGCTTGCCGATATCTTTCCCGAGGAACTGGTTGTGATAGTTCCAGTCCGACAGCTCCTTGATCATCTGGAGTTGCTGGTCGGAAATTTCCGGGGGAATCGGAAAGTTGTGTTGAACGCTGGCGGAGAGCACTTCGTAGATTTCGTTGATCGAATACAGGATCTTGCTGGCCTTTTCGCCCTCGTACATGCCCGTGGCCGATGACGCCAAATTCAGGAGATCCTGATATTTCCGACCCTGTTTTCGGTACAATTCCGTTTTGGGGAGCGATTTCACGAACTTCTTGTATTTCTTGCAGTTCGCCTTCCCCGTATAGGGGCGAAGCACCCGGTCGTTTTCCAGTGCCACCGAGTGAACCGGCACCGGATTGAACGCTTGGCCGGGCGCCGGGGCCGCTTCCAGGGAGGTGTCGTAGACGGCCGGATCCGGCCCCGTGCCGAGCGGGAACAGCCCGAGCATGAGCAGCTGCGCGCTTTGCAGGGATCGGTCCGTGTTGCTGGCGCGGACGTAGATTTCCCGGGGCATGTAGCTGCCCGATATGAAGCCGAGTTCGTCGACGTACTTGTGCCGCAGCGCCTGGCCCGTCTGGTACATCTCGACGATGCCGAGGGCCGTGAGCTGCCTCAAGCCCATGGGCCACTCGGCCTTGGCCTTGGGTGCGATGTATTTGGGCGAGACGATGCTGTGGCGGAACAACAGTGTCACCGCGCGCAGGGTGTCCGCATCGGTTTTCTGCGCCTCGGACCATGCCGGGCCCGCGGCGCCGCAGATACCCAATACGATCAAGGCGACCGTTGCGGCCATTCGCATCTCTTGTCTTTTCACGATGTTCACGGCTTCAGCCTCCCAAAACTTGCCGTTACGACCAAATGAAGAACGTGATCCCGATAGCGCCGAGGCCCTTCAGGCCAGATACTTGTGCGCGAGGATTTCGTCATGCGTCCGTTCCACCGAGATGGCGAACTTGGAGAATGTCTCCTGTTGCATGCCCAGAGCGTTGAAGCGCTGAAGCAGCATCCGCGGGACCTTGTCGTTGTACTTCAATTCCACGATCAGCTGGTCCGCCGGCAGGGCATAGAGGAATGCGTCGTGCGGGTTGCCCAGCGTGGTCTGCCTGCTGCACTGGATCGCCCGGTCGAACGTGACCCGGACGTTGGGATAGAAGGCCCCGAAAAAGGCTTTCCGGTGGTAAAGGACGGTCACGCAGGGGGCCAACTGGAAGCGATGGGCCAGGTAGTTGAACTCGCGGACCGCCGAGGACTCCATGTCCGGACCGTCGGGCTCCGCCAGGCCGTTGGACAGCAGGCGCTCGGCAAGGTCGAGTCCGATCGGCGCGCGGCGCTTTGCAACGATTCGGTCGTATCGCCCCTTGAGCTCTAGGAAAACGGCACCGGGCTCGGCTTCCGGAGACGCCCGGTAAAGCCGGATGCGCGGCTTGATGCGTGCCAGGTCGCCTTCGCGCTTCTCGCGGTAGAAATAGTAGTCCGGCGAATCGAAGTAGATCGAGTAGTTGAAATACCCGTTGAAATCGCCGCCGTTTTGGTCTGGGACCAGGAAATCGCGCAGCCCTCTTTCGATCTCCGGCAGCGCGCGCGCGTGGACAAGGTACTTGATCTCGTAGCGGTTTGTGTAAGTGGCTGAGGTCATCTTGCTGGACCGCCTTCTGGCGCCGCGAACGGCGTCATGGCCGCAAGCCTGCCGGCTGCGGGCGCGAAATCCTCAGACATTAACGTTCCCCTCTTCCCCGGACCTAGATCGTGCACGTCGCATTTGCGCCTGGCCGCCGCCCAATAGGTAGTTGGTAGGGTCTTGCCAAACGGGCAATTTCTGCGCCATCTGGAGTCTTGCTCCGCCACGTCCTTGCCGCCAATAGAAGGTCATCACCAGACTCGCCCATCGCGCGATATGCTGTGGCAAAAATCTTACAATTATGTGTAGTGATTTGCCAAGAGATTAAATGTATCCAAGTGTAATGTTGTTCGCAGGCATGCACGTGCGGGCTTGCAGGGCCGGCCGGCACAGCGGTCAGGCCAACGGATCCGGCGACCCGTTTTGGATCTGCGGGCGCCTTGCCAGCGGCTGGATGGGCGTTGTCCCGATGCCGGGGCCGGAAGCCGGATCTATCTGAAGTAACCCGCCATGTGGTGGGACCACCATTGCGGACGTTTCCGCCCCAGCTCGGCGTGCTCGCCCGCCGGGGCCGGCGGGAGCGCGTGGCGGGCGATCACTTCATCGCTCAGTCGGCCGGAGGCGAGCGTGACGAGGCGTTGAGCCACCGTCACCGGAACCCGGGCGCGTCCAACCATGGCCCGATGCACCTGTTCGCTGTCGGGCAGGAGGTCCAGGCATTTCAGGAGCAGTCGCTCGCTGATCTCGGCCGAGTGATTGCTCAGCAGGGTGGCGATGACCTCGGCGTCGCCGGTCTCGACCAGCGCCTCCGCCAAGCCGGGGGAAATCGAGGCCTGTTCCGCCACGGCCTTGCGTTGCGCACGTGTCCCGGAGCGGACGGTCTCCATCAGATCCCGGGCGGTCACGGATTCACCGTTCGCGCTGGGGTCCTGGTTCGAGGGCGAATCGGCGGTCATCGGACCTCCAATCGAACATCGGGCCTGGCGGAAGCACGGCAAGGCGCTGCCGTTACGGGTCTTCCGCTTGCGGCCCGCGATTGTCGGAGAAATTGGTAAAGGAGCCGCAAATGCCCCCGGCCGATATCGCGAAAGGCCTTTCCTGATTTCCCGCATTCGAAGCGCACGCACCGGGCCAACCTCGAAAAAGACCGTTCTGCCTGTGGACCTGTGGCGAGGGTACCATTCGTCCATGACAGCCGTGTGACAGCGGAGCGACATGCCGGGACCTTCGGCGAAACCCTCGGCGTTTGCCATTCGGCAGGGCCCGCCCAGGCACCGGCTTGACCGGTCCCACGGGCCGCCCTAAAAACCCTCATGTTCGGTTTCTCGCTGCAAAAACTGCTCGTGCTGGCCGCCATCGTCGGCGCCGTCTGGTACGGCTTCAAGCTGGTGTCGCGCCTGCAGGAGGCCAGGAAGCTCGAAGAGACCGCCCGCGGCGGCAAGCCAAAACGGGCCGCGCGGCGCGGCGCCGGCGGCGCCAAAAGCCCGGCCGAGGGGGCGGAGGACATGGTGCAATGCCCGGTCTGCCGGATCTATGTGGCCGCCCGCGCAGCGGGAACCTGCGGACGCTCTGACTGCCCCTACTAGGTCAGGCATCGCCGGGCCCCCGGGGTATCGAGGTGCTGGAAATAGGGCGACTGGAAAGGTTGGCCCTGGAGATGCTTCAAGCGTCTATGATAATATCTTACTAATCTTTACAATCTAGTCTTACCCAACCAAGCTGTCCGGTTGTCGGCTCCATCGCCTTTGTGAGCCGGCCTCCTGTTCGCGCCGGTGCAGCCGAGCGGCCCAATTCTAGGCGGGGCAAGAGGACCACCATGGATCTGACCGGAACCATCGATCAGGCGGCGGAATACGCCGATTCGGCGCGGAAATCGATGGCGGAGCGCGAGATCCCGGCCACGCCGGCGAACTTCACGGTTTGGTACGCCTATCATTCCGGCCAGGTTCCCGAGCTGGCCCGGGCCCTGGAAGTCCTGATCAGCAACAAGGTCGAGTTCACGCTCGAGCGCAATCAGGAGATCTACGACAAGTACTTCGGCTTCGACGGGGAAGGTCGCGAAATTCGAGAGACCAGCGCGCGGGTTCAGGCGGCGGTTACCGAGGTCCTCGAGCAGCTCGGCGAGGCGGGCCGCGACCAAAGCGCTTATGGCGACAAACTGGCCGGTTTCTCGGGCAAGCTGGCCGAGGTCCCCAATTCCGAGCATATCGCCGATTTGGTTCGGGGGATCCTGAGCGAGACCCGGCAGATCGTCGAAAAGAGCGAGGCCCTGGAAAACCGGCTGGGCCAGTCTTCCCAGCAGATCGGCGAGCTCCGCCAGCACCTGGAAGAGGTCCGGCGCGAGGCCATGACGGACTCGCTGACCGGCATCGCGAACCGCAAGTATTTCGACGCGACCCTCCGGGCGGCGGCGGCCGATGTGATGGAGTCGGGCGGGGACCTTTGCCTGCTGCTGATCGATATCGACCATTTCAAGAAGTTCAACGACACCTACGGCCATCTGATCGGCGACGAGGTCCTGAGGGTGGTCGCCCGCAAGCTGACGGAGGGGGTCAAGGGCCGGGACACCCCGGCGCGCTTCGGCGGCGAGGAGTTTGTCGTGATCCTGCCGCAGACCGACCTGAGGGACGCCTGCACAGTGGCCGAGCAGATACGTAAATCCCTGGCCTCCCGAAAAGTGCAAAACAAGAAGACGGCCAAGAGCTACGGCACCGTGACGGTTTCGATCGGCGTCGCTAAATTCCAGCTGGGCGAGCCGCTTGACGCCTTGGTGCAGCGCGCCGACCAGGCCCTCTATTGCGCCAAGGGCCAGGGCCGCAACCGCGTCGTCGCGGAGACGGTCCTCGACAGCCTGATCGAAGTGGCCGAGTAACCGCGCCCCCGCCGGCGCTTGATTCGCCCGGACCCGGCGGCTAATCTCACGGCGTTTTGTGCAGTGCGAAAACGACCGGTCGCTCCATGCCTCCTGCAAGCTCTCCCTCCGGCGCCGGCAAGTCCCGGGCCGCCGATCCCGACACCTGTTTTCAGCGTTTGATCCTGAAGCTGCAGGACTATTGGGCGCGCCAGGGCTGCGTCGTCCTGCAGCCCTACGATCTGGAGGTGGGGGCGGGCACCTTCCACCCGGCGACCACGCTGCGCGCGCTCGGCCCCGGGGCCTGGCGAGCCGCCTACGTGCAGCCCTCGCGCCGGCCGACCGACGGCCGCTACGGCGAGAACCCCAACCGCCTGCAGCACTATTACCAGTTCCAGGTGATCCTGAAGCCGTCGCCGCCGGACTCCCAGGCGCTCTACCTGGGCTCGCTCGAGGAGATCGGTATCGACCCGCTGGCCCACGACATCCGCTTCGTCGAGGATGACTGGGAGAGCCCGACCCTGGGCGCCTGGGGCCTCGGCTGGGAGGTCTGGTGCGACGGCATGGAGGTGACCCAGTTCACCTATTTCCAGCAGGTCGGCGGCATCGACTGCGACCCGGTCTCGGTCGAGCTGACTTATGGCCTGGAGCGCTTGGCCATGTACGTGCAGGGGGTCGAGAACGTCTACGACCTGGACTGGGACGGCATCGACAAGAAACAGGGCGGCAAGACCTACGGCGACGTATTTCTCCAGGCCGAGCGGGAGTTCTCGGCCTATAACTTCGAGCACGCGAGCCCCGAGATGCTGTTTCGCCACTTCCAGGACGCCGCCGAGGAGTGCAAACAGCTGCTCGCCCAGGACCGGCCCCTCGCACTGCCGGCTTACGATCAGTGCATGAAGGCCAGCCACATCTTCAACCTGCTGGACGCGCGCGGCGTGATCTCGGTGACCGAGCGCCAGGCCTACATCGGCCGCGTGCGCGAGCTGGCCAAGGCCTGCTGCGAGGCCTGGGTCGCGAGCCAGGAGAGGGCGGCCTAGGGCCATGGCTGAGACCAACCCGCCCTCACCCGGCTCGGCTGCGCCTCGCCACCCTCTCCCGAGGAGCGAGGGACAAACAGCCGCATGGCTCGCTTTCCCCTCTCCCGCCGGGAGAGGGAGGGGCCCGGCGCCGCGAGGCGTTGGGAGGGTGAGGGCGCGTTGTTTGCTCATCGCCAACTCGCTCCGAAGAGGCCGGCGCCATGGCTGAGCTTCTTCTCGAACTCCTGTCCGAGGAGATTCCGGCGCGCATGCAGGCGCGCGCCGGCGAGGACCTGCGCCGCCTGGTTACGGACCGGTTGACGGACGCCGGGCTGGACTATACGGAAGCCCGGGCCTTTACGACGCCGCGCCGCCTCGCGCTCGTGGTCGACGGCCTGCCCGCAAAGCAGCCTGACGTGACCGAGGAAAAGAAAGGCCCGAAAGTGGGCGCACCCGAGCAGGCGATCCAGGGGTTCCTCAAGGCCAACGGCCTCGCGTCGGTCGACCAGGCCGAATTGCGCGAGACCGGAAAGGGCGCGTTCTACTTCGCGGTCCGCCATGTCGAGGGGCGACCCACGGCCGAGATCCTGCCGGAACTCGCTCAGCAGGCCATAAAGGCCCTGTCCTGGCCAAAATCCATGCGCTGGGCCGACGGCGATTTCCGCTGGGTGCGGCCGCTTCATTCGATCCTGGCGGTTCTTGCCGGGCAGGCGTTCGGCGGGCGCTTCGAGACCGACGGCGGCACGGAGGTAATCGTCGGCAATCGCACCCTCGGCCACCGCTTCCTGGCGCCGGCGCCCTTCGCGGTCACTTCCTTCGCCGACTACGAGAAGAAGCTGCGCGTGGCCAAGGTCGTCCTCGACCGCGACGAGCGCAAGTCCATCATCGCGGCAGGGACGGCGAAGCTCGCCGAGGCGGAAGGCCTGACGGTCAAGGACGATCCGGCGCTGCTCGACGAGGTCGCCGGACTTGTGGAATGGCCGGTGCCGCTGATCGGCTCCATCGACGCGGCCTTCATGGACCTGCCGGCCGAAGTGCTGACGACCGCAATGCGCCATCACCAGAAGTACTTCTCGACCCTTGACGACGAGGGTCGCCTAGCCGGCCGCTTCGTCGTGGTCGCCAACACAGAGGCGGCCGACGGCGGCGAGGCGATCGTCGCCGGCAACGAGCGGGTGCTGCGCGCGCGCCTGGCCGACGCCCGCTTCTTCTGGGACCAGGACCGCAAGGAGCCCCTGGCCGAGCGCGTGCCGACGCTAAAGGAGATCGTGTTCCACGCCAAGCTCGGCGACTTGGCCGAGAAGGTCTCGCGTCTGCAAACGCTCGCCGTCGAGATCGCGAAATACGTGCCGGGCGCCGACCGTGACCGGGTGCGCTCGGCGGCGCGGCTCGCCAAGGCCGACCTTGTGACCGGCATGGTCGGCGAGTTTCCGGAACTCCAGGGTGTCATGGGCCGGTACTATGCGCTGAACGACGGCGAACATGCGGAGGTGGGGGAGGCCATCGCCGAGCACTATTCGCCGCTCGGGCCGAGCGACCGCTGCCCCGGCGCCCCGGTCTCGGTCGCCGTCGCCCTGGCCGACAAGATCGACACCCTGGTCGGCATGTTCGCGATCGGCGAGACGCCGACCGGTTCGAAGGACCCCTACGCGCTGCGCCGGGCCGCGCTCGGCGTGATCCGCCTGATCGTCGAGAACCAGCTGCGCTTGCCGTTGACCAGAGTCTTCCGGGCGGCACAGCAGAACTTCCGCCACCTTGACGGCGAGCCGGCCGTCGCCCCCCTCCTCGCCTTCTTCGCCGACCGGCTCAAAGTGGCGCTGCGGGAGAAGGGCGTGCGCCACGACCTGATCTCCGCGGTCTTCGCGCTGGGCGGCGAGGACGACCTGGTGCGGCTGCTGGACCGGGTGCGGGCGCTGGAGGACTTCCTCGGCAGCGAGGACGGCGCCAACCTGCTGACCGCCTACCGGCGCGCCGCCAACATCGTGCGCATCGAGTCCAAGAAGGACAAAGCGGCCTACAACGGCGGGTCCGACGCCGGGCGCTTCGTCCAGGCCGAGGAAGGCGCGTTATACGAGGCGCTGGACGAGGCCGCCCAGAGCGCCGGCCCGGCGCTGGACCGGGAAGACTTCACCGGCGCCATGATGGCCCTGGCCAGGCTGCGCCGGCCGGTCGATGCGTTTTTCGACGAGGTCACCGTGAATGCGGAGGATACGGCGTTGCGCGAGAACCGGCTCAACCTGCTGGCCCGGATCGGCGCCACCCTGGGCCGGGTCGCGGACTTCTCCAAGATCGAAGGTTAATGAAAGAAGGACGATCGGAAGGCCATGAGCAAGTGGGTATACGGCTTCGGAGACGGCAAGGCCGAGGGCCGGGCCGACATGAAGGACCTGCTGGGCGGCAAGGGCGCGAACCTGGCCGAGATGTCGGCGCTCGGCTTGCCGGTGCCGCCGGGCTTTACCGTCACCACGGAGGTCTGCACCTACTACTACGCCCACGACAAGGGCTATCCGGACGACCTGGATAAGCAGGTGAGCGCGGCGCTCGGCCGAATGGAGGAACTGGTCGGCGCCAAGTTCGGCGATCCCGGCAATCCGCTGCTGGTCTCGGTGCGCTCCGGCTCGCGGGCCTCGATGCCGGGCATGATGGACACGGTCTTGAACCTGGGCCTCAACGACGCGACGGTCGAGGGCCTCGCCCGCCACGCCGGCGACCGGCGTTTCGCCTACGACAGTTACCGGCGCTTCATCCAGATGTTCGGCAACGTGGTGCTGGGAGTCGACCACCACCATTTCGAGGAAATCCTCGAGCTGCACAAGGACGACCGCGGCGTCGGCCTCGACACCGAGCTCTCGGCCGAGGACTGGCAGGAGGTGATCGCCCAGTACAAGCAGAAGGTGCTCGACGATACCGGCCGGCCCTTCCCGCAGGATCCCGAAGAGCAGGCCTGGGCGGCGATCGGCGCGGTCTTCGGCTCGTGGATGAACCAGCGCGCCATCACCTACCGCCGGCTGCACCACATCCCGGGCGACTGGGGCACGGCGGTCAGCGTGCAGGCCATGGTGTTCGGCAACATGGGCGAGGACTGCGCGACCGGCGTGGCCTTCACGCGCGACCCGGCGACCGGCGAGAACGCGTTCTACGGCGAATACCTGGTCAATGCCCAGGGCGAGGACGTGGTCGCCGGCATCCGCACGCCGCAGCACCTGACGCTCAAAAGCAAGCAGCGCAACGCCTCGAAACTGCCGGCCATGGAAGAGGTCATGCCCGAGGTCTTCGACCGGCTCATGGAAGTCCGCGCGCGCCTCGAGACCCACTACCGCGACATGCAGGACATAGAGTTCACCGTGCAGCGCGGCACGCTCTACATGCTGCAGACCCGCGGCGGCAAGCGCACCGCCTCGGCGGCGATCAAGATCGCGGTCGATATGGTTGCGGAGGGCCTGATCACCGAGGAGGAGGCGGTCGGCCGGATCGAGCCCGGCTCGCTCGACCAGCTGCTGCACCCGACCCTGGACCCCGAGGCCGAGCGCCAAGTGATTGCCCGCGGCCTGCCGGCCTCGCCGGGCGCCGCCGCGGGGCGGATCGTGTTCACCGCCGACAAGGCCGAGGCCGACGCCGCCACCGGCGCCAAGGTCATTCTGTGCCGGATCGAGACCAGCCCCGAGGACATCCACGGCATGCACGCCGCCAAGGGCATCCTGACCACCCGCGGCGGCATGACCAGCCACGCCGCTGTCGTGGCGCGCGGCATGGGCCGCGCCTGCGTGGCCGGGGCGGGGGAGCTCAGGATCGACCCCAAGCTCGGCGTGATGCGGGTGCGCGATCTGGAGCTGAAGGAGGGCGACCTGATCACGATCGACGGTGCCACCGGCGAGGTCATGCTGGGCGAGGTGCCGACCATACAGCCCGAGCTGTCCGGCGACTTCGCCGTGCTGATGGGCTGGGCCGACCGCATGCGCACCATGGGCGTGCGGGCGAACGCGGACACGCCGCTGGACTCCCGCACCGCGGTCAAGTTCGGCGCCGAGGGCATCGGTCTGTGCCGCACCGAGCACATGTTCTTCGAGGCCGAGCGTATCGTCGCCGTGCGCGAGATGATCCTGGCCAACACCGAGAGCGGGCGGCGCAAGGCGCTCGACAAGATTCTGCCCATGCAGCGCCAGGACTTCCTCGAGATCTTCCAGATCATGAAGGGCATGCCGGTCACCATCCGCCTGCTCGACCCGCCCTTGAACGAGTTCCTGCCGCACGGCGAGGCCGAGCTGGCCGATGTCGCCGAGGCCGCCGGCGTGCCGCTCGACGAGCTGCGGGACCGGGCGATCAAGCTGGACGAATCCAACCCCATGCTGGGCCACCGCGGCTGCCGCCTGGGCATCACCTATCCCGAAATCTACGAGATGCAGGCGCGCGCCATCTTCGAGGCGGCGGCCGAGATCGCGAAGCAGGGCGGCGAGACCGTCGAGCCCGAGGTCATGATTCCCCTGGTCGCCGTGCGTGAGGAGCTCGAGGTCCTCAAGGCCCTGGTCGACCGGGTGGCCGACGAGGTCATGGCCGCGAGCGGCGTGAAGCTCGGCTATCTGGTCGGCACCATGATCGAGCTGCCGCGCGCCGCGCTGCGCGCCGCCGAGATCGCGGAACAAGCCGAATTCTTCAGCTTCGGCACCAACGACCTGACTCAGACGACCTTCGGCCTGTCGCGGGACGATTCGGCCAACTTCCTGGGCATCTACGAGCAGCAGGGCATCCTGAAGCAGGACCCTTTCATCTCGCTCGACGTGGAGGGTGTCGGCGAGCTGGTGCGCATCGGCGCCGAGCGCGGCCGCGCGGCCCGGCCCGGCCTCAAGCTCGGCATCTGCGGCGAGCACGGCGGCGACCCCGCCTCGATCCGCTTCTGCCAGAGCGTCGGGCTGGACTACGTCTCCTGCTCGCCCTACCGGGTGCCGATCGCGCGCCTGGCCGCGGCCCAGGCGGCGTTGGCCGAGAAGGGATGAAAATCGCGTCGAGACCGCCATTGCATTCACCATGAAAGGCGATATATTTCCGCACTAACACAATACATCTATAACGATATGAGCAGTGAAGCTTCACTATTTTACGTCGAGCAAGCGGGAGCCGGATCGGCCGGCGCACGATCCGGAGCTGGAAAAGGTCCTGGATCCCGACGGCATCGGGTCGATCGACCTCGATCCGGCCGAGATCGACGAAAGGAAACTGCGCCAGCTCTTCGATCACTGGGACGGCGCCCGCCAGGGCCGGCCCTGGCTGAGCCGCGCGGACTTCCGCCCCGAACTCTGTCCCTCGGTCCTGCCGCACCTCGCCCTGATCGAGCGGCGGCGCGACGCGGTCCCCTCGCTCCAGATCCGCTTGACCGGCGAGGAGATCGCCAACCCCGGCTTCGGCTTCGTGAAGGGCGGCTATGTTGAGCGCATCCAGCCGGACTGGTACCGCGACCATCTGCTGACCACCTGCCTGACCGCCCTGACGAGCGGCGAGGCGCACTATCAGCTGGTGCGCGCGGTCTACGACTACCGGATGGTCCTCTATCGGCGGCTGATCCTGCCGGTCACCGTCGAAGGCCAGTCCGTCGACATGCTGCTGATCGCCTCGGTCCGTACCCGGCGGCTCGCCGATCTCATCGCCGCGGGGCGGGAACTCGGCTGACACGCCGCCCGGGCGGGGCGCCGGTTGCGCGTGCGGGCGGGACCGTGGCACACTCTCACGAGACCGTGCCTGCATGACGAACGAAGTTGTGTCGTCCCATGCCATGCCGCTCCGCAATCTCGAACGCCGTTCTCTGCCTGACGGCCGCGCTTTGCGTCCTGGCGGGCGCCGCCGGGCGGGCGGAGGATAGGCCTGCCGTCACCCGGGCGGCGATCGAAAAGTACCTCTTCCTGCCCGAGTCCGACACCTATCTGATCGGCGACCGGATCGCCAAGTGGGACTCGGACATCGCCGTGATCCTCTACCGCGAGGACGAGCGGGCGCTGGTCGAGGAGATCGTGTCCGAGATTCTCGGCCGCAAGGCGCTGGGCCGGCACCGGATCCACCTGCTGCCGCCGATCGAGCGGCTCCGCGACGACGGCCAGGCCCGGCCCAACTTCACGCTCGGCGTGAACAGCGCGTTCTTCGAGTTCATGATGGCGCCGGGGGGCTTGAGGGGCCTCGAGGCCTACCAGGCCCGCGCCAAGGCGGCCGGCTGCTACGCCCAGCCGACGGTGCCCTTGATCGCGCGCGACTACGTGATAACCGGTGCCCAGATCATGACTCGCGACGACCTGGGCACCGCGGCACTGCGGGACTGTCTGTTCCGCGGTTTCCTGCTCACCGCCGGCCTGATGTACACGGACCTCCTGGCCTTCCGCAAGGCGCCGCTCGGCGAGGCGGAGCGGGCCGAGGCCCTCGCGGTGCTCGGACTGCTCTACCATCCCGCGGTGCGGCCTGGCATGACCCGCGAGGCCTTCTACGCGGCCTTGGAAGCGGAGGGTCTGATCGGTCGCTGAGCGGGCCGCCGCAATCCGTCCAGGGCGGCTTAACTGTCGTTTAAGCAACGCAGAGCGACCATGTGCCGAGCGTTCTATGCTGCCGGTGTATTCGGGGGCTTCCCGACGTGGCGGCGCAGAAGCGTTCGAACCGGCGCGGGACTGGGGCATGGGACCTATGAAATCTTCAGGCACGGCACCGAAGCTTGTGGCCACAGTCGCGTTCCTCGTGCTGGTGGTGGGCGCCCTGGCCGCGGCCATCTGGGCCGCTCGCGGACCGGACGGCCAGGTCCTGCGCACCGCGGACCTGGGCGTCCAGCTCGTGCAGGACAACGCCGCCGTACCTATGACCGCGATCGAGGTCGCGTCCCGCGGCATCGATCTCTACTCGGCGACCGTGAACCGGCGTGCCTTCGAGATTCGCGTTCCGGAGACCATGTGGCTGACACCCGATGCGGAATACCCGGCCCTGCAGATCGCCATTTCCGAGGACCCGGCGATCTTCGATATGGTCGGTTTCGAGGCAGACCGCGAGGAGACGCCGTTCCTCGCCGGCGGCACGGGCATGGCGATGGCACGGCACGGCAAGGGTCCGCTGCTCACCGCCGGCGACCCGGACCGGGGGCAACTCGGACACAACTACATCGTCGCCGAGCGCTTCAACGCTTCGACGGCCGACTTTCGCGCCGTGCTCGTCCCGGCCATAGAGCCGCGGGACGGCGACGCCGATCTGCTGGCCGAAGGCACGGCCGTCTACCTCGTCCTGTACATGAACACGAGCCCCGACGACGGGACGAGTTTCAACCCCGGTTTCGGCGGCGACTTGATCAGGAAGCAGGAGACGGAATTCATCGAGATCCGTTTCGAGAGCGACGGGGTCGCGGAGCGCCCGGCGGGGCGCGGGGAGAGCGTCCGACTTGCCGGGTGATGCGCGCGCTGCAACAATGCGCCGCTGAACCATCGGGAGGCCGGCCATGGCGCGTGATCCGGACTGTATCTTCTGCAAGATCGCCGCGGGTGAGATACCCTGCATCAAGCTGTTCGAGGACGAGGAGACGCTCGCCTTCATGGACATCAACCCGGTGCAGCCGGGCCATACGCTGATCATCCCCAAGGAGCACTTCTCGGATCTCTACACCGTCGCCGACGACGCGATTTCGGCGACCGCGCGCACGGCGCGACGGGTCGCGACGGCGGTGCGCGCGACGCTTCTGCCCGGGGGCCTCAACCTTCTGCAATGCAACGGCAAGGCCGCGGCGCAGTCGGTGTTCCACTTCCACATGCACGTCATTCCGCGGGCGACGGGAGACGGGCTCGCCATGAACTGGGAGATCACGCCGGGCGACACGGCCGCGATCGGCGAGCTGGCCGAAAGGATCAAGGCGGAACTCGTGTGACGGGGTTGCGCCGCCGCCGTCAGAAGCAGTACCGCATCTCCGTGAACCCGCTCCGCAGCGACGCCACCCTGTCTTGCCAGAAGCCCGCCGGCTTCTGTTCGCCGTCCCTTAGGATCTCCGCCACGAGGCCGGCCAGTGCGCGGAAATCGTCCGGCTTCATGCCGTAGCGGGTCATCTCCTGCGCGCCCATCCTGACGCCGCTGGCCGCGGCGAAGCTCGGATCGTCGTGGAAGGCCTGCGGATTCGTGATGATGTTGTTCGCCTCGAGGCGGTCGGCGATCACCTCGCCCTTGGCGCGCGCGGTCCGGAGCAGAATCTGGTGGGTCTCGGTGTAGTCGCAGGCCGGGTCGCCCTCGATCTCGAGTCCTTGGTCGTTGAGGGCCCGGGCGAAGGCCTTGGCGTTCTCGATCACCTGCTTCGGATAGTCGTCCTTGAAGCGCAACATCTCGTACGTCGCGCCCAAGAGGCCCAGCAGGGTGCCCAGGTGGTGGTTGCTCACGTGGCCGGGAAAGGCGCGCGATTCGATGAAGCCCCAGAGCTCCTCGAAGGCGGAGCCGGGCTCGATGTTGCTCAGGATGACGCCGCGCTGCGGGCCGAAGAAGGTCTTGTGCGTCGAGCCGGTGACGATGTCCGCACCCTCCTCGAGCGGGGCCTGGAAATGCGGGCCGAGCAGGCCGAGGACATGGGCGCCGTCGTACAGGATGAAGGGGCGCCGCGGGTTGTCCCGGCCGAACTCGGCGAAGATGAACTCGGCGATCTCGCGGACCGGCTCCGTGTGGATGATGACGCTGCGCCCGAAGACCAGCAGTTCCGGGCGCGTGTCCGCGATCAGGCGCTTGGTTTCCTCGACGTCGATCCGGTGCGGGTTGTCCCGGCGGATCGGGAAATGCTCGACCGCGGGGTGCCCGGTCTCGGGGTCGTTGGCGACGTAGTTCTTCAAGGCGCCGGTGGTCTGCGCGCTGAGGTGCCCGCCCTTGTTGAGGTCGTGCACCAGGACCCGGCCGATCAGGGCCGGCGCGCGGCCTCTTTCGCGCCGGTTCTTGAACTGCTTGAAGGCGTCGTAGACCGTGTCGTTGGCCATCTGGCCGCTGATCACCCTGGGCTCGACCTGGGTGCAGCCGAAGAAGCCGCGCAGCGCGGCCTTGAGCTCCTCCTCCTTGTCCATGATGAAGGCGGTGCCCTTGTAGTAGCGCACGTCGGGCGCGCCGGGGCCGAGCGCCTTCAGGCGGTTGTGCTCGTTGTAGCGCCCGGCCGGGTCGGCCGTGCTGAGCGCGTCGACGTAGCGCGAGGTCGGCTGCTCCGAGGGAATGAGGTTGATGCAGTCCTCGCGTCTCCATTTCGTGTTGCGCTCCGCGTCCTGCCGTAACTCGGACGCGAGCTCGGCGACCTCGCTGACCACGATCCCCTCCTTCTTCACGGGCGCCTGGAACCCGGTGTAGGGCTTGGTGTAGGGCGCCGTCGGCCACAGGTTCCTCTCGACCAGCTCCGCCTCGATGGCCTTGCCCCTGTCGTCCAGCACCTGAAGGACGACGGGCCGGTCCGTGCGGTAGCGCAGGTCCGACCGGATCAGCGCCAGGCCGATCGGCCGCAGGTCGTGCTCGTCGCTCGGCACCGCGGTGATGCCCTCTCCGTAGAAGCGCGAGTAGGGCACGCTGGTTCCCGAGGTCACGACGCCGACCGGCGCGTCCTCGTACGTGACCTTGAACCCCGCCCGGAGCGGCCGCTGGCCGGCGAAGACGGCGACCGGCTCGACCAGGCGGGTCAGCACGCGCCCCTCGGCGGGGGTGTCGAGCTCGCCCCGCTTGATCCGCGTGAACTCCGCCCGCTGCCGGTCGAGCGCCGCCTTGCCGAGGTAGTCGTCGTCGCCGGTTGACCGGACGGCGAAGGCCGCCATGGCGTTGGCGAAGATGGGGATCTCGCGGCCGTCCGGGTCCTCGCCCAGCTCGTGGCCGTAGAGCGGCAAGCCGGCCTCGAGGCGCAGCGAGTCGCGGGCGCCCAGGCCCGCGGGGACGGCCCCGAGCGCCACGAGCTTTTCCCAAAGCGCCACTGTCTGGGCCTGTTCCGGGAACAGCTCGAAGCCGACCGCCTCGCCGGTGTAGCCGGTGCGCGCGACGATCACCTCGTGCCCCTCCACCGTGGCCCGGCTCAGGCGGTTCCGCTTGTTCTCGGGCAGCTCCGCCTTGTCGACGAGCTGCTCCAGAATGGCCGAGGCATGCGGACCCTGAAGCGAGACCATCCCCAGGTCCTCGCTGATGTCGGCCATCTCCAGGTCGGCGCCGCCCTTGTGGCCCTCGAGCCAGCGCCAGTCCTTTTCGCGGTTGGCGGCGTTGACGACCAGCAGGAAGTCGTCGTCCGCCAGCTTGTAGAGGTAGGCGTCGTCGACCGCGCCGCCGGCCTCGTTGGCGATGAAGGTGTATTGGGCCTGATGCGCGGCGAGCGCCTTGGCGTTGTTGGTCAGGGTGGACAACAGGAAGCCCTCGGCGCCCGACCCCCTGAACGCGAAGCGTCCCATGTGGGAGACGTCGAACAGGCCGGCGTGCCGCCTGGTGGCGAGATGTTCCCGGATGGTCCCGGTCTTGTACTGGACGGGCATGTCCCAGCCGCCGAACCCGACCATCTTGGCGCCGCTGCCGGCGTGCCAGTCGTGAAGAACGGTCTTTCTGAGCGCGCTCTGGTCTTCCTGCACCATCAAGTACCACCCGGCTAGCTGTTGTTTCGGCCGACTTTGGGCAGATCTTACCCGGCGGGCGCGGTCAGGGCCAGAACTCGCACTGGGCAGGCTCTAGAAGAATGACTAGATAGTCTGGGGAGACGAACCGCCCTGTAGCTGCGGAGGTGCCGACCATGGCGGAGCAGACCGTTTCACCGCGCATCGCGCGGCTCTCCTGGGGGCGCCTGGAGGTCGAGGGCGAAGGGACGTTCAAGGACGCCAAGCTGTTTCCCGGCGGCGCGCGGGCCTGGGACTGGCGCGAGACCGGCACCCGCCACGAGCCCGGGATCCAGCCCGCCGACGTGGCGGAGCTCCTTGAGCGGGGCGCCACGTCGGTGGTGTTGTCGAAGGGCATCCTGGAGCGGCTGCAGGTCTGTCCCGAGACCCTGGAGCTGCTCGAGGGCCGGGGCGTTGCCGTCCACGTGCTGCAGAGCGAGCAGGCGGTCCGGTGCTACAACGAGCTGCGCGAGAGCGAACGCGTCGCCGGCCTGTTCCACTCGACCTGCTGAGCACGGCGGCGGCTCCTGAGAACCGCCGCCGCTTCGGTCGTGCTGGATCGGAATCAGCCTCCCAGATTTGTTCTGAGAAAGGCGCTGAACGCGTCCCAGGATTGCTTGTCCGCCGTCTCGCGGTAGCGGTTGGAGCCGAAGACGGTGAAGGCGTGCGGCGCGCCCGAGTAGACCTGGATCTCGTACGGAACGCCGGCGGCTTCCAGCTCATTCGACAGTGCGGCGACGTCGTCCATGGTGATCGCCGAATCGGCACCGCCATGCGCGATCAGCAGCGGCGCCGTGCTTTTCGGGTAGCTCTGACTTTGCGGCGTCGACAAGCCACCATGGAAAGTCGCATAGCCGGCGATATCCCGGGCCTTGCCGGAGCGGGCAAGCTCGAGAGTCGCCGCGCCGCCAAAGCAGTAGCCCATCACCACGGCCTTGCCGGTGCTGGTCTTGCGGGCTTCCTCGAGGCCGCCGAGGATCAGCGCCCGCATGCGCGCGCGGTCCTTGTACAGCTTGCCCGTCTCGGCCTTCTTGGCGCCCGTCTCCACCGGCCGGTTGCCCTTGCCGTAAAGGTCGACGGCGAACGCGTCGTAGCCCATTCCAGCCAGCATCTCGGCGCGTTTGACCTCGTAGTCGGTCAGGCCGTCCCAGTCGTGGATGATCAAGACCAACCCCTTCGAGGCGCCGTCATATGCCGCCGCGCGGTAGCCCTTGAACGCCTCGTTACCGACGGTGTATTCGACCGCTTCGCCCGCCCATGCCGATGACGGAATGAGCGCGGCCGCCAGAATCAAAAGTAGCCTCTTCATCGATTTCTTTCCTCCCAATTACGCAATTCCGAGCAGCAGTCGTACGGCGGTTCGATCGCCGCGGCACCGCGCCCGGAAACAACAGAGTTAGGACGGGGGGCGATCACCTCAAGCGGTATTTTCAGAGCAAGAGCACGGATCCCTGGAGCGGTTCCCGGAGTCGATCGCCTCGCCGGAACGATGACCGGTCTCGGAGGGTAGGCAGACACGAAAGTCCGTTTCAGCCCTTCGGCATGTGCGAATGCAGGGC
>JAOUCL010000048.1 GCA_029859805.1 Rhodospirillales bacterium | reverse complement strand
TCCGATCTCTTGGTCTCGGTCCGGGTGCCGAAGGGCTCGCCCGGACGGCACACCGAGACGTTCACGTCGCAGCGCATCGAGCCCTCCTCCATATTGCCGTCGCAGGTGCCCAGGTAGCGTAGGATCGAGCGCAGCTTGCGCACGTAGGCCCCGGCCTCTTCCGGCGAGCGCATGTCGGGGCTGGAGACGATCTCCATCAGCGTGACGCCGGCCCGGTTCAGGTCGATGTAGGTCTGGCTCGGGTGCTGGTCGTGCAGCGACTTGCCTGCGTCCTGCTCCATGTGCAGGCGCTCGATGCCGACGTCGCGGGTCGCGCCGTCGGGCAGGTCGAGGACGATCGTGCCCCTGCCGACGATGGGCTCCAGATACTGCGAGATCTGATAGCCCGGCGGCAGGTCGGGGTAGAAGAAGTTCTTGCGCTCGAAGACCGAGTGCAGATTGATCCGGGCGTTCAGGCCCAGCCCGGACTTGACCGCCTGCTCGACCACGAAGCGGTTCAGCACCGGCAGCATGCCCGGCATGGCCGCGTCGACCAGCGAGACCTGCGTGTTCGGCTCGGCGCCGAAGGCGGTGGCGGCGCCGGAGAACAGCTTGGCCTCGGAGATCACCTGGGCATGGACCTCCAGCCCGATCACCACCTCCCACTCGCCGGTCTTGCCTTGGATCAGGCTCGTCATGCCCTTCACCTCCCGGCAATGAACGGCGGCTCGGAGTCGAAGCCGGCGGCGCTCTCCAGCGCGCCGGCCACCCTGAACACCGTCTCCTCGTCGAAGGCGCGGCCGATCAGCTGCAGGCCGAGGGGCAGGCCGTCCTCGGAGAGGCCCGCCGGCACCGAGATGCCGGGCAGGCCCGCCATGCTGGCCGGCACGGTGAAGACGTCGTTCAGGTACATCGCGATGGGATCGTCCATTTTCTCGCCAATCGCGAAGGCGGCCGAAGGGGCGGTCGGGGTCAGGACCACGTCGACCGTCTCGAAGGCGTCGGTGAAGTCCTTGAGGATCAGCGTGCGCACCCGGCGCGCCTTGTTGTAGTAGGCATCGTAGTAGCCGGCCGAGAGCACGTAGGTGCCGATCAGCACGCGGCGCTTGACCTCGGCGCCGAAGCCCTCGCCGCGCGTCGCCTCGTACATATCGGTCAGGTCCTCGCCGGGCACCCGCAGGCCGTAGCGCACACCGTCGTAGCGCGCCAGGTTCGAGGACGCCTCGGCCGGCGCGACGATGTAGTAGGTCGGCAGCGCGTAGCGCGTGTGCGGCAGGGAGATGTCGTGGACCTCGGCGCCGGCCGCCTTCAGCCAGTCGACGCCCTGCTGCCACAGGGCCTCGATCTCGGCCGGCATGCCGTCGAGGCGGTACTCCTTGGGGATGCCGACCTTGAGGCCGCGGACGTCGCCAGCGAGCGCCGCCTCGTAGTCCGGCACCGGCCGGTCGACGCTGGTCGAGTCCCTGGGATCGTGGCCGGCCATGGCGGTGAGCATGATCGCCGCATCGCGTACGCTGCGGGTCATCGGCCCGGCCTGGTCCAGCGAGGAGGCGAAGGCGACTAGGCCCCAGCGCGAGCAGCGCCCATAGGTCGGCTTCATGCCGACAATGCCGCAGAACGAGGCCGGCTGGCGGATCGAGCCGCCGGTGTCCGTGCCGGTCGCGCCCAGGGCCGCGCGCGCCGCGACGGCCGCGCCCGAGCCGCCGGAAGAGCCGCCCGGCACCAGCGGCCGGTTGTCGCCGGCCCGCCGCCAGGGGTTCTCGACCGCGCCGTAGTAGCTGGTCATGTTGGACGAGCCCATGGCGAACTCGTCCATGTTGGTCTTGCCCAGCATCACCGCGCCGGCCTGCCACAGCTTGGCCGTGACGGTCGATTCGTAGGGCGGGTGGAAGCCGTCAAGGATGTGCGAGCCGGCGGTGGTCAGCACGCCCTCGGTGCAGTAGAGGTCCTTGATCGCGATCGGCAGGCCCTCCATCACGCCCGCCTCGCCCTTGGCGCGGCGCGCATCGGAGGCCTCGGCCATCTCGATCGCCTTGTCCGGCGTTTCGGTGATGAAGGCGTTCAGCGGGCGTACGGCCGCCACGGCGGCGACGTGTGCCTCGGTCAGCTCCTTGGAGGAGACCTCGCCCTTGGCCAGTAGGTCGCGGGCCGCGCTCAGGTCGAGGCCGGTCAGTTCGTCCATCACTCGACCACTTTGGGCACGGTGAAGAAGCCGTGCGCCGGCTCGGGCGCATTGGCCAGGATCTTGTCGGGGCACCGGCCGTCGGTGACCTTGTCTTCGCGCAGCGTCGGCGTCATCGCAACCACCGAAGTCATGGGCGCGACCCCCTCGGTGTCCAGTTCGTTCAGCTGCTCGACCCAGCCGAGGATGTTGGAGAGCTCGCCGGCCAGGGCCGCCTGTTGCTCCTCGCTCACCCGGATCCGCGCCAGTTTCGCGATCTTCGCGACGGTATCCTTGTCGACCGCCATCGCTTCGTCAGTCCCATCCGTTGGAAAGTGCGCAAACGTCCGCGATCCGGACATTCGGTCGAACGCTCTGCGCGGAAAACACGCGCGGAAAGTAACATCGGCCCCCGCCACCCGCAAGTTGCTGCGGTGAACGTGGACTTGACATCGAGAATAGAAAGAATCATATATGACCATAATTAATGACCATGGTCATATAGCGATGGCGAAGACACGCAAGATACCGGCCGGAGAATTCAAGGCCCGCTGCCTGAAGCTGATGGACGAGGTCGCCGAGACCGGCGAGGAGCTCGTCGTCACGAAGCGCGGCAAGCCGGTGGCCAGGCTCGTGCCCATGCAAGCCAAAGGCAAGGTCTTCTTTGGCGCGATGAAGGGCACGGCGACGATCCACGGCGACATCATCGGACCGTTCTTCGACGACTGGGCCATGAAGGAGGATTGACGCTGCTCGTCCTCGATACCCACGTCTGGCTCTGGACGCTTCTGGGCAGCCGGACTGTTCGAGCCGAAACCCTGGAGGAAATGGCCCGCGCGGCGCGGCAGGACGAGCTGATCATCCCGGTCATCGCCGTCTGGGAGGTCGCATTGCTGGACGCGAAGGGCCGCATAGACCTGGGCGGCAACGCACGGGATTGGGTCGCCGAGGCGCTGGCCGTCCCGGGCTACCAGTTGGCCCTTTTGACCCCGGAAATCGCGGTCTTGTGCCACAATCTGCCGGGCGACCTGCACGCCGATCCGGTGGACCGGATGATGGTCGCCACGGCCATGGACCTGGCCGCCACCTTGGTGACCCGCGACGAGGCGTTGCTGTCCTACGGCGCGCAAGGTCACGTCAAGGTCTTGGCCGCATGACCGCTGTCCCCTTCGGAGAACTGCTCTCCCACCTAGATCCGGGCACCCGCCTGCTCGGCCTCGACCTGGGCGAGAAGACCATCGGGCTGGCGATCTCCGACCGGAGGCTCATGGTGGCCTCACCCGTGGAGACGATCCGGCGCAGCAAGTTCACGAAAGACGCCGCGGCCCTGGCCGCGCTCTGTGCCGAGCGCGGGGTCGGCGGCCTGGTGCTCGGCCTGCCGGTCAACATGGACGGCAGCGAAGGCCCGCGCTGCCAGTCGGTGCGCCAGTTCGCCGCCAATTTGGCCGAGCTGGCCGCGTTCACCCTGCCGATCGCCTTCTGGGACGAGCGCCTTTCGACCGCCGCCATCGAGCGCCTGCTGGTCGACGAGGCGGACATGAGCCGCAAGCGCCGCGGCCAGGTCGTCGACAAGATGGCAGCCGCCTACATCCTGCAAGGCGCGCTCGACGCGATTGGCCGCGCGCGGCCGGCAGGCTAGCTACCCGCACGACATGCCCGACGTCGTCCTCGCCATCCTGCCGGTCTTTCTGCTGATCTTCCTGGGGACCGGCCTGAAGGCCGCCGCGTTCCTGACCCCCGCTTTCTGGGAGGGCGCCGAGCGGCTGACCTATTTCGTGCTGTTCCCGGCGCTGCTGGTCACTACCCTGGCCAGGGCCCAGTTCGGCGATCTCGAGGTCCTGCCCATGGCCGGCGCGATCTCCGCCGCCGTGCTGGCCATGGCGGCGGGCCTGCTGGCCGCGCGGCCCTGGCTGGCGCCCAGCCGGGCGGCCTTCACCAGCCTGTTCCAGGGCTCGATCCGCTTCAACACCTACATCGGCCTGGCGGCCGCGGCCGGCGTGCTCGGCGCGGCCGGCCTGGCCGCAGCCGCCGTCGCGGTCGCCCTGCTGGTGCCCTTGGGCAACCTGCTCTCGGTCGCCGCCCTGGCTTGGCTCGGCACGGGCGACCGGCCCAAATCGCTTGAGGTCCTGCGCCAACTGGCGCTCAACCCCTTGATCCTGGCCAGTGTCCTCGGCATCGCGATAAATCTCGCCGGCCTCGAGCTGCCGCCGGTCGTGGACCCGCTGCTGACGGTGCTGGGCCGCGGCGCCCTGCCGCTCGGCCTGCTGGCCGTCGGTGCCGGCCTGGACTTCGCCGCCGCGCGGCTGGGCGGCCGGACCCTGGCCCTGGCCTGCGTCCTCAAGCTCGCCGTCCTGCCGGCGCTAACCGCGCTGGGCTGCTGGATCTTCGGCGCGACCGGCGCGGCGGCCGCCGTCGCCGTCCTGTTCAATGGCCTACCGACCGCGCCCAGCGCCTATATCCTGGCCCGCCAGATGGGCGGCGAGGCCAAGCTGATGGCCAGCATCATCACCACGCAGGTCGCCCTGTCGGCGCTCACCCTGCCGGTGCTTCTGATCCTCATGGCATGAGCGCTTAGAGGTACTTGCGAATCGTTTCGGCCATGGCGGCGGCGTCGAGCACCGGCGGCAGCAGCGTGGCGAAACGGCCGTCCGGTCCCATCAAATAGATGTAGGAGCCATGCGCGAGGACCGGCTCGCCCTTCCACGACATTCCTACCTCCTCTGACTCGACCCGATAGGCCTTGGCCGCCGCCGCCAGCTGCTCCGACGTACCGGTCAGGCCGATCAGCCGCGGGTGGATCTTCGGCACGTAGGCGGCCAGGACCTCGGCGGTGTCGCGCGCCGGGTCGACGGTGATCAGCAGCGGCTGCACCCGGACGCCCTGCGCGCCCAGAAGGTCGAGCGCATCGACCATGTTCTTCAGGCCGACCGGACAGATCCGCTCGCAGTTCGTATAGCCGAAGAAGACCAGCAGATAAGAGCCGCGGAAATCCTCGTCGCTGACCTCTCGGCCACTGTGGTCGGTGAGTTGGAAAGGGCCACCGATCTCGAAGGGAAAGGGCGCATCCGGCCCGCCGGCCACGGAACCGCCCTGGGGCATAGGCCACTCCTCCGCCTCGTGAGCCACGCTCGGCCCGCCGCCGAGCGGCCAGGCGGCGAGCACGACGGCCATGGCAACCCGCTCGAGGGGCTTCATCAGTCGTTTTGCCTGCTCCATCCTGATCCGTCTCTCCCGCCGGGGTGCTGCAGCACAGAAGATATAGTCGTCCTGGCCGGGCCGTGCGGTCACAGCTTCGCGAGCGGGGGCGCGGCGGACCGGCCCCTTGACGGCGGCCCCGTCCCGGCCCAAAACCGCCTGTCCGCAGCACCAACCAGGGACTCTCGTTCAATGACCGGACCGCTTCACGGCCTGCGCGTCTTCGACCTGACCCGGATTCTCGCCGGGCCGACCTGCACCCAGCTCCTGGGCGACCTGGGCGCCGAGGTGATCAAGATCGAGCGCCCGGGCCAGGGCGACGACACGCGCAAGTGGGGCCCGCCCTTCGCCAAGGACGCCGACGGCCGCGACACGACCTACAGCGCCTATTTCCTGTCGTCCAACCGCAACAAGCGATCGGTCACGATCGACATCGCGCAGCCCGAGGGCCAGGCGCTCGCCAAGCGGCTGATCGCCAAGTGCGACATCCTGGTCGAGAACTTCAAGACGGGGGGATTGGCACGCTACGGCCTGGCCTACGACGACTTGAAGGCCGACAACCCTGGCCTGATTTACTGCTCGATCACCGGCTTCGGCCAGACGGGCCCCTATGCGCCGCGCGCCGGCTACGACTTCCTGGCCCAGGGCCTGGGCGGCATGATGAGCATCACCGGCGACCCGGACGGCGAGCCGATGAAGGTCGGCGTCGGCATCGCCGATGTGATGTGCGGCATGTACGCGGTCGCCGCCATCCTGGCCGCGCTGCACCACCGCACCAAGACCGGCGAGGGCCAGTACATCGACCTCGCCCTGCTCGACACCCAGGTCGCCTGGCTGATCAACGAGGGGCTCAACTACCTGACCTCGGGGGTCGTGCCCCGGCGCCTGGGCAACGAGCACCCCAACATCGTGCCCTACAAGGTGCTGCCGGCCTCGGACGGCTATTTCATCCTGGCCGTCGGCAACGACCGGCAGTACCAGCGCTTCTGCGAGTTCGCCGGCGCGCCTGAGCTGGCCGAGGACCCGCGCTTCAAGGCCAACGCCGACCGGGTGATGAACCGCGAGGCGCTCTACGCCCTCTTGCCCGAGCTCACCCGCGGGAAGACCTGCGCCGAGTGGGCCGAGGGCCTGGCCCGCCTGGGCGTGCCCTCCAGCCCGGTCAACGACATCGCCCAGGTCTTCGAGGACCCGCAGGTGCAGGCCCGCGAGATGAAGCTGACCATGCCGCTCGCCGCGGTCCAGGGCGGCCAGGTCGACCTGATCGCCAACCCGATCAAGTACTCGAAGACGCCGGTCACCTACCGCACGCCGCCGCCCGGCATGGGCGAGCACACGGAAGACGTGCTCGAAGAGCTTCTCGGCCTGGAGCCGGCCGAGATCGCCGACCTGAAGGGCCGGGGCGTGGTCTGATACTCGACCGCTAGCAACAACCATCGTATGGGGCGGCGGGAGCGGCCCCAGGGCCGCCCGAAGCGCCGTTGGAAGACGCCCGAACGGCCCTGGCCGAACTGGTGCGGCTCACGAGTGGTGCAAAGACCAATAGACGTAGGGGATGTTGATGAAGTTCGCGTCGCCGCTCTGAAAGTTCAACCTAGAAAGGCTGCCGCCGGCCCGTGCGTAGGAGTGGAGCCGTGCCCCCACACGGATGGTCACCTGGTCGGTCGCGCCAACACTGGTGTAATAGTTGTGACCGTAGATCGTGTCGATGCGGCCGTAGCGCGTCGGATGCAGCTCGTCACCGCCCATGGTGAAACGGCGCGCGTAACCCCGGGGTCGCCAGAAGCTCTGGTGCAGTTGGATCCAGGAATCCAGCTCGGCCCGGGCATATTCGCTGTTGTACCACTCGTCATTGGAGTAGAGCTGGTAGTAACCGTGGAACCGGGGGGCGGCATAGACACGCAGGGAGCCCCAGGACGGTGGCCGGAATGTGAAGGTCAAATAGGCGTGGATCGTGCTGTGGTCGCCGTCGAACCAGCCCTCCCCATAGGCCTGAGAGCGCGGATCGATTTTCTCGGTAACCGTGCTCCAGGCCGAGCTGGGCGCCTCTTCGGCTTCGCCGTTCACGCTGGACCACGAGCCGCCGTTGTCGGGGGTCGTGATCAGGCCTGACCAGGAAGGATTGCCGGACGTGCCTGCCTGTTCGGCGTTCTGCTTGACGAGCGCCAGATCCTGCTGGTGCAGGGCCTCGATATCGACGGCCGGCTTGGCGAGTTCCCGTTCGACCACATCCATCGCCTTCTTGGCCTCGCTCTTGGCATCGTCGGCCAGCTTTTTGATCTGGCCATCATTGAGACCGCTCGCCTTGATCAGGTGCTCCCGGCTGCCGTGCAAGCGTTGGGAATGCTCGCGACCCTTGGCCAAGGCGCTACTCAGCGTCGCGACTTCGGCCTCGAATTCCTTTTTCAGG
Organism: Rhodospirillales bacterium; assembly: GCA_029859805.1. Taxonomy (GTDB): domain Bacteria; phylum Pseudomonadota; class Alphaproteobacteria; order Kiloniellales; family JAKSDN01; genus CAMYKD01. Next base: position 14,183 of record JAOUCL010000048.1, on the reverse strand, counting down.
AAATCTTCATCCGGAACCGGCTTCTCGCTCTTCCATTCGGTTCTGATTTTTTCGTCTGCCATTGTAGGGCCCTCCTCTCCGGTTTGCTCGGCCCCCGCGGCGGCGTTTGATATGCTCCGCTACGGGGAACTATGGGGGCTTGCGTAAATGGGTGATGCGCTTGATGACTGATACGATAGACCCTGCCGGTTCTCCACGGCTCGGCACGGCGTGTGAGTTATCCGTCGAATTTCGTGAATTACCCGACCGAATTTGCGTTTTGTCCGCTCAGCTCGGCCGGACCGACCGTTTGAAAGCCCATGGCGTCAGACCCGTGCATCTCTTGAATGCGCGTTCGAAAGTTCTGAGGTCCTCGAACCCCACAGCGAGGGCAACTTGCGTTATGGTGTGATTTCGAGCTCTCATGATCTCCATAGCGCGGTGAATCCGCACCCGCGTCACCCACTCGGTAAAGCAGATGCCCGTCTTGGTATGGAAGAAGGTGGAGAAGTATTTCTCCTCCAGTCCGGCGATCTCCGCGGCCGTCTTCAGGGAGATCTTGTCGGACAGGTGCGTGTCCAGGTGTTCCTTGACCCGCTGCAAACGCTTGTAATAGGCGAAGACTTGAGGGCGTGCACCGTCAGGTTCGATCATATTGACCACCCGCCGAACGTATCGGTCGAATTTCCTGGCGCCCGGGGCCGATCCGGCCTCGATGACGCGTCAACACACCTCGTCCGGTATAGGCAACTTTGAGTTTATGGAATTTCCATTAATACTACTAGATAATTCTGCATATTCGCCGGCCATTGCCGAACGTCACGGTCGGTCCGCCTTGCGCGCCGCCGCGACCGGTGCCATAAGACCGCTTTAATGAGCGCCCGGTCGGAATCCCGCGAGAGCCTCGGCTTTCAGCATCGCCACCTCCTCGGCATCGAGGGCCTTTCGGTGGCCGAGATCGATGTCCTGCTCGACCTCGCCGACGGCTACGTCGAGGTCAACCGGCGCGCCGACAAGAAGCAGGACGTGCTCGGCGGGCGCACGGTCATCAACCTGTTCTTCGAGAGCTCGACGCGCACCCGAACCTCCTTCGAGCTGGCCGCCAAGCGCCTGGGCGCCGACGTCATCAACATGTCGATCGCCTGGTCGTCGATCAAGAAGGGCGAGACCCTGATCGACACGGCCATGACCCTGAACGCCATGCACCCGGACGTACTGATCGTGCGCCATCCCGATTCGGGCGCGGTCAAGCTGCTCTCCGAGAAGGTCAACTGCGCGGTGATCAACGCCGGCGACGGCAGCCACGAGCACCCGACCCAGGCGCTGCTGGACGCGCTGACGATCCGCCGCCGGCGCGGCGCGCTCAAGGGCCTGCTGGTGGCGATCTGCGGCGACGTCCTGCACAGCCGCGTGGCGCGCTCGAACATCTATCTGCTGACGACGTTGGGCGCGCGGGTCCGGGTGATCGCGCCGCCGACCCTGCTGCCGTCGAAGATCGAGCGCCTCGGGGTCGAGGCCTTCTTCGACATGCGCAAGGGGCTCGAGGACTGCGACATCGTGATGATGCTGCGCCTGCAGACCGAGCGCATGCAGGGCAGCTACGTGCCCTCGGTGCGCGAGTACTTCCGCTTCTTCGGGCTCGACCACGACAAGCTGAAGGCGGCCAAGCCGGACGCGCTGATCATGCATCCGGGGCCGATGAACCGCGGCGTCGAGATCGACAGCGAGCTGGCCGACGACCTCGACCGCTCGGTGATCCGCGAGCAGGTCGAGATGGGCGTCGCCGTGCGCATGGCCTGCCTGGACGCGCTCACGAGGCCGCTCCAGGCCGCCGCCGAAGGGGAGCAGACGCGATGAGCGCCACAGGCTCCCGGACCGCCTATCTCGGCGCCCGGCTGCTCGACCCGGCGAGCGGGCTGGACGCGCCGGGGGCGCTGCTGACCGAGGGCACGCGGATCGCCGACCTGGGCCCGCGCCTGTTCGCCGACGGCGTGCCGGAGGGCATCGAGGCGGTCGACTGCGCCGGCCGCTGCCTGGCGCCCGGCCTGGTCGACATGCGCGTGCAGCTGCGCGAGCCGGGCGAGGAGCACAAGGAGACGATCCAGACCGCCGGCCGGGCCGCCGCCGCGGGCGGGGTCACGTCAGTGGCCGCGCTGCCCAACACCGACCCGGTGGTCGACGACGTGGCCGGCGTCGAGTTCGTCGCCCGCCGCGCCCGCGACGTGAAGCTGGTCAAGGTCTATACCTACGGCGCCCTGACCCGCCGCCTCGAGGGCGCGCAGATGACCGAGCTGGGCCTTTTGTCGTCCTACGGTGCGGTCGGCTTCACCGACGGGGTCAAGCCCGTGGCCAACGCCCAGGTATTACGCCGGGCGCTCTCCTACGCGAGCGCCTTCGACGTGGTCATCGCCCAGCAGCCGCAGGAGCCGACGCTGGCCACCGGGTCCATGAACGCGGGCGAGCTGGCGACCCGCCTCGGCCTCTCCGGCATTCCGGTGATGGCCGAGGTCATCATGCTGGAGCGCGACCTGCGCCTCGCCGAGCTGACCGGCGGGCGCTACCACGCCGCCAACATCTCGACGGAAGAGTCGATCAAGGTGATCCGCGCGGCCAAGGCGCGCGGCATCCGCGTCACCTGCGACACGGCGCCCCACTACTTCATCCTGAACGAGACCGCCGTCGGCGACTACCGCACCTTCGCCAAGGTCCTGCCGCCCTTGAGGAGCGAGGCCGACCGCCAGGCCGTGGCCGAGGCCGTGGCCGACGGCACGATCGACGCCATCGCCAGCGACCACAGCCCGCACGACCAGGACAGCAAGCGCCTGCCCTTCGTCGGCGCGGACTTCGGCATCGTCGGCCTCGAGACCCTGCTGCCGCTCGCCCTGGAGCTCAACCACAAGGGCAGCCTGAGCCTGCTCGACCTGCTCGACCGCCTGACCCGCGCGCCTTCGGAGATCCTGGGCCTGGAGGCCGGCTGCCTGAAGGCCGGCCAGCCGGCCGACCTGGTGATCTTCGACGCGGAGCGGCCCTGGCGCATCGACCCCGAGGCCTTCCGCAGCAAGTCGAAGAACTCACCCTTCGAGGACCACCCGGTCCAGGGCAAGGCCCTGCGCACGGTGGTCGACGGCCGCACGATCTTCGAGGCGGAAACGGATGGGGGGGTGTAGCGCCTCAGCGGCCAAGTCGGGACTTTCCGTTGGGGCCCGAGGGCGTCGGGGCCCTCACAGTCGGGCTTGACCGGGCCGTCCAGGATGGTCGAGGCTGTCCGGGATGCCCGACTCGTGCTCGGGCGTGACGCCTAACGTGACTTTGTTCGAATGACCACGGCCTGACTGCCATGCCCGACCCGATTTCCTGGGAGTTCGCCGGACCTTATCTGGCGCTTGCCCTGGCCGGCGGCTATCTCGTGGGCAGCGTGCCCTTCGGCATCCTGCTGACGCGCCTGGCGGGCCTCGGCGACCTGCGCAGCATCGGCTCCGGCAACATCGGCACGACGAACGTGCTGAGGACCGGGCGCAAGGACCTGGCCTTGGCCACCCTGCTGCTCGACGGCGGCAAGGGCGCGGCGCCGGTGCTGATCGCCAAGCTCTGGGGGCCGGACATGGCGCTGGTGGCCGCGCTCGGCGCAATTCTCGGGCACCTGTTTCCGGTCTGGCTCAGGTTCAAGGGCGGCAAGGGCGTGGCGACGACCCTGGGCATCCTGCTCGCGCTCGCCTGGCAGGTCGGGATCGGTGCCTGCCTGACCTGGCTGGCGGTCGCGCTCGTCTTCCGCATGTCCTCGCTCTCGGCGCTGATCGCCACGGCCGCGGCACCGCTCTACGCCTGGCTCTTCCTCGGCGACCTGCAGGTGGTCGAGCTGGCCGCGGTCCTGGCCGTTCTCGTCTGGATCCGCCACCATGAGAACATCCGCCGCCTGCTCAAGGGCGAGGAGCCGAGGATCGGCCGGAGGAAGGGCTGAGGGGCCCGACCGAAAAAAGTGACGGCGGATCGGGGCCGTGGTTCGAGACGCGCTTCGCGCTCCTCATGCTTCGACAAGCTCAGCATGAGGATGGTTGTTTGTTGTAAGAAAAGGAACCTCATCCTGAGCTTGTCGAAGGATGAGGTGCGCCCGAAGGGCGCGAAACACACACCGAGCCCACATGCGATTCCCCTCGCCGCGTTGGGCGAGGGGCGTCTTGGCGGGACAAACGGCGGGCGTTCAGGTCCGCAGCACCCGGTAGCCGATACGTGGGAAGTGGACGGCGACCTCGCCGACGCGGGGGTCTTCGCGCAAGACCGCGATCTCCTGGGCGTCGATACTGAGGATGCGGCCGGCCACCGGCGGGGCGCCTTCGACCTGCTCGGCGGCGATCTCGACGGGCTCGCCGGGCTTGAGGCCCTGGGGATCGTCCGGGTCCGCCTTTTCTGGGGTGGCGGGCCGGGCTTCTTGCGCGATCTCCAGCGCCTCGGCGGCGGCCATGTCCGCCGGCCGGCCGTGGCCGATCGCCTTGACCCGTTGCTCCCAGGCGCAGAGGTTCTCGAACTGGGCGAGGAACTCCGGCCCCTTGCTGTAGCGCCCGCGGATGAACCAGATCAGGTAGTAGCAGAGCGCGTCCGGCAGCCCCGGCGCGTCGCCAAGCATGAAGGCGCGCCCGGTTGCCAGCCGCGCCTCCATCCAGCCGAGCTGGGCGCGCAGCTTGGCCAGGGTCTCGGGCAGGGCCGCCTTAAGGGCCGCCATGTCGTAGCCGGGCCCGAAATAGAGCGGCCCGCGGTCGGCGGCAAAGGCCGCCGGCATGTCCTCGCCGGCGTCGCCGAAGACCAGCGCGATCGTCTCCTCGAACAGCGGGCCGTCGGTCCAGCGGCTGACCCCCCAGGCCATGCCGGCGCTGCCGCCGGGAAACAGCGTCGCCTCCAGGAAGCGGCGCTCCAGCTCGCGGATGATGCACTGGCTGTCGCAGTAGACGTCGGCGCCGGCCTGCATCACCGGCGTCAGGCGATAGCCGCCGGTCAGGGGCATCAGCTCCGGCTTGGGCGGCAGGCGGGGGATCTCGACGGAGCGCCAGTCGAGGCTCTTCATGCCGAGCACGACGCGGACCTTCTCGGAAACCGGGGACTGGGGATAGTGGTGGAGGATGATCTCGGGCATGGGGCGGCCTGCTTTCTCTGAGACTCCGTTCGAACGGCCGACAGGCTGCCAGGAAGGCCGTATGTTCGGCAAGCCCGCGATCGTTCACTTCGCGGCGATCTCGCCGGGCCGGCCGCGCCGTTTCGACGACAAGCTCGTGGAAATAGCGACTTTCTTAACAGGTTTGAGGTGTAACGGTAGGGGCGCGGCGGCGTGACACCCGCGGCCGCCGCCGGGCAGGAACGCGCAATGGGCAGGGCAGGACCGCGAAAGCCAATGATGCACAAGCTTAAGCTGGAGCCGCATTACTTCTCCATGTGGATGGTCAGCAACATCGTGCCCCTGCTCAAGCTCAAGAGAGAAAAGCGGCTGTTCTATATCCTGTTTGCCGTGACCGCTTTCGGCGATCTGCTGATGGTCTACGGGCTGGTGCAGGGACACGACATCTTCTATCCGCTCGGGCCCGAGGTCGACTGGGCGTTCATCCTCGTTCTGCCGGCCTACCTGGCGACGGTCTGCCTGATATTCCTCTGCCTGTCGTGGCCGCTTCTGACCCTGCTGCCAAGCCTGGTCATTCTGGGCGGCATCGTATTGCTCGGCTATGAGGTCTTTTCCTACCTTCGCACGGAGGTCTGGGACGCCCATTTCCTGATCGATATCCTGAGCCTGCACGACTGGATCAACCAGGACGGCGACCTGGCGGAGCTGCGCAAGGTCGTCTTCTACGCGACCAACTGGACGCCCCTCTTCGCCTGCCTGGTCATCGGCGGGATCTGGCTCTACAGCAACATGACCTCCGACCTGCACCAAAAGGCCGTCGGCCTTTTGGCGGACTACAAGGAGCTTCGGGGCCGCACGGCCGGATAGCAGCGAAGGCCGACTTCGAGCCGGGACTTGACGGCAGGACCGTCACCTACCCAAGGTAGCCGGATGAGCGGAACTGGAATCGACACGCTCGGCCCCACCGAACGCCTCGCCTGGCTGCGCCTGATCCGCAGCGAGAACGTGGGGCCGGTCACCTTCCGCGGCCTGCTGGCCCGCTTCGGCGACGCCGAGGCCACGCTCGAGGCCCTGCCGGAGCTGGCGCGGCGCGGCGGGCGGAGGCGGCCGATCCGGATCTGTCCGGCGCAGGACGCCGAGCGCGAGCTCGAGGCGCTGGAGAAGATCGGCGCGCGGCTGCTGGCCGTGGTCGAACCGGACTATCCGCCCGCCCTGGCCGCGCTCGAGCACGCCCCGCCGGTCGTCTCGGTGCTCGGCCGGACCGAGATGCTGCAGCAGAGGGCGGTCGCCGTGGTCGGTGCGCGCAACGCCTCGGCCAACGGCCGCCGCCTGGCGCGCGACATCGCCCAGGGCCTGGGCCAAGCCGGCTTCCTGGTCGCCTCGGGGTTGGCGCGGGGTATCGATACGGCGGCCCACCGGGGGGCGCTCGAGACCGGCACCGCCGCGGTGGTGGCCGGCGGCCTGGACGTAATCTACCCGCCCGAGAACGAGGCCCTGCACGGCGAGATCGCCGAGCGCGGCGTGCTGCTCTCGGAGATGCCGCCCGGCACCGTCCCGCAGGCCCGCCACTTCCCGCGGCGCAACCGGCTCATCTCGGGCATGTCGCTGGGGGTCCTGGTGGTCGAGGCGGCGCCCCGCTCGGGCTCGCTGATCACCGCGCGGCTCGCCCTCGACCAGGGGCGCGAGGTCTTCGCCGTGCCCGGCTCGCCGCTCGACCCGCGGGCGCGCGGCTGCAACGACCTGCTGCGCCAGGGCGCCGGGCTGGTCGAGAGCGCCGACGACGTGGTCCAGGCGCTGGACGGCATGATCAAGCCGCTTGAGGCCGCCCCGAAGCCCTCGGAATTCCTGGCCGAAATGGCGCCGGCGGCGTCGGAAACCGAGGTCTCGTCCGGCCGCCGTTCGATCGAGGAATTGCTCAGCCCCGCGCCGGTGGCGGTTGACGAACTGGTCCGGCAGTGCCATCTGTCCCCGGCAGTCGTGAATACGGTCCTGCTCGAGTTGGAGCTGGCCGGACGGGCCGAACGTCACCCGGGCAACCGTTTCTCCTCCATCGCCGCGGGCGATATCGGGCCGTCCTGACCTTTCGCGGCCCTGCCGCTCTGAAGGAATCGGAACTGGCCCACATGAACGCTGTCGTCGTCGTCGAATCTCCCGCCAAGGCCAAGACGATCAACAAGTACCTGGGCCGGGACTACCAGGTGCTGGCCAGCTTCGGGCACGTGCGCGACCTGCCGGCCAAGGACGGCTCGGTCCGGCCGGACGAGGAATTCGCCATGAGCTGGGCCGTCGACGCCAAGGCGGACAAGCGCCTGAAGGAGATCGCCAGGGCGGTCAAGGGGGCCGAACGGCTGTTTCTCGCGACCGATCCGGACCGGGAGGGCGAAGCGATCTCCTGGCACATCGTCGAGGAGCTGAAGCGGCGTCGGGCACTCGCCGGCGTCGAGGTCAAGCGGGTGGTGTTCAACGAAGTGACCGCGAGCGCCGTGCGCGAGGCCTTCCGGAACCCGCGCGAGCTCAACACGGAGCTGATCGACGCCTATCTGGCGCGCCGGGCGCTGGACTACCTGGTCGGGTTCACGCTCTCGCCGGTGCTCTGGCGCAAGCTGCCGGGCAGCAAGTCCGCGGGCCGGGTGCAGTCCGTGGCGCTGCGCCTGGTCTGCGAGCGAGAGGCCGAGATCGAGGCTTTCAAGGCGCAGGAGTACTGGACCATCGAGGTCGCGCTCAGGACTCCCTCGGACGCGTCCTTCAGCGCCAGGCTGACCCATCTCGACGGCCGCAAGCTGGAGAAGTTCGACCTCGGGGACGAGGCGGCCGCCGGGGCCGCCGCCCGGCAACTGCGCGAGGCGGAGCGTTTCGCCGTCGATACCGTCGAGCGCAAGCAGACCCGGCGCAACCCCTACCCGCCCTTCACCACCTCGACCCTGCAGCAGGACGCCTCGCGCAAGCTGGGTTTCGGCGCGACCCGGACCATGCGCCTCGCCCAGCAGCTCTACGAGGGGGTCGACCTGGACGGCGAGACGGTCGGCCTGATCACCTACATGCGGACCGACGGCGTCCACATCTCGCGCGAGGCGCTCGGCACCGTCCGCGAGGTGATCTTCGAGCGCTTCGGCGACGCCTACCTGCCCTCCGCGCCACGGCTCTACAAGACCAAGGCCAAGAACGCCCAGGAGGCGCACGAGGCGATTCGGCCGACCGACCTGACCCGCCGGCCCGAGGACCTTGCCCGCCGTCTGGAGCCCGACGCCCGCAAGCTCTACGAGCTGATCTGGAAGCGCACCGTGGCCAGCCAGATGGAGAGCGCGCGGATCGAACAGGTGGCGGCCGATATCGCCGTGGACGGCAAGACCGCGCGGCTGCGCGCCACCGGCTCGACCGTCCTCTTCGACGGCTTTCTGGCGCTTTATCAGGAAAGCCGGGACGAGCCCAGGGCGGGCGCCCAGGGCGAGGACGCGCGCCTACCCAAGCTCGCCGAGGGCGACCCCCTGAAGCGCGAGGGCGTGACCCCGGAGCAGCATTTCACCCAACCGCCGCCGCGCTTCACCGAGGCCAGCTTGGTCAAGCGGCTGGAAGAGCTGGGCATCGGCCGGCCGTCGACCTATGCCTCGACCCTTCAGGTGTTGCAGGACCGCGACTACGTCCGATTGGAAAAGCGCCGCTTCCTCCCGGAGGACCGCGGCCGCCTGGTGACCGCCTTCCTGACCAGTTTCTTCGAGCGCTACGTGCAGTACGGCTTCACGGCGGACCTCGAGGAGCAGCTCGACGACATATCGGGCGGGAGGATCGACTGGAGGGCCGTGCTGCACCAGTTCTGGGACGCCTTCCACAAGGCGGTCGACGAGACCCGGGAGCTGCGCATCGCCGCGGTCATCGACGCCCTCGACGAGGACCTGGGGCCGCACTTCTTCCCGGCCGACCCCGAGGCGCCGGAGGTCGACCCGCGCGCCTGTCCCAGCTGCAAGACGGGCCGTCTCGGGCTGCGTCTGGCCAAGAACGGCGGATTCATCGGCTGTTCCAACTACCCGGACTGCCGTTATACCCGGCCGCTCGCGGTCCCCAGCAACGGCGCCGACGGCGAGCCGATTCTGCCCAACGAGCCGAAGGTCCTGGGCGAGGACCCCGAAAGCGGCCAAGAGGTCACCCTGCGCAAGGGCCCCTTCGGCTTCTATGCCCAGCTCGGCCTGGGCGAAGAGGGCGCGAAGCCCAAGCGCGTCTCGCTGCCCCGCGCCCTGGCGCCGGACGAGCTCACGCTGCGCAAGGCGCTCGACCTGCTGGCCCTGCCGCGCGATGTCGGCAGGCATCCCGAGACCGGCGAGACCATTACAGCGGGAATCGGCCGCTACGGTCCCTATATAAAGCACGGCGCGACCTACTGCTCGCTCAAGGGCGACGACGACGTACTGGCCATCGGGCTGAACCGCGCGGTGACCCTCCTGGCCGAGGCGCCGGCGCGCGGCGGCGGCACGGGCAAGGCGCTCGGCAACCACCCCTCCGACGGCAAGCCGGTCACCCTGCACAGCGGCCGCTGGGGTCCCTACGTCAAGCACGGGCGGCTGTTCGCCTCGCTGCCGAAGGGCGCCGATATGGACGCCGCGACCCTGGACATGGCGGTGGAGCTGCTCGCTGCACGGGCCGCGAAAGGAAAAGCGGCGGCAAAACCGAAAGCGAAACCAAAAGCGAAAACAAAACCGAAAGCCAAAACAAATCCAAACACGAAGAAGAAAACCAAGGCAAAGGCGGGCACCAAAAAGCGATCTACGCGCAAGTCCGCCGCCGAATGACGGGACAGCCGTCTTGGCGAAACCCAGATCCAAAGCCGCGCCGTTTCCGAGCAAGCAGGAGGTGCTCGACTTCATCCGCGAGAGCCCGGTGCCGGTCGGCAAGCGGGAGATCGCACGGGCCTTTCAGATCCGCGGCCCGGACCGCGTCGCGCTCAAGGCCCTCCTCAAGGAGCTGCAGGACGAAGGCCACCTGGACCGCCAGGAGAAGCGCCGCCTGACCCGGGCCGGCGGGCTGCCGGAGGTGGTCGTGGTCGAGATCGCCGGCCCCGATCCGGACGGCGAGCTGCTGGCCCGGCCCGCGGTCTGGCGGGGCGAGGGAGCGCCGCCCAAGATCTATATGGCGCCCGAGCGCCGCGGCCGGCCGGCCCTCAAGGCCGGAGACCGGGCGCTGGTGCGGCTTCGCCGCGTCGAGGACGAGGCCTACGAGGGGCAGACCATCCGGGTCCTGGGCGGCGTGCCCCGGCGTGTGCTCGGCATCTACGAAAAGGGTGAGCGGGGCGGCCGCCTACGCCCGACGGACCGCCGCGCCAGGACCGACTTCGTGGTCCGTGGCGAGGACGCGTCGGGGGCGCGGCCCGGCGAGCTGGTGCTCGCCGAGCTGAAGCCCCATCATCCGCGCCTGGGCCTGCGCGAGGTCGTCGTTCTGGAACGCCTGGGCCACCTGGGCGAGTCCCGGGCGCTCAGCCTGATCTCGATCCACGAGCACGACATCCCGACCGTGTTCAGCCCAGAGGCCCTGGCGGAGGCCGAGGGGGCGGGGCCGGCCCGCCTCGGCCGGCGCGAGGACCTGCGCGGTCTGCCGCTGGTGACGATCGACGGCGCCGACGCCCGCGACTTCGACGACGCCGTCTGGGCGGCGCCCGACGACGACCCGAAGGCCCCCGGCGGTTGGCACCTGGTGGTGGCGATCGCCGACGTCGCCCATTACGTCCATCCGGACAGCGCGTTGGACCGCGGCGCCTACGAGCGGGGCAATTCCGTCTATTTCCCCGACCGGGTGGTGCCGATGCTGCCCGAGGCCCTGTCGAACGGCTGGTGCTCGCTCCGGCCGGGCGAGGAGCGGCCCTGTCTGGCCGCCCACCTCTGGCTCGATGCCGAGGGCCGGATCCGGCGCCACCGCTTCGTCCGGGGCTTGATGCGCTCGGCGGCCCGTCTCACCTACGAGCAGGTCCAGGCGGCGCGCGACGGCCACCCGGACAAGATCACGCGCCCGCTGCTGGATCCGGTGATCGCGCCGCTCTACGGGGCCTTCAAGGCGCTCGCGGCCGCGCGCGACCGGCGCGGTACGCTGGACCTCGAGCTGCCCGAAACGCAGGTGCTCATCGGCCGGGACGGCAAGGTTACGGGGATCGCGCCGCGGCAAAGGCTCGACAGCCATCGGCTGGTCGAGGAATTCATGATCGCCGCCAACGTGGCCGCCGCCGAGGCCCTCGAGGCCCGGCGACAGCCCTGCATGTACCGCGTGCACGACGCGCCCGACCCGCAGAAGCTGGAGGCGCTCCGGGAGGTCTTGGCCTCGTTCGGGTTCAAGCTGGCGCGCGGCCAGGTGATCAAACCACGCGCCTTCACCCAGATCCTGAAGAAGGTCGCCGCGACCCCCTATGCGCCCATGGTCAACGAGCTCGTCCTGCGGGCGCAGAGCCAGGCGGCCTACGCCCCCGACAACCTCGGCCATTTCGGACTCGCGCTGTCGCGCTACGCCCACTTCACCTCGCCGATCCGCCGCTACTCGGACCTTCTGGTGCACCGCGCGCTGATCGCCGGCCTGGGCCTGGGCAAGGACGGCCTGCCGGCCGAGGCGGGCGCCGGCTTCGCCGAGGCGGGCGTGCACATCTCGACCACCGAGCGCCGCGCCCAGGCCGCGGAACGAGAGGCCGTCGACCGCTTCACCGCGGCCTTTCTCCAGGACCAGCTGGGCCAGGTGGTCACGGGCCGCATCACGGGCGTCACGCGCTTCGGGCTTTTCGTCCAGCTAAGCAACAGCGGGGCGGACGGGCTGGTGCCGATCAGCACCCTGCCGGACGACTTCTACCACCACGACGAGGCCGGGCACCGACTGGTGGGGCGCCGTTGGGGCCGCATCTATCGCCTCGGCGAGACCGTGGCGGCACGCCTGAGCGAGGCGGACCCGATCACCGGAGGCATCGTGCTGCGCCTCCTGGAAGACGACGAGGCGGGCGATGCGGAGTCCGGCGGCGTTCCGGTCGACGAGGCCGGAGATACCGGCGCCTGGCATCCCCTGAAAGCCAGCCGGCGGAAAAGCAGTGGCGGTGACAGCGCCGCCCCCCGCAAGAAGACGACCCGCCGTTCCGGCGGCAAGCCGGGCCGCCGGAAAGGCCGGAGCCGATGAGGCCGGAACCCTCGCCAGCGGTCGCCGACCGCTCTTTCGGGGCAATCGCTTGCAGGGCAGGAAGCCTTCCCCCTCGACGGGGGAAGGTTTGGATGGGGGTGAACAAGGACGCGCGCGCCGCACTCGGGCTTGCCCACTGCGACAGGAAAGCCCGATCCGGGCCGCCCCCCCCCTCCTCAATCCTCCCCCGCATTGGGGGGAGGAAGCGAAATGCGCGCTTCAAGCGATTGCCCTGACGGCTCTTTAACCGATTATTCACATGTGCAGCGGTCTACTGGCAATTGGGGGACGGCCGGCTCCGGACTTTAGCCCTCGTGGCAAATCCTGCTGGCATATATTGATTTCAATCGCCTATATTCTTGGCTCAGGGAACGACTAGGGAACTCCGGGCGTGAACCAGACCTCACCGGAATCAGGCCTGTCTATATCGCCGTCGCGCCGGGTCATGGCCCGACTGCCGCGCCGTGTGCTTGGACTGCCGCTGGCTTTCCTGCTGTTCGGCTGCGCCTTGCAGGACGGTTATGCTTCACGCGATTACGATGTAGAGCGCGCGTCCCGGATCTTCCGCACCGGGTATCAGGACGTGGTCGACGTTTATATCGAGGACTTCAGGGCCCCCGAACTCGCCCTGGCGGGACTTGACGGCCTGTCGAATCTCGATCCGGCTGTCAGCGTCTTCTACGGCGACCACTTGGTGACGTTGAAGATCGAAGGCGAGGCGACCGGTCGGTTCGACGCCCCGCACCCCGACGACACGGACGGCTGGGGCCGGCTGACGGCGAACGTCATCGAGGAATTTCGGCACGGCTCGGAGCCACTGGGCGTGGCCGAACCCGAAGCGGTCTACAAAGCCGTGTTCAGCGGCATGATTACGGAACTCGACAGCTTCTCCCGCTACGCCGGACGCGAACGAGCGCGCGAAAACAGGGCCAGTCGGGACGGATTCGGCGGCATCGGCGTCCGCATTCGCGTGGTCGACGAGGGCGTGAAGGTTCTCTCGGTCATGGAGGACACGCCGGCCGAGGCCGCCGGGCTCGAGGATCAGGACCTGATCACCGAAATCAACGGCCAGAGTGCGGTGGGCCTGTCCCAGGACCAGGTGGTGCAGCGCCTGCGCGGCCCGGTCCGGACCACCGTATTGCTGACGGTGGCGCGGCCTTCCGTGCCCGCGCGCCTGACGTTCAGCCTGACCCGCGCCCATATCGTGCCTCAAACCGTGAGCTACCGGGCCGAAGGCAACATCGGCTACCTGCGCGTCTCGGGGTTCAACCAGAGTACAGCCCAGACTCTGCGTGAGAAGATCCTCGAGGCCAGGCGCCAACAAGGCAAAAACCTGGAAGGCTTCATACTCGACCTTCGCGGCAACCCCGGCGGATTGCTCGACCAGGCGGTCTCGGTCTCAGATCTCTTTATTGCCCATGGCCGCATCGTCTCGACCCATGGCCGTCATCCGGACAGCCACCAGTTCTTCGACGCCAGGAAAGACGACCTCGCGACCGGCCTGCCGCTCGCGATCCTGGTCAACGGCAACTCGGCCTCGGCCTCGGAGATCGTCGCCGCGGCTTTGCAGGACGCCGGGCGCGGTGTGCTGATCGGCAGCAATTCGTTCGGCAAAGGTACGGTGCAGACGGTTCTGCGGCTGCCCAACGAGGGTGAGTTGACCCTGACCTGGGCCCGTTTCCATGCGCCGTCTGGCTACGCCCTGCAGGATCGTGGCGTCCTTCCCGATATTTGCACCAGCGGCGAATCCTCGGATGCGACCGGCCTGCTGGAACGGGTGCGGCGCGGAGATCTGCGCGTCGACCGGGCGGCCCGCAGCCGATCCATCGCCATGGATGACCAAGCGGGGCTCTCGGCACTACGGGCTCAGTGTCCGGTGAGCGAGAACAACCCGGAGATCGACTTGCAGGTGGCGCTCGGGCTGCTCGGCGACGTCACGCTGTACGCTCAGGCCCTAGCGCCACCTGCA
>JAOUCL010000541.1 GCA_029859805.1 Rhodospirillales bacterium | reverse complement strand
CAGCTTCTTGATCTCGAGGCGCATCTGCACCCTCAGTTTGGCGTCCAGGTTGCTGAGCGGCTCGTCGAACAGGAACACGGCGGGCTCGCGCACGATCGCCCGGCCCATGGCGACGCGCTGGCGCTGGCCGCCGGAGAGCTGCCGGGGCGTGCGGTCGAGCAGCTCGCCAAGCTCCAGGATCCCGGCGGCCTTCCTGACCCGCTCGTCGATCGCAGCCTTGGACATGCGCCGGATCCTCAGGCCATAGGCCATGTTGTCGTAGACCTTCATGTGCGGATAGAGCGCGTAGTTCTGGAAGACCATGGCGATGTCGCGCTCGGCCGGTTCCAGCTCGTTGACCACCCGCCCGCCGATCGAGATGTCGCCGGAGGTGATCGCCTCGAGCCCGGCGACCATCCTGAGCAGCGTCGACTTGCCGCAGCCGCTGGGCCCGACGACGACCAGAAACTCGCCGTCGGCGATGGTGCAGGTCACGCCGTGGATGACCTTGTTCTCGCCGTAGGATTTTTCTACGTCGCGAAGGCCGACTTCCGCCATGTGCTCCCTCTCCGCGTCCGTTACTTTTCGGTTTCGACCAGCCCTTTGACGAAGAGCCGCTGCATGAAGACGACCACGAGCACCGGGGGCAGCATGGCCAGCATCGTCGTCGCCATGATGATCTGCCACTCCGCCTGCTCGTCGCCGACCGAGAGCATGCGGTTGATGCCGATGAGGATGGTGTACATGCTCTCGTCCGTGGTGATCAGCAGCGGCCAGAGGTACTGGTTCCAGCCGTAGATGAACAGGATGACGAAGAGCGCCGCGATGTTGGTGCGCGACAGGGGCAGCAGGATATCCCAGAAGAAGCGCAAGGGGCCGGCCCCGTCGACACGCGCCGCCTCGGCCAGCTCGTCCGGCACGGTCATGAAGAATTGGCGAAACAGGAACGTCGCCGTCGCCGAGGCGATCAGCGGAATGGTCAGCCCGGCATAGGTGTCGAGCATTCCGAGGTCGGAAACGACCTTGTAGGTCGGCAGGATGCGCACCTCGACGGGCAGCATCAACGTGATGAAGATCATCCAGAAGAAGAGCATGCGCAGCGGAAACCGGAAATACACGATCGCGAAGGCCGCCAGCATGGATATGGCGATCTTGCCGATCGCGATGCCGAGGCCCATGACCAGGCTGTTGAGCATCATCTGCCCGACCGGCACCCCCACGGCCCTGGCCCCGGTAAACAGCGCGTGGACATAGTTCTCGACCAGCTCCGCCCCGGGCAGCAGCGGCATGGGGCTCTGCAGCAGGTCGGAGAGCGTGTGGCTCGAGGCCACGAAGGTGACGTATATCGGAAAGGCGACGATGACCACGCCCAGGACCAGCACGGCGTGGGTGAGAGCAACCAGCCAGGGGCGCGTCCCGACCATCAGTAGTGCACCTTTCGCTCGATGTAGCGGAACTGGATGACGGTCAGCGCGATCACGATCGCCATCAGCACTACCGACTGCGCCGCCGAGCCGCCGAGATCGAGGCCGATGAAGCCGTCGCGGAACACCTTGTAGACGAGGATGTTGGTGGCCCCGGCGGGGCCACCCTCGGTGACCTGGTGAATGATGCCGAAGGTGTCGAAGAAGGCGTAGACGACGTTGATCACCATGAGGAAGAAGGTGGTCGGGGTGAGCAGCGGGAAGACGATCGTCCAGAAGCGGCGCGCCGGCCCCGCGCCGTCGATCGCCGCCGCCTCGATCAGGGAGCGCGGGATCGCCTGCATGCCGGCGAGAAAGAACAGGAAGTTGTACGAGATCTGCTTCCAGGCCGCGGCGATCACCACCAGGAACATCGCCTGGTCGCCGTCGAGCAGATGGTTCCAATCATAACCGAGCTTGCGCAGGGCATAGGCGACGATGCCCAGCGTCGGATTGAACAGGAACAGCCACAGCACCCCGGCCACCGCCGGCGCCACGGCATAGGGCCAGACGAGCAGCGTCTTGTAGGCCATCGCCCCTCGGATCACGCGGTCGGCCTGAACGGCGAGATAGAGCGCGGTGGTCAGCGCGAGCAGAGCCACGCTGACGCTGAACACGGCCGTCACCTGGATCGACTGCAAATACCAAGGGTCGCCGAACAGCTCGGCGAAATTCTCG
>JAOUCL010000540.1 GCA_029859805.1 Rhodospirillales bacterium | reverse complement strand
GGAAGGCGTCGCGCAGCGGCACGCGATCCTTGGTGGTGCGGATGATTTCGATCAGCTCATGCTTGGCGACAGCGTTGCGGGTCTCGCTGCCTAGAATATCGTCCAGGCGGGACTGCGCACTGCGTTCATCGCGCAACCGCAGAAAGTACTGGAGGGGATCTGTAATCCGCCAGCGGGCGAAGAGGTCGACCGAGATGTAGAGCTTGTCCTTGGTCGGCATATCCGACGGACTGCCGTCCCACTCGAGAACCCGCTTGTCGATCGGATTGACGTCCTGGATGAAGGGCACCTTGACCTTCAGACCGGCGGAAGTCACGGGAGCGCCGACAGGCTTGCCGAACTGGGTAATAATCATTTGCTCGACTTCGCTCACCGTATAGATCGAACTCATCGAGACGTACGTCCCGATGCCCAAAACCACCAGGACCGCTATCTGCATGATCCTGTTCATGGCCGATCTCCTTTCTGAGAGTCGAGATTCAGCAATGGCAGGATGCTGCGCGTCTGTTCATCGACAATGATCTTCGAGCGTATGCCCGGCATGACGTCCTGCAGGGTCTCGATATAGATGCGGCGGCGCGTGACCTCCGGGGCCTTGCTGTATTCCGCCAACAAGGCGCTGAACCGAGCGACATCGCCTTCCGCTTCATTGATCCTCTTGAGCCGGTAGCCGTCAGCCTCACGTATCCGCTGATCCTTCTCGCCCTCGGCCAGCGGAATCACCTTGTTGTAATCTCGGCGGGCTTCGTTGATCAGCTTCTCTTTCTCCTGCTGGGCTTGGTTGACCTCGTTGAACGACTCCTGCACCGGTTGGGGTGGATTGATGTTCTTCAATTGCACCTGGTCGATGCTGATCCCCATTGCGTATTTGGTTGAGAGCGCCTGCATCTTGGTCAGCGCTTCGGTTTCGATTTCCTGTCGGCCGATGGTAATCACCTCGTCCACGGTGCGATCGCCGACGACCTCCCGCATTACGGACTCCGAAACATAACGGAGGGTTTCACCCGGTTCCCGAACCTCGAAAAGGAACTTGACGGGATCCGAGATGCGGTATTGAACCACCCACTCCACCAAGGCGGCATTCAGATCACCCGTCACCATCTGTGTCTCGCGCTTTTGTTCGCGAGGACGAGGACTCTGGTACGGGTCTCTGGCGCCCGGGGTCGTGAAGCCGAATTCCTGCTTCAACTGCCGTTTGACGGGAACGATTGTCGCCGCATCAATGCCCAGCGGCAGCTTGAAATGCAGTCCCGGCGGAACTTCCTTGAGATATTTGCCGAAACGTTGCACGACAGCGACAGAGTCGCTCGGCACAGTGTAATAGGCCGTCCATGCGCCCAAGGCGGCAAGAGCGAGGATGGCAAGGAGGATTACTCCGCGCCGGCCACCACCCGGTATGATCTGCTTGAGCCGATTCTGCCCCTGCCGGACCAGATGCTCAATATCGGAACCGGCTTTGGCCCCGCTACCCCAGGGGCCGCCCCGGCCGCCGTTGCTGTTCTGTGATGGCATTGAAATGCCCTCTCTTTTGCGTGCTTGAGATTACGCCCGTTGTCTTTGCATCGCGCTGGCTGGCCTATCGCTCACGACGCAATCTCTTGCTCGCGCCGCGGGGAAACTCATTACCCTGGATGAACTATCATCCCTTCGTCTTCGCCTCGTTCTATGGCTTGACGGTCGGCCTCTTCCCGGCGCGATTCCCTTGTCCCTTTCAGCGTCTTTTGACTGCCATTCCGGCCAACCGGGATCTCTGCGAGCGCCTGGTCGCGCTTCAGAGCCGCGTCCAGTTCATTCGGATCTATCGTCAACGTTTGCGTAAGGCCCGGATGACCGGGCTTTGCGTGCAGGTGGATCAGCGTCAACATCCGCCGGTAAGCGGGAAAAGAAATGCCTTCCAGAAGCTCCTCATCCGTTTCTACGCTATAGGTGCCCGCCGGCAGCACCTCATCGAGCCCGCCAAGGACGAAGGGCCTCCTGAAGGTCACTGTCTTCTTGCTCGTGCGTATCGTCATCGGACGCGTCCTGATTGGTGGCCTCGCCGTCCAATTAAGGGGTCACGGAGAAGGGCAAAGCCCCCTCCGTTTCGATGGCTACGACTTGCGCGCCGGCGCGACTTTGGCC
>JAOUCL010000539.1 GCA_029859805.1 Rhodospirillales bacterium | reverse complement strand
CCCCCTGGGTGTGTGCTTTTCTTTTGCCGCCTCCATGCGGCGCCGTTGCCGTCGCCAGTCCTCTCGGGCCGGACCCACCCCCGGAGTCTCTGCCAGAGACGATAGTGCATCAAGCCGATGAGCAGCTTTATCCATCGACCCGAGTCTTAAGGTTGATGCTCAGCCGTAGCAAGCGACATAGATTGTTCCGAATCTGCTGATTTCGCCAAAGGATAGCGAAACTTCACGCGCGTTTCGGCCGCTTTACTCCTGGCAGCGGAACTGGTTGCCAGGCGGTCGCGACGGCATCATCGCCTCCGAAAGCGTTCTCGATGCCGCCTTTGCTTGACGTCTCACGCATGCGCCAAAACCGACACGCCAGTGCGATCTAGCGCCGCTATGGGCTGGTAGACGCCTATGAGCGCGATTGGGATTCTAGAACAGCAAGTATAAGCCGCCAACGATCAAGCCCCACAGCACCAAACTGAGGCAGGCCCACAGGAGTAGTAGCCTGATGCGGCGCCATCTTTGTTCGTGCTTTCCTACCTTCTCCCGCACGAGCTTCCCATCGAAGTTCATGCGAAACTCTCGGTCGCCACCTGGGTGGCCATCGTTCCAGGCGCCGTGAGTGCCGTGCCCGACTTGACGGAGCCCGTCGTGGCGAGCGCCATGCCGCCTCCGCCCAGGGTGAGCGCCGCGAAAACAGCCGCCACGGTAGCGGCCTTTCGCTTTCGTGAACCCGGGTGTTGACCGATCATGATCTCAGATACTCCTCTCAACACAGGCTCAGCTCAGCTCAACGTTCGCGCCCGAAGGGTTCCATCCAGAACTGAAATAGGTGGCCGCCTCACTTTTGCTATTGATCGGATCTGCCAAAAGATTGGTTCATCTCGCCAAACGCTTGCGGCGAGGTGTGGGAGTGGGTCGAGGACTGCTGGAACCAGACCTGCGAGGGGGCGCCTTCAGAGGGGAGCGCCTGGATGCGCTGGCCAGTGCGGACGAGCAGGCTTGGCTGAGCGAGCGCCAAGCACACTTGCGCTACTGAAGGACGGCGGACGCAAACAGGAAGCACCGCCGCTGCCGCGACGACGGTGCCGATCGGCAAGCCCGACGCCTTCCTCGGCGAACCGCGCGACGGCCGCTGGGCCCCGACACGTTGGGCGGCTTGTGACCCGAGCCGGAACTCAACCGCCGTGTCACTCAACTTGAAAAACGCGCCCCTCATCCAAATGTTTCCTGCCAACACCGTGATCCGACTGCGTGCGGTCGGGAACAGCAGGCCGCGTATGGAGCGGGAGGGATTTCATATCTGTCGGGGTGCTGTTTGTCGGTCTCGCTGGTATTCTCGTCCCGTCGTCGCCGGGAACTCGGGCCGCCTAGGCGCGTGGCGCCAACGTCACGGTCGCGGACATCCACACGGGCCACCACCTCATGTTCGCGGTTGGAGCACTGGTCGCTGACCACGCCTCGGGAAAAGTTGGTGAGGATCGATGACCTGCGACCAAATGTTGGCACGGGGCAAAGGATTTCCACGAACCTGGAGGTGCTCCGGGAATTGCCGGTTCGGATCTCTCAAACGAAATTGGGCATAGGATTCGAACCGCCTTTATTGGGAAATGCATGAAAAGCAAAGTTTATTCCCTGGGCGGTCAGCCCGGCTGGACCCTGCTCTTCGCCACCTGGATCGTGGTCGCCAGCGCCACCCTCGGCAGCCTCTTCTTCAGCGAGGTCATGGGGGTTCCGGTCTGTGTGCTGTGCTGGTATCAACGAATTGCCATGTACCCCTTGGTCCTAATTCTCGCCATTGGCCTGTTCCCCTATGACCCCAAGGTCGTGCGATATGCCGGCGCACTGGCAGGCGTGGGATGGCTCTCGGCCATGTTCCACGTGCTCCTGGTTGCCGGGATCATTCCGGAAGGGGTCCAACCCTGTGTGCAGGGCATCCCCTGTTCGGAAACCCACATCTCTCTGCTCGGGTTCTTGAACATTCCCGTCATGTCTCTTCTTACCTTTACCTTCATCGGCGTCTTGTTGTTTTACGCGCATAGGATGGAATCATCATGAATCGCAAAACCCTGTTCATCTCCGTCGCCGGGTTGCTTCTGCTGGTCTTTGCCGGCGCCGTGGTGCTGTATCAACAGAGTGCAT
>JAOUCL010000259.1 GCA_029859805.1 Rhodospirillales bacterium | reverse complement strand
ACGCCCGGCGCCGTCACGGTCAGCGTGACGTCCTCGTCGGTCGTGTAGCTGTCGTCCACCGCCACCGGCGGGTCGTTCACGGCGTTCACCGTGATCGTCACCGTGGCGACGTTGGAGTCGGCCTGCCCGTCATTGGCGACGTAGGTGAAGGTGTCGTCGCCGTTGAAATTGGCGTCCGGCGTGTAGCTGAACGAGCCGTCGGCGGCCAGCGCAAGGGTTCCGTTCGACACGTCGGTGACCAGCGCGGCGGTCAAGGTGTCGCCGTCCGCATCCGTGTCGTTGGCCAGCACGCCCGGCGCCGTCACGGTCAGCGGCACATCCTCGTCGGTGACGTAGCTGTCGTCCACCGCCACCGGCGGGTCGTTCACGGCGTTCACCGTGATCGTCACCGTCGCCTCGTTGGAGTTCGCCTGCCCGTCGTTGGCGACGTAGCGGAAGCTGTCGTCGCCGTTGAAGTTGGCGTTCGGTGTATAGGTGAAGGAGCCGTCGGAGTTCAGCGTCAGGCTGCCGTTGTCCGGGCCGCTGGCCGGAACCAGCACGGCGGTCAAGGCATCGCCGTCGACGTCCGTGTCGTTGGCCAGCACGCCCGTCGCCGGCACGTTCAGCGGCACATCCTCGTCGGTCGTATAGCTGTCGTTCACCGCTACAGGCGGGTCGTTGATCGCGTTGACCGTGATGGTCACCGTCGCGGGGAGATCGGAGTTCGAGGTGCCGTCGTTGGCAAAGTAGGTGAAGCTGTCGGTGCCGTTGAAGTCGGCGTTCGGCGTATAGCTGAACGAGCCGTCGGTATTCAGCGTCAGGCTGCCGCTCGCCGGGCCGGTGTTCGGAACGGCGGTGATGGGATCGTTCTCCGGGTCGCTGTCGTTGGTCAGAACGCCCGGCGCCGCCACGACGAGCGGCGTGTCCTCGTCGGTCGTGTAGGCGTCGTCGACCGCCACCGGCGGCAGGTTGACGGCAATGCAGTCGGCATCGGCGCCGTCGACCAGGCCGTCGCCGTCGTTGTCCAGGCCGGTCGGGCCGAACTTGCTCTCCGCCCCGGCGGCGGCCGGGTTGGCGTTGCAGGGGTCCGTGGGCTTGGTCGCATGGATGGGGTCGGGCGTGAAGTAGTACGACGGCGGCACGTCCTCATCGACCGGGGTGAAGAGGTTGGCTGGATCGGCGTCGGCATGGCAGGTAGCGCAGATCTGCGTGCTGACCGGACCATTGGCGGTGTCAATCGTGCGGTTGGCGGTCCAGTGCTGCCGGCGCAGGCCGGCGCCCGCGCCGCAAATGGCGGCGTCGCCGCCGTAGGCCGTCGGATCCTCCACACAGGTCTGATTGTTGTCGCCGGGGGCGGGAGGCGTGGCGTTGTCGCCGCGGCCGTGGCAGCCGGCGCAGCTTATGTTCTCGAAGCCGGTGCCGCCGGCGGACCACAGCGTGTACGCGGGGAACCGCCCGCCTGAGTTGTGGCAAACGTCGCATTCGCCGCTGACGAAGTCGCGATGCCCGTTCATGAGGGACGTGCTCCACGGGCTGCCGTCCTTCAACGAAACGTAGCCATTCGAGCGGAAATTGCCGTGGCACTGGGCGCAGTTCGTGTCAAAGTCTCCGGTTGCGGTGTCCGTCCAGTTGTCGAACGCCCCCGCCTCGGGGGTCCAGGCGACCAGGGCCGCGACCGTGACCAGCATGAACAGGGCGCCGAGCCCGCTCCACCCGCGCTTGCGCGGTGCGTGGTGTGACGACAGCTTCGCAAACTTTGGGAACGTTCCGCCGGTCATAATGCCTCTCCTTGCCAAAAAAACTTGCTCCCCTGCTTTGGACGCCCTCTGGGCGTCGCAGCAACACCCCGGTCACCCATGGCCGGAGCGGAGCGCTTCACGTACACGCCACACCCGTCGCCGCGCGGTGCCGAAACACCGTCGCGTCGATCGATTCCGCAGCGGCGCGCGCGTCGCCGATAGCGTTGGGAGAATCCCCCAGATAAAGGGCCACCTTCTTCATTTCCTGCCCTCATCCCGTGAGTGCCACCAGCCTCCTCGGCCGGTCCATAGCCCTCAAGCAGCCCACGGTCCGCGTTAACTATCCAAGAGAGCCGCGGTTCGGGTCATTGAGTTAAATCAATTTTTACTAAATTTTTCTCAGACACCCAAAATTGAACTTAAAGTTGTAATTGGCTACAATTTCAGCACTTTACGGGACAGACTGCGCCTTTCGAACGGTTGCCGGGAGGCGCCGGCCCTTCGTTCGGATACCGCGCAACTGGTTCAACTTGATACGATTTTTCAACCGCTCCCGTCGCGGGTGGGGAATCGCCCCTACCCTTCCGGCGGGATCGAGTAGGTCGCGGTGACGTGGGCGACGGGCCCCTCGCCCTCTTCTCCCGCTGTGAACAGCGAGACCTCGCCGTAGGCCAGGCGCTTGCCGAGCTTCAGGAGGCGCGCCACGCCGATCACGTCGGCCGGCTTGGGCCGGCGCAGGAAGTTGCAGGTCAGGTTCGTGGTCACCGCCATCTCGACCCGGCCGATCTTCGAGAGCAGCGCGACATAGATCGCGAAGTCGGCGAGGCCCATCAGCAGCGGTCCCGCCACGGTGCCGCCGGGGCGCGCGAAGACCGGCTTGTAGGGCAGGCGCACCCGGCAGGTGCCGGCGCCGATCTCTTCCACCGTCATGCCGGTGTCGACCGCAAACGGCAGCGCGGCCTCGATCAGCTCGTGGATCTCTTCCGGCGTGATCTTCGGCATCGCTTTCCTCGGGGTGTCGGCCTACGGTCCACCTAATTACGCTTGCACAGGGCGCCGCGAAAGGCCGAAATACCGTCAGTCAAGCAACGGGAGGAAGGGCAGAGAATGGGCGACCAGGTGAGAGTGGAAAAGGACGGGCCGGTGACCACGGTGATCCTGGACCGGCCCGAAGTGCGCAACGCGGTCGACCCGGAAACCGGCGAGGCCCTGGTCCGGGCCTTTCTCGAATTCGAACGGGACGAGTCGGCCTCCGTCGCCGTCTTCTTCGGCGACCACGGTGCGTTCTGCGCCGGCGGCGACCTCAAGGCCCTGTCCGGCGATGCGGGCGACACCTGGCTCAACAAGCTGCACTTTCCAAGCGACCCGGATTCGTCCGTGCCGCCCGGACCGCTCGGCCCGTCGCGCCTCGAGCTGACCAAGCCGACCATCGCGGCCGTCGCCGGGCCCGCCGTGGCCGGGGGCATGGAGCTGGCGCTCTGGTGCGATGTCCGAATCATGGAGGAGGACGCCTATTTCGGCGTCTACTGCCGGCGCTGGGGCATACCCTTGATCGACGGCGGCACGGTGCGCCTGCCGCGCATCGTCGGCCAGGGCCGGGCGCTGGAGATCATCCTCACGGGCCGCAAGGTGCCGGCCGCGGAGGCGCTTTCCATCGGCATGTGCGAGAAGGTCGTGCCCAAGGGCGAGGCGCGCCGGGCCGCCGAGGTGATGGCCCGCGAGATCGCCCGCTTCCCGCAGGAGTGCACGCGCGCCGACCGCAACTCGGTGTACCGACAGTACGGCCTGCCGCTGCGCGCGGCCCTGCGCCAGGAGTACGAGAACGGCCTTTCGTGCCTCGGCAACGAGGGCGTGGCGGGTGCCGGCCGTTTCGCCGGCGGCAAGGGCCGCCACGGCGACTATCGGGATATCTGAGGCGTAGAGAGGAACGCGGTCAGCTCAAGGCGCGGGCTGGACCGCGGTGCCGATGCGGTCCAGGTCCCTCGACCAAAAGATGACGACGGGATAATCGCGCAGGTTCGCCCGTGGCACAAAGCCGACCGTACCGCGGCTGTCCTCGCTATTGTCGCGGTTGTCGCCGATAAGAAAGTAATGGCCCGGCGGTACGAGATATTCCCTCGTGTTGTCGTAAGGCCAATCGTCGCCGTCTTCCAGGATCGTGTATCGGCGTCCGTTGGGCAGGGTCTCCAGGTATTCGCTGGTCTTATTCGTTCGGCCGCTGAAGCCTGTCACGTCCCTCACAGTCAGCAATTCGCGCTCTACCGGTGCGCCGTTGATGTGGAGGATGCCGCCTTGGATTTGAACGCGGTCACCCGGCAGGCCGACCAGGCGCTTGACGTAATCGGTCCGATTGTCCCGGGGCAGCTTGAACACGATCAGCTCGCCGCGCTGCGGCGCGCGGTCGCGGTAATGGTTGCGCGACGCCATGACGTAGTCGCCGGGGACGAGGGTTGGCGCCGAGGATCCGCTCGGGATCGAGTAGGTGCGAGGGATCGACCGCAGCCCAAGCTCGCCGAGCCACCACACCGCGGTCCCCAGGAGGCCGACCGCGGCAATCCACAGCATCGTGCCCACCAGGTACGGGAATCCCCCTCTAATCCGGTTCATGGAAGCGTCTCGCACCGGCCCGCGCCGCGCGCCCTCATTTTCGCGTTTTCCAGCCTGCCTTGTAATAGCCCTTGAACCAGCCCCCCGGAAGGGGCCAGATTCAGGGAACGCAAGACAGAACCGAGGGAGAGAGCCCATGCCGGCCGAGGCCGCCACCGCCCAAGCGAACGAGCCGATCCTGCTGCGCCAGGACCGCGACGGGATCGCGTATCTGACCTTGAACCGCCCGGCCCAGTACAACGCGCTCTCCGAGGAGCTGCTGGCCGAGCTGCAGGATGCGCTCGACGACATCGCGGCGGACGACAGCCTGCGCGTCGTGGTGCTGGCGGGCAGCGGCAAGGCGTTCTGCGCCGGGCACGACCTGAAGCAGATGCGCAATAACCCCGATCAGGACACCCACCGTCGGCTCTTCGCCCAATGCAGCCGCATGATGACGACCCTGACCCACATCCCCCAGCCGGTGATCGCCCGGATCCACGGCATCGCCTGCGCCGCGGGATGCCAGCTGGTCGCGACCTGCGATCTGGCCGTGGCCGTCGAGGAGGCGCGCTTCGGCACCAACGGGATCAACGTCGGCCTGTTCTGCTCCACGCCCTCGGTCGCGCTGTCGCGCAACGTCGCGCGCAAGAAGGCCTTCGAGATGCTGGTGACCGGCGACCTGATCGACGCGGCGACCGCGGTGGACTACGGCCTGATCAACCGCGTCGTGCCGGCCGCGGAGCTGGACGCGGCCGTGGCCGAGCTAGCCGAAAAGATCGCCGCCAAGACGCCGGTCGCGGTCAGGACCGGCAAGGACCTGTTTTACAAGCAGCTCGAGATGACCCTCGACGAGGCCTACGGCTACGCCGGCGAGGTCATGGCCTGCAACATGATGGCCGAGGACGTCGCCGAGGGCATCGACGCCTTTTCTGAGAAGCGCAAGCCGGTCTGGAAGGGGCGGTAGGAGTACCGGCTTGTGAACCACGACGCCTACCCTGACGCTTATCTACGGGGCATTCTGGCTTCCGTGCGGACCATCGCCATGGTGGGCGCCAGCCCGAAGTGGAACCGGCCCAGCTACTTCGCCATGAAGTACCTGCAGGAGAAAGGCTACCGCGTGATCCCGGTCAACCCCCGGGCGGCCGGCGGCGAGATCCTGGGCGAGACGGTCTACGCCAGCCTCGCCGAGATTCCCGGGCGCATCGACATGGTCGACGTCTTCCGCGGCTCGAAGGACGCCGGGCCGATCGTCGACGAGGCGGTCAAGGTGGCCGACGAGAGAGGCATAACGGTGATCTGGATGCAGCTCGGCGTGCGCAACGACGAAGCCGCCGGGACGGCCGAGGCCGCCGGCCTGAAGGTGGTGATGGACCGCTGTCCCAAGATCGAGTACGGCCGCCTCAACGCGGAACTGTCCTGGGGCGGTTTCAACTCCCGCGTCATCTCAGCCAAGCGCCGCAAGGTGAGGCTCGGATGAGCGGCGGCGCGGTACATGGGTGTGGCATTACCCAACGTAATCGCGCCCGCCAGCAGGCCGTCAGTTCCCGCTGAAACTGGATTGCCGGGTCACGCCCGGCAATGACAAGATGGGCGGGGGAATGGAGGCGGCCGAGGCACGTCCTCGGCGTCGAGAACAGAGAGTGGCATGACCAAGAAAGCGGACGACTACGGCTTCGAGACACGGATGATCCATGCGGGATCGCAGCCCGAGCCGATCACCGGGGCGCGCCAGACGCCGATCTACCAGAACACCGGCTATGTCTTCTACGACGCCGACCACGCCGCCTCGCTGTTCAATCTGCAGACCTTTGGCTTCATCTACTCGCGCCTGACCAACCCGACCGTGGCGGTGCTGGAGGAGCGCCTGGCCAACCTGGAGGGCGGCCGGGGGGCGACCGGCTGCGCCTCGGGCCACGCGGCCCAGATGCTGACCCTGTTCCCGCTGATGGAGCCGGGCGACGAGTTCATCGCGTCCAACCGGCTCTACGGCGGCTCGATCACCCAGTTCGGCAAGACCTTCAAGAAGTTCGACTGGCAGGTCCGCTTCGTCGACGTGGACGATCCGGAGAACGTCAGGCGCGCGCTGACCCCCAAGACGAAAGCGGTCTTCACGGAAAGTCTCGCCAATCCTGGCGGCGTCGTGAGCGACCTGGAGGCACTGTCGAAGGTCGCGCGGGAGGCCGGCATCCCGCTGATCGTCGACAACACCCTGGCGACGCCCTATCTCTGCCGGCCGATCGAGTGGGGCACCGACCTGATCGTCCACTCGACGACCAAGTTCCTGACCGGCAACGGCACGGTGGTCGGCGGCGCGGTGGTCGATAGCGGCCGTTTCGACTGGGCGCAGAACGACAAGTTCGGCGGCCTGACCCAGCCGGAGCCCGCCTACCACGGGCTCACCTTCTACGAGTCCTTCGGCGACATGGCCTATACGACCCACGCGCACGCCGTCGGCCTGCGCGACTTGGGGCCGACCATGGCGCCGATGAACGCGTTCCTGACCCTGCTCGGCATCGAGACCTTGAGCCTGCGCATGGAGCGCCATAGTGAGAATGCCCAGAAGGTGGCCGAGTTCCTGGCGGGCCACGACGAGGTCGCCTGGGTCTCCTACGCCGGCCTGAAGTCCAGTCCCTACCATGCACTGGCCAAGAAATACCTCCGCGGCAGCGGCGGCGCGCTCTTCACCTTCGGCGTCAAGGGCGGCTACGAGGCCGGCGTCAAGATGGTTGAGTCCTGCGAGCTGCTGAGCCACCTCGCCAACATCGGCGACACCCGCTCGCTGATCCTGCACCCGGCCTCGACCACGCACCGCCAGCTGACCGACGAGCAGAGGGAAGCCGCCGGCGCCGGACCCGAGGTGATCCGC
>JAOUCL010000047.1 GCA_029859805.1 Rhodospirillales bacterium | reverse complement strand
AGGGCAAGTTCTAGGGCAAGGTGATTTCGGACACTACGCGGACACAGAAAGACCCTGCATGTGCAGGGCCTTATAAGTTATTGATATTTGGTTGCGGGGGCTCGCAACCAGCTCAAGTTGCAATCGGATCTATTGCCAATCTGAGGCTACCTCGCGGGCAGGTTTTGAACCTGCACAGTCTGCGCGCGCTTTGCGCGCTTCGACCTTGCTCGGGCTTACGCGGCACCGCTGGCGCCACAGTCCCTCGCAAGCTTTCCGGTTATGAGCCCAATCCCGGACTTGCGGCAGCTCCACGAAGGCCAATTGACGGCGGTCAAGGAGCGAGAAGTTCCGTCCTGCAAAAATCGCCTCGCTTGACGTTCCTGGATCAGATGGTGAGGCCCGTGGCGGTCCCTGGCCGGTCACAGACGAAAGAGATCGAGGCGATCCCGGAGAATCTGTTCCGTGAGCCGATCGATTATCTCTTTGCCGATCACTACCGTCAGCGGATCGTCTGCAAGCATCTCGACCAGATCGCCTTCGATCCCGGCACCGACCAGGTCGCTAAGCTCGCCGAGGTGGTGTTGGACTATCTCGAACGGGATCTGCCGCTGCACATCGCGGACGAGGAGCAGGATCTGTTTCCCCGACTGCGGGCCCGCTGCGGGTCGGAGGACCGGATCGAAGGTATCCTGACCCAGTTGTCCGAGGAGCACGCCAGGTGTCAGGAGCTGGGCCTGCACCTATCGGCCGGTTTGCGCCGTCTGGCCGAAGGCCATTCCTCGACGCAAGAGGATGCGTTCCTGGAGGTTGCTTCGACCTTTGCCGAAACCCAGCGCAGGCATTTCGCATTGGAGGAGAGGTCGGTCCTCCCACTTGCGCGAGAAAGGCTCTCGCCGAGCGATCTGGCGGAGCTCGGCCGCAGCATGGCGGCGCGGCGTGGCGCGGCCTATCCGGAGTGAACCCGACGCCGGGCGCGGTGGCCGAGGCCGGCTCCGGTCACAAGGCGCTTCCTGAGTCCATCCCGCGTCTCAGCAACCCGTTCTCGGCTGCGGCGCCCGGTTGCCGTTGCTCAGGCGCTTAAGCGCCAACACGTCTGGGATGCTGACCTCGGCCCCTTTCGACTCGATACCCAATCGGCGCAGCTTGGCGAGCGAGCGCGACAGCGTTTCCGGCTGCATCCCCAAACGGCCGGCGATCAAGGCCTTGTCGAGCGGTAGGCGAACCACCACGGCGCCTGTTTGCTTCGGACAGAGTTTCACCAGGAAGCCCGCCACCCGTTCGGTCGATGACTTGAGCGTCAGCTGTTCGACCTGATGGACCAGAAAATGGAGATGCCGCGACATCGCGGCCATGATGTTGAGCGCATACTCGCCGTGCTCGCACAGTTGCCGGACGAAGGACTTGCCGGGCACGACCAAGAGCCGCGAGTCGTCAACCGCGGCGGCGCTCACGGGATAGTGGCCGCCTTTGAATATGACGGCCTCGGCAAAGGATTCGCCAGGGCCGAATATGGAAATGACGCTTTCGTCGCCGTCCTCCGAGGTCCGGAACAGTTTCACCCAGCCGTCGAAGACGACGTAGAACCGGGTGGCCGGCTCGTCCTGGAAAAACAATACGGTGTTGCGCGCGAAGGACTGTACCCAGGCGTCGGCAAGCAGGTCCTGGAGCACGGGCGGGCCAAAACCGGCGAACAAGGGCAGACGCGCCAGGATCTCGCGGTCCTGGTCTGTGATGCCGGTCCGGCGCTGGAACCGGTCGCTCTGGCTGTCGCTCATGGCTCGCCCTGCATCCCCCGCAACGATAGCTTACGCCCCGCCATGACCAAATAGAAACGCAAAATAGAACCCCGACACGGCGATGCCGGATCGTCCGGGGGAGCATGGCCTCGCAGGCTTGACGACGGTCAATGAGGGCCAAGACGGCGACGGCTAGGGTAGCAACCGACAGCCGTGAAACGCACGCGCCTACACGCAGACCGTTTGCCGATACGGGGGCCCGACGTCCATGAAGCACCAGCGAATCGCTATTGCCGTCCTGCTCATTCTGGCGGTCTTAGCCGCCGAGTGGATTTGGCTGCGGCTGCATGACCAGCCGTCGCTGGGCTCCCCGCTCGCCGCGGCGCCGGCCCATGTGACGGTACCCGGCGACCCCTTTGCGCTGACCGATCACCGGGGACAGGCCATGAGCGACCGGGAATTCCGGGGCAGGATGGTTTGACGCGAGGCAGGCACTCGGCTCGACACCCTGTCCAGTTCCAAGACCGTCCTGCGAGGATTATATGCAGTTTCTCTATCTCACCATCGCCGCCGTGGTTCTCTACTTCTTCTCCGACTGGCTGCTTCGCCGCGTGGAGTCGGTACTGGGCCGGCAACTCGAACAGCGCTCGCTCATTTTTTTCGCGATACTTCTAGGCTCCTTACTCATCGGCTTCGCGCTGATCCGCCAGCTGGCCGGCCCCTGAACCCCGGAGGAGTCCCCGCGCGTCACTTGACCGTGGTCAAGGACACCCGCAAGCGCATGGCCTTTGATGAAATTCGAAATGGCCGGACTGGTGCCGGCCGCACCTCGACGAATCCAGGGGAAAGAGGAAATAGAGCAATGGCGGAATCGGACCAGCCCTCCGAACACGACGACAGCGGCCCCGTTCCCTTCATGCAGCGGGTCTTGGACAACCCCTTCCTGCTGTTGTTCCTCGGCGTGACGATGCCGGCCGTCCTGTACATCATATGGGGCGTCATGGAGATCGCGAACATCCCAATAGCCAAGTGACCGAGCGAGGCCGACATGGCAATAGCACCTCCCGAAAGACGTCTTTGGTGGAAGGAGCCTCTCGACAAGGCCGAGATCATCTGGATCACGATCGCCTTCCTGTGGGGCGTCGTCATGTTCCTGGCGATGATCTACTGGCACATCGTCGGAGAACAGAACCTTTCGAACGAGGCCTACCGCATCGATCCCGAGGTCTTCGCCGCGAAGGCGGAGGAGATGACCGAGAAGTACACGGTGCGCGAGGAGGGCGACACGGGCATCCCCGTGGTCCATCCCCCGCCGGGCAGCGACGTCTACCTCATCTCGCGGCTGTGGGAGTGGTGGCCGATCCTCGAGCTCGAGAAGGATCAGAGCTACCGGCTGCACCTTTCATCCATGGATTGGCAGCACGGCTTCTCGCTGCAGCCGACCAACATCAACGTCCAGGTCCACCCGAACTACGACCTGGTCATGACCATCAAGCCGAATGAAGCGGGCACGTTCAGCGTGGTCTGCAACGAGTTCTGCGGCATCGGTCACCACACGATGGTCGGTCGAATCTACGTGACCGAGAGATAAATGGGGGCAAGCCATGGCGGCCAATACTGCATTCCGGACGTGCCCGGACACCGGGTTGAAGGTTCACCTGCCGGCGCAGGCGCTGATCAAAGCCAACGCGGTTGCCGCCGTCGTCTTCCTGCTGGTCGGCGGCGTGCTCGGCCTCTTGGTCGCGCTCACCCGTTCCGAGCTCGATTTCCTGCCCGCTCTGCCGGCCGAGTCGTTTTATGCCGTGCTGACGGCACACGGCATGGACGTGCTGCTGTTCTGGATCGTCTTCTTCGAGATGGCGGTTCTCTATTTCGCCAGCGCGATCCTGCTGAACTGCCGCCTGGCCGCGCCTTGGCTCGCCTGGGTCGGCTTCGTCCTCATGCTGGTCGGCGCGATCATGGCCAACGTCGCGGTCATTCAGGGCGAATCCAGCGTGATGTTCACCTCCTACGTACCGATGAAGGCGGCGCCCCACTTCTATCTCGCGCTGATCCTCTTCGCGGTGGGGGCGCTGATCGGCGTCGGCGTCTTCTTCGCCACGCTGGTGATCGCGCGCGAGGAGCGCACCTACGAAGGATCTGTCCCGCTGGTCACCTTCGGGGCCGTGACGGCGGCCATCATCGCCGTGTTCACGCTGGCCTCCGGGGCGATCATCCTGATCCCCACCTTCCTGTGGTCGCTCGGCTACATCGCCCACATCGATTCGATGACCTACAAGCTCGTGTGGTGGGCCATGGGCCACTCGTCGCAGCAGATCAACGTCTCGGCCCACGTCGCGGTCTGGTACGCCATCGCGGCCATCGTGCTCGGCGCTAAGCCGCTCTCCGAGAAGGTCAGCCGCTCGGCTTTCCTGCTCTATATCCTGTTCCTTCAGCTGGCCAGCGCGCACCATCTCCTGGTCGAGCCGGGCGTCAGCTCCGAGTGGAAGATCTTCAACACGAGCTACGCCATCTACCTGGCGGTGCTGGGCAGCCTGATCCACGGCATGAGCGTGCCGGGCGCCATCGAGGCGGCGCAGCGCGGCAAGGGCTACACCAGGGGCGTCTTCGAGTGGCTGACCAAGGCGCCCTGGGGCAACCCGGCCTTCTCCGGCATGGCGCTGTCGCTGGTCATGTTCGGCTTCCTGGGCGGCATCTCGGGCGTCGTCATGGGCACCGAGCAGATCAACCTGATCATGCACAACACGCTCTATGTGCCGGGCCACTTCCACGGCACCGTCGTGGCCGGAACCACCTTGGCCTTCATGGCGATTACCTATCTCGTGGTACCGCTCATCTTCCAGCGCGAGATCCTCTTCCCCAAGATGGCGCAGTGGCAGCCCTATGTGTTCGGGCTCGGCGTCGCGGGCATCTCGCTGTTCATGATGGGCGCGGGAACCCTCGGCGTCGCCCGGCGGCACTGGGATAGCAACTTCAGCGACGCGACGCTCACCTTCGAATATCCCGCGGCCGCCTTCCTAATGTTGGGATTGAACGGCCTCTTTGCCATCATGGCAGCTGTCGGTGGTGCGATGTACGTCGTGGTCGTGGTCGGCTCGATCCTGTTCGGCAAGCGCCGAGAGGGCGCCGGCGAACCGGCACAGCAACCGGCCGAGCCGCCCGCCGGCGCCGCGGTCGGCAGCTACGGCAACGCGGGCACGCTGCACCTGCCGGGAACCTACGTGCTGGTCGGCGTCTTCTTCGTCGCCTTCGTGCTCTACTACTTCGTCAACTGGAAGTATCTCTCTGAGGTCTGGCCGCTGAGCTGAGCGCGCCGCGCGGCCTGGGGAAAGGGACGACATGGGTGCCGGCATCAGATTGATCGGGTCGGTTTTCAAGCTGCGCATCGCGCTGGCCATCACCCTGAGCGCCTTGGCCGGGGTGGCGGTCGCGCCGGGTGCCGGACTGCCGGCGTGGCAGCTGGCGGTCCTGGCCTTCGCGGTGATGCTGTCGGCGGCCAGCGCCGGCGCGTTCAACCAGTACGTCGAGCGGGATCTCGACGCCCGTATGGCCCGGACGCGCAACCGGCCCTTCGTGACCGGCCGCCTGCAAACCGGTCCGTTCTGGCCCTGCGTCATCGCGGCGACCCTGGCGTTGGCCGTGGGCGCCGCCGCCGTCGCGCTGAACGCCGCGGCGGCGCTCTACGTCTTCCTGGGCGCCTTCGTCTACGGCGTCGTCTACACGGTCTGGCTCAAGAGGCGGACCTGGCTGAACATCGTCCTGGGCGGCCTGGCCGGTAGCTTCGCCGTGCTGGCCGGCGCTTCGGCGGTCGACCCGGGTCTGGCGCCGGCGCCGATTCTCCTCGCGCTGGTGCTGTTCCTGTGGACCCCGCCGCACTTCTGGAGCCTGGCCATGGCGCTCCACAAGGACTATGCCCAGGCCGGCGTGCCGATGCTTCCGGTGGTGGTCGGCGATGCCCTGGCCGCCTGGGTGATTCTCGGCCATACCGTGGCCCTGGTAGCGCTCTCGCTCGTGCCCGTCGCCTACGGGCTCGGCTGGATCTACCTCTCGGGCGCGGCGCTCGGCGGGGCCTACTTCGTCGCCAAGAGCGTCGCCCTGGTCCGCCAGCCCGGCCCCAAGGCGGCTATGGTGAATTTCAAGGCCTCCCTGCTGCAGCTGGGACTGCTGCAAATCGCCGCGGTTGCGGACCGCCTAGTGCTGGGTTAAGGATCGAGGCCATGCGTGCGCCGTCGCTCCCGGTGATCGCCAGCCTCCTGGCGGTCCTTTTCAGCGTGCCGGCCTTCGGGCTCGGCCCCGAGGAGCCTTCGGCCTTCGATTCCGAGTCGGCGATCCGGTACAGCCAGGCGGCCATCGGCCGTGAGGTCGGCGACTACGCTTTCCTGGACTCGGACCGGAACGAGCTGCGCCTCGCCGACCTCCAGGGCAAGCCCGTGGTGGTGAACCTGATCTACACCGCCTGCTCCTACAGCTGCCCGCTCATCGTCCAGACGCTCTACAGCGCCGTCGAGGTGGCCCAGGACGCGCTGGGCGCGGACAGCTTCGCGGTGCTGACCATCGGCTTCGACACCCAGGACGACACGCCGGCCCGCATGCGCGCCTTTGCGCGCAGCCAGGGCGTGGACCTGCCAAACTGGCGGTTCTTGAGCGGCGACGAGGCGACCGTGGCCAGCCTCTCGGAGGACCTTGGCTTCATCTACTTTCCGTCGCCCAAGGGCTTCGACCATCTGGCCCAGACCACGGTGATCGACGCCGAGGGCCGGGTCTACCGTCATGTCTACGGCGCGGACTTCGCCGCCCCGGCCGTGGTCGAGCCTTTGAAGGACCTGGTGTTCGGCCGCCAGGGCAACTTCACCAGCGTCGCCGGCCTGATCAACCGGGTCCGCCTGTTCTGCACCTTCTACGATCCCGCCAGCGAGCGTTACCGCTTCGACTACGCCATCTTCATCGGCGCCGCCGTGGGGTCGCTCAGCCTGATGGCGATCGGGTTCATCCTGCTGCGCGCCTGGCTGCGGCTGCGCCGCAGGGAAGAACGCGCGTGATGGCGGCATCGGCGGCCCGGCACTGCCGCTGCGCCGGCGTTTCCCGACAGGAGTCCGCGCGATGACCCTTGGCATAAAGGGCGGCATGCGGACGGGCTTCCTGTGGATCGAGGACTGGCTGGACCGGGCCTTCGGACCGGCCTGGAACCCGCTCTACCACCTGGGCGCCCTGGGCTTCTTCTACTACTGGATCGTCGCGGCCAGCGGCATCTACGTCTACATCCTGTTCGATACCGGGACGACCGAGGCCTACGACTCGATCGAATACATGACCGTCGAGCAGTGGTACCTCGGCGGCGTGATGCGCAGCCTGCACCGCTATGCCTCGGACGGCATGGTGCTGATGATGGTGGTCCACATGCTGCGCGAGTTCGCGCTGGACCGCTACCGGGGCAATCGGTGGTTCACCTGGTTTACCGGCGTGCCGGTCTTCTGGCTGGTCATCGCGTCGGGGATCACCGGCTACTGGCTGGTCTGGGACAAGCTGGCCCAGTACCTCGCCCTCGCCACGACGGAGTGGTTCGACTGGCTGCCGATCTTCGGCCAGCCGATCGCCCGCAACTTCCTGGCCCCGAGCCTGCTCGACGACCGCTTTTTCACCCTGCTCACCTTCATGCATATCGCCGTGCCCTTGATCCTGCTGCTGGTGCTCTGGATCCACCTGCAGCGGGTGAGCCGGTCGCGGATCCACCCGGCGCGCGGCCTGGCGCTCGGCACCTTCGCGATGCTGCTGGCCCTGTCGCTGTTCAAGCCGGCCGTAAGCCAGGGGCCCGCGGACTTGGCGAGGATCCCGGCGGAAGTCGGCCTGGACTGGTTCTATCTGGCCGGCTATCCACTGATGGACATCTGGTCCAAGGGCGCGCTCTGGGCCTTCACCGCGACCCTCACCTTGATCGTCGCCGTCTTGCCCTGGCTGCCGCCGCTCAGGCGCGTGCCGGCCGCGGTGGTCGATCTGAAGAACTGCAACGGCTGCACGCGCTGTACCGAGGACTGCCCGTTCAACGCCGTCTCCATGCAGCCGAGGACCGACGGCCTGCCCTTCGAGTGGGAGGCCGCCGTCAACGCCTCGCACTGCGTCGCCTGCGGCATCTGCGCGGGCGCCTGCCCAACCTCGACGCCGTTCCGGCGCGCGAGCGACCTGGTCCCGGGCATCGACCTGCCCGACCGCTCGCTCCGGCAGCTTCGCGACCAGCTGGAGCAGGCAGCGGCGGCGCTGTCGGGCAAGGCCCGCGTCGTCGTATTCGGCTGCGACCACGGCGTCGCGCCTCGCGATCTCGCGCTGCCGGGGGTGGCCGCGCTCAGCCTGCCCTGCATCGGCGCCCTGCCGCCCTCCTTCATCGACTACGTGCTGAGCCGCGATCTGGCGGACGGCGTGTTCATCACCGGCTGCCGCAAGGGCGAGTGCTATCAACGCTTCGGTCAGCGCTGGACCGAGGACCGCCTGGCCCGCCGGCGCGACCCCTATCTGCGGGCCCGCGTGCCGCGCGAGCGGATCGGCACGTTCTGGGCGGCCCCGACCAACCGCCGGCGGCTCGTCCAGGCGGTGGAGTCCTTCGCCGCGGGACTCGGCGCGCCGCCGCCCGCGCCCGGCGGCCCGGAGCGCCCGGTGGGCGCGCCGGAGGCCTCGACCGAAGAGGCGGCCGCCCATGGCTAGGGCGCTTCGCTATCTCGGTCAGGCGGCGGTCTACCTGTTGATCGCCATATTGCTGGGCATCTTTTCGGACTCCCCGGCCTACCTGGCCTTTCCACGGGACCAGGCGCTCATCAAGCTGAGCCTGGTGCACAGCGCCCAGCGCAAGGTGCCCTGCCGCAAACTCTCGGCCGAGGAGCTCGCTGAGCTTGCCCCGAACATGCGTAAGCCGATGTCCTGTTCCCGCGAACGCCTGCCGCTCTGGCTCGAGGTGAGGCTCGACGACCGGTTACTGTTCAGCAAGTCGCTACCGCCGGCCGGCCTGTCCAAGGACGGTCCGGCGCGCGTATACCATCGAATCCCCGTGGCCCCCGGCCGCCATAGCTTGAGCCTGAAGATGCGCGACAGCGCCAGGACCGAGGGCTACGATTATCAGCTGGACATGGAGGTCGAGCTGGAAGCGCTGCAGAACCTGGTCGTCGACTTCCGGCCGGAGAGCGGCGGGTTCATCCTGAGGTGACGCGGCCGGCAACGGATCGTAAGGAGGCGTCGATGGTCTTAATCGAGTGGAAGGAGGCGTTCAAGATCGGGGTGCCCTCGGTCGACCACGAGCACCGGGGCATGATCGACCTCCTGAATGAGCTGCACGCCGGCCTTGAGGGCGAGGCCGACAAAGACGCGGTGTCGCGCTTCCTCGGCGAGGTCCATGCCAGGATCTCCGCGCACTTCGCGCTCGAGGAAAAAATCATGCGCGATCACCGTTACGATGAGTACGACGTTCACAAGGCCGACCACGAGCGCCTGCTCGACGAGATCCTCGACATCATGGAGCGCTACGAGAACGGCGAGTATTTCGACTACGAAAAGGTTCTGGCGACCCACCTGCACGGGTGGTTCACCGCCCACTTCAAGACCAGGGACGCGCGGCTGCACAAAATGCTCGGGTGAGGTTCCGCCGCGGTCAAACCCAATTGCCCAACCGGCGCTTCGAGCCGTCCGGCAGAACGACGAGCGCCCGGGCCGGCCCGACCCCATTCAGAATAGTCTCCGCAACATCCGGCGCCGCGACGGCGAGCGCGGTGGCAAGGGCGTCGGCGGCGGTCGCACGCCCGGCGATCACGGTGACGGCGAGAACCCGTCCGGCGCTCGCGCCCGTCGCCGGGTCGAACAGGTGGTGGTGGTGGCCGGTGGGGTCGAAGCGGGCGGCGGCTCCTCTCGAGGCGGCGACTGCCTGGTTGACCAGGTCCAGCCCGGCCGTCGCCCCGGTCCCGCCCTGCGGATCGGGCAGCGTGACCCGCCACGGCCGGTCCGGGGCCGGCCTACCGAGAGCCCGGGTCTCGCCGAGCTGGACCAGGACGTTGTCGAAGCCGGACTCGCGCAGCAGGTCGGCGGCCCGGTCGGTGATGTAGCCCTGGGCGATGCCGTTCAGCGTGACGGCCATGCCGGGCCGTCGGAAAGCGATACGGCCCTGCGCCAGATCGATGCCCCGGTAGTCGACCAGCGCGCGGGCCGCCGCGACCTGCGTTTCGGACGGTCCCTCGGAATCGTGCCGCGGGTCGGCGAAGTGACCGGCGTAGAGCCGCCAGAGCGGCTGCACCGTGACGTCGAAGGCGCCGTTCGAGAGCGCACCGAAGCGCTGCGCCTCCGCGAGCAGGATCCGCAGGTCGTGGGAGGGAGTGGCGAGACAGCCATCGCGGTTCAGCCTGGAGAGCTCCGAAGCCGGGTCGAACAGGCTGAAGACCCGTTCGAGCCGGGCGATCTCGGCGACGCAGCGGGCCGCGGCGCGGCGGGCCGCGGTTTGGCGCGGGTGGGCCAGGAGCAGCTGCGCCTCGGCGCCCAGCGCCTGGCCGCGCCATTCGAAGACCGGCGGGTCGCCCCGCGAGGCGCGCCCGGCAATGAGCGGCAGGCTGGCCGTCGCGCCGATCAGGGTCAGGACCCGGCGTCGCGTGACCCGCCGGCCCCGCCCGTTTCCCGACGCTCGATCTATCGGTTTCATGCCGCCCCCTCTCCGGCCGCTGCCGTCTGCCGGGCGCCCTGCCGCCGCTCGCGCCGCTTGCGCCGCTCGATCACGGGCGGGCAGAGCTGGTCGTCGTAGTAGTTCACCTGGCACCTCAGGCAATGGATGCATTCGTTCGGGTTGATCCGCCCCTCGGGATGGATCGCCTGCACCGGACAGCTGAGCGCGCACTGCTGGCAGGGCGTGCCGCACTGCCACCGGCGCTTGAGCCATTCGAACATCCGAAGGCGCGCCGGGATCGCCAGCGCGGCGCCCAGCGGGCAGAGGTAGCGGCAGAAGGCCCGCTTGACGAAGAGCCCCGCGAGCACCAGGCCGAGGGCGTAGAGGACGAAGGGCCAGGGCCGATCGAACTTGAGCACGACCGCGGTCTTGAAGGGCTCCACCTCAGCGCCGATCAAGGCGAGCCGCTGATCGCCCAGGAAGACCGCGAAGATCGCCAGGAATAAGATGTATTTGACCGGCCAGAGCCGCTCGTGCAGGCCGAACGGCAGGCGCCATTGCGGCACGCCGAAGCGCTGGGCCAGGCGATTGGTCAGCTCCTGCAGCGCGCCGAAGGGGCAGAGCCAGCCGCAGAACACGCCGCGGCCCCAGAACAGCATGGCCACGGCGACGTAGCTCCACAGGATGAACAGCATCGGGTCGAGCAGGAAGAAGTCCCAGTGGAACTTGGTCATGATGGCGTCGGAGAAGGTGAGGACATTGACGACAGAGAGCTGGGCGCCCACGACCCACCCCAGCCAGACCAGCGTGAAGGCGAGGAAGCCTATGCGCAGCGCTTCGTAGAAAGGCTGCTGCCGCTCCACGAAGTCCTGAAACACGAGGATCGCCGTCAGGGCCAGGAGTCCCAGGACCAGGATGGTGACGTCGAGCCACCGCTCGCGCCAGATGTCCTGCCAGAGCGGAATCGCCGCCGCCTCGGTTCCGGCGCCCTCGGCGGCTCTCAGATATATCGCCGGCAGGCTGTAGGGTCTCGCGAAGGAGGCGAAGATCGCCCGCCCGTCGTCGGCCTCGCCCGCGGCCAGGACCTCGAGGCGCCAGGGCTGGACGGCCGAGAAGCCGGACGACTGGCGCAGCACGAAGACCGCCAGCTCGCGCAGCTCCGGCGCCCCCTCCAGGGCGAGCTTCTCGACCCGGAAATGGTCGTCCTTGGCGAAGCGGATTGTGCGCTCGCCCTGCACCAGCTGGATGCGGTCGAACACGCCGCCCCGCACATAGGCGGTCCCCTTAAAGGAATAGAGGCCGCGCCCCGCCACGAAGAGCAGCTGGTCGCCGTCGGCCAGGCCCCCCATGAGGCGGTTGTAGAGCCGTCCGCCAAGCAGGTTGCGGCCGACCCTGGCGGGCGTGGCCAGGCCGGTGTGAAGCTCGAGAAAGGTCGCGTTCGGGTCCGGAAGCGCGACGGCCCGTCCGTAGAGCCGTCCGCCGCTGCGCTCCAGCGCGGCCGCGGCATCGCCGACCGCGATGCGAAGGGACACCAGGGAGCCTTCGGCGCCGAGCGCCCGCCAGTCCGTCGGCGCGAAGCTCTCGAAATCCAGAAGGGCCTGCTTCACGCCGAGGAGCCCCCGGCTGCGCGCCACGGCACGGGCCGCGCGCAGGATCACGTCGCTGAACACCACCGAGGAGATGGTCGCCCCGACCACCGCGTCGACGCGGCCTTCGGCGCGCCCGGGGCGGCGCGAGACGCGCACCGGATCGCGTATGTCGAGGCCCCGGTACTGGACCACGAAGGCGGCCAGGTCCCGGTCGGAGACGCCAATCACCAGGATCGGCTCCTTGTGCTCGAGGATCACGGCGCCGGTTATGCGGCCGTCCAGGTCGACGCCGGCCAGTATGTTCAGCGGCTTGCCGGAAAACCCCGAGGAGGCCACCACCTGCTTGGAGGCGAAGACATAGCCGACCAGCGTACCCTCCCGGTAGGCCGCGGCCGCCGGCGGCGTACCTTCCGCCGGGCCGAAGGCCGTGGCCGCCGGGAAAACCTCGGGATAGCGGCTTTCGGCCGCGCCCAGGGCCAGGGGCGGGCGTGGCGGCTCCGTCGCCTGCGACCCGCAGACCGCGACGAACAGCAGCAGCAGGACCGCCAGGCCCGGCGCTGCCGGCCAAGCATATTTCAAACCCGCGACACTTCGTGTCATCCGTAGCGCTCCAAGTCCCCCGCCAGTCTCCGCCAGCCGACAGTTCAAGTCCTTGACCGAACTCAAGTCTACCGGGGCCATCGTGCCCCGACAAACGTCCGGGGCCTTGACCACGGTCAAGGATGCAAACCCACAAACGTTCTACGGTTTTTGGACCACTTAGCAGTGAGGATACGTCATGAGACAGGGATTGCTCCATGCGGTCGTCGGGCTGAGCGCCGCGGCGGCCCTCTCGTTGGCCATGGGCCTGGCCGAAGCCGCCGAGAAGCCCAAGCCCGAGGACCTCAAGAAGCACGAGACCCAGCCCGGCGAACGCTACGAGCCGAGCCTCGACTTGCTGCCGGAGCTCGAGGCGCCGGGCGCGAAGCCGGGTGTCCCGACGCTCACCCAGGATGAGTTCAACCGCGCCAATCTGATTTACTTCGAGAGGTGTGCCGGCTGCCATGGCGTGCTGCGCAAGGGCGCGACCGGCAAGGCACTCACCACCGACCTCACGAAGGAACTCGGCTTCGACTACCTCAAGGCCTTCATCAACTACGGTTCCCCGGCCGGCATGCCCAATTGGGGCAGCTCGGGCGATCTGACCGAGCAGGAAGTCGATCTGATGGCCCGTTATCTGCTCAATGATCCGCCGCAGCCGCCGGAATTCGGCCTGCCCGAGATCAAGGCCTCATGGGAGGTCCTGGTGCCGGTCGACAAACGGCCAAAGAGGCAGATGAGCAAGCTGGATCTCGACAACCTGTTCTCGGTCACGCTGCGCGACTCGGGCGAGGTCGCCTTGATCGACGGCCACTCCAAGGAGATCGTCCAGGTCCTGACCACCGGCTACGCCGTGCACATCTCGCGCATGTCGGCCTCGGGCCGCTATCTGTTCACGGTCGGGCGCGACGCCAAGCTCAACCTGATCGACCTCTGGATAAACCCGCCGCAGACCGTGGCGAGGGTCAAGATCGGCCTCGAGGCGCGCTCTGTCGAGACCTCGAAGATGAAGGGCTGGGAGGACAAGTACGCCATCGCCGGAGCCTACTGGCCGCCGCAGTACGTGATCATGGACGGGGCCACGCTGGAGCCGCTCAAGGTAGTCTCGACCCGCGGCATGACCTACGACACCCAGGAATACCACCCCGAGCCGCGCGTGGCCTCGATCGTCGCCTCGCACTACGCCCCCGAGTTCGTCGTCACCGTCAAGGAGACCGGCCACATTCTCATGGTCAACTACGAGGACATCAAGAACCTCAAGGTGACCACGATCGAGGCCGAGCGCTTCCTGCACGACGGCGGCTTCGATTCGACGGGCCGCTACTTCCTGGTCGCCGCCAACGCGCGCAACACGGTCGCCGTGGTCGACACCAAGGAGAACAAGCTGGTCGCCCTGATCGAGACCGGCACCAAGCCGCATCCGGGCCGCGGCGCCAACTTCGTGCACCCGAAGTACGGCCCGGTCTGGGCGACCTCCCATCTGGGCGACGAGACCGTCGCGCTGATCGGTACCGATCCCAAGAAGCACAAGAAATACGCCTGGAAGGTGGTCGAAAGCCTCGAGGGCCAGGGCGGCGGCTCGCTGTTCATCAAGACCCACCCGAAGTCCAAGAACCTCTATGTCGACACGCCGCTCAACCCGGAGCCGGAGCTCGCCTCCTCGGTCGCCGTGTTCGACATCGACAACCTCGACAAGGGCTATGAGGTGCTGCCGATCGGCGAGTGGTCGGGCATCACCGAGGGCGTGCGCCGCGTCGTCCAGGGCGAGTACAACAAGGACGGCAGCGAGATCTGGTTCTCGGTGTGGAACGGCAAGGAGCAGGAGTCGGCCATCGTGGTCGTGGACGACAAGACGCGCAAGCTGAAGCACGTCATCCGCGACAAGCGCCTGGTGACGCCGACCGGCAAGTTCAACGTCTACAACACCAGGAACGACATCTATTAGCGGCGGCCGCCGTCCGCTACGATCGAAACCGTCCTCGCGTTCACTGAGTCAGGAAGATCTCGAATGTCCGCAGCGGGTGTGCCTGTGGTTCATCTAGTCGGTGCCGGTCCCGGCGATCCCGATCTCCTGACGGTCAAGGCCCTGCGCCTGCTGCAGGGGGCCGAGGTCGTGGTCTACGACCGCCTGGTCGCGCCGGCCATCCTGGAGCTCATTCCGCCCGGCGCCGCGCGCATCTACGTCGGCAAGGCGGACCGGCGGCACACCCTGCCCCAGGACGAGATCAACGCCCTGCTGGTCAAGCTGGCCCGGACCGGACACGGCGTGGTCCGCCTCAAGGGCGGTGACCCCTTCGTCTTCGGCCGAGGCAGCGAGGAGGCGGAACACCTCGCGCGCCACGGCATCGCCTTCGAGATCGTGCCGGGCGTCACCGCCGCCTCGGGCTGCACCGCCGGCTTCGGAATCCCGCTCACCCACCGCGGGCTGGCCAGCGGCGTACGCTTCGTCACCGGTCATTGCCGGGACGACGGGGAACTCGAGCTCAACTGGGCGAGCCTGGCCGATCCGGATACGACCCTGGTCGTCTACATGGGCTTGGCCACCCTGCCGAAGATCTCGCGCAGGCTGATCGAAGCGGGCCTGCCGCCCGACACGCCCGCGGCCGCCATCGCCAAGGGAACGACGCCGGGCCAGACGCTGTGCCGGGGCACGCTGGCCAACCTGCCCGCCAAGACCGCCGGGACGACGCTGAAGGCACCGGTGCTGATCGTGATCGGCCGTGTCGTAACGATGGCCGAGGTGTTGGGCGCTCTGCCCGGGCGGCCGGACGTTGTGGCCTCCGACGAGCGGCAGGCGCGTCATGCTTAAGGCGAGATATCTGTGCTGCGGAACCGCGGCGGCCGTGCTCGCGACCGGCGTGGCCCTGGCCGCGCCGCCGAAGGAGCGCCAGGACG
Source organism: Rhodospirillales bacterium (assembly GCA_029859805.1). Taxonomy (GTDB): domain Bacteria; phylum Pseudomonadota; class Alphaproteobacteria; order Kiloniellales; family JAKSDN01; genus CAMYKD01. The sequence goes on along the minus strand of JAOUCL010000047.1, from coordinate 6,556 downwards.
AGTTGATCTATCAGCTGCGGCAGGACTGCGGCTCGTGCCACGGCATGACCCTCAAGGGCGGGCTCGGACCGCCGCTCGTGCCGGCGGCCGTGGCCGGGAAATCCGACGAGACCCTGGTCGAGGTCATCCTGCACGGCCTGCCGGGCACGCCCATGGGGCCCTGGGCCTTCGAGATCAGCCGCGAGGAAGCCGCCTGGCTGGTCCGGCGCATGAAGGAGGGGCTTTAGGATGCGCCCGAGCGTGACCTTCGCAGCAGCGAGCCTGGGTATCTTGGCGACGGTGCTTGTCCTCGGCGGCTGTCAGACGGCGCCGCGCGGGACCGGCGACCTCGGCGTGGTGATCGAGAGGGCCGCGGGCCGGGTGCAGGTCGTGGAGACCACGGGCCGGACCGCGCTCTATACGATTCCCGAACTGGGCGACCTGTCCCACGCCTCGACGGTGTTCTCCCGCGACGGCCGCTATGCCTATGTGTTCGGCCGTGACGGCGGATTGAGCAAGCTCGACCTGCTGGGCCGCAAGTTGGTCAAGCGGGTCGTGCAGGCCGGCAATTCGGTCGGCGGCGCGATCTCGCAGGACGGGTCGCTGGTCGCCGTGTCCAACTATGAGCCCGGCGGCGTGCGCGTCTTCGACGCCAAGAGCCTGGACCTCGTCGCCGACATCCCGGCCGTCTACGGCGACAAGGGCGCGACCTCCAAGGTGGTCGGCCTGGTCGATGCGCCCGGGCAGCGCTTCGTCTTCACCCTGTACGACGCCGGGGAGATCTGGGTCGCGGACATGGCGGATCCACGGCGCCCCGCGCTCAGGAAGTTCAAGGATATCGGCCGGCTGCCCTACGACGGGCTGATCACGCCGGACGGGCGCTATTATCTCGCGGGCCTGTTCGGTGAGGACGGCATAGCGCTTTTGGACCTCTGGAACCTGGACGCCGGCGTGCGCCGCATCCTCGACGGTTACGGGCGCGGCGAAAAGCCGCTGCCGGTCTACAAGATGCCGCACCTGGAAGGCTGGGCAAGCGCCGGCGACCTGCTGTTCCTGCCGGCGGTCGGCCGCTACGAGGTCCTGGTCGTCGAACGCGACGGCTGGCGAGAGCGCGGGCGAATCCCGGTCCACGGCCAGCCGATCTTCGTGGTCGCCCGGCCGGACGGCCGCCAGGTCTGGGTCAACTTCGCCCACCCGAGAAACGACATGGTCCAGGTCATCGACGTGCCGAGCCAACAGATCGTCAAGACGCTGCGCCCGGGCAAGGCGGTGCTGCACATGGAGTTCACGCCGCGCGGCGAGCAGGTCTGGATCTCCGTCCGCGACGAGGACCGGGTCGAGGTCTACGACACCGAGAGCCTGGAACGCGTCGCCGACCTGCCGGTCGACAAGCCGAGCGGAATCTTCCTGACCGCCCGCGCCAACCGGATCGGGCTCTAGCGATGGCAGGCCTCGCCCCGATCGCCGAGGCGGATCGGAACGCCGCGGGTACCGCGGCGCTGTCGGAGCTCGAGAAACGCCTGCTCGACGAGTACCAGCACGGCTTCCCGCTTTCGCCGCGGCCCTACCGCGACATCGCCAGGCAGATAGACAGCGACGAGACCACGGTGATCGCCGCGCTGGACCGCCTGACACGCGCGGGCCTGATCAGCCGGGTCGGCGCCGTCGTGACGCCGCACAAGGCCGGCTGGAGCACGCTCGCCGCCATGGCAGTGCCGCCGCGACGCCTCGAGCAGGTGGCCGATCTGGTCAGCAGCTATCCCGAAGTCAACCACAACTACGAGCGCGAGCACCGCCTGAACCTCTGGTTCGTTGTGACCGGAACGGACGTCCTGCACGTCCGCTCCGTCCTGAAGGCGATCGAGGCGCGCTCGGGCCTCGCCGTCCTCGACCTGCCGCTGGTCGAGGCCTACCGGCTCGATCTGGGATTTCCGCTGCAATGGGACTGAACGCCACGGACCTGCGCCTGATCGCGGCCATCCAGGACGGCCTGCCGCTGGACCCGCGGCCGTACGCCCGGGTTGCCGAAGCGACCGGTCTTTCGGAGCGCGAGGTGATTTCGCGCCTCGGCCGCTTGGCCGAGGTCGGTGTGATCCGGCGCTTCGGCGTCGTCGTGCACCACCACGAGCTCGGCTACCGGGCCAACGCCATGGTGGTCTGGGACGTGCCCGACGCGGAGATCGGCGAGGCGGGCCGGAGGCTCGCCGGCCTGCCCTTCGTCTCCCTGTGCTACCGCCGTCCGCGCCACCTGCCGGACTGGCCCTACAACCTGTTCTGCATGATCCACGGCCGCGACCGGGGCGCGGTCGAGGCGCTGGTCGAGGAAGCGAGCGCCGCGGCCGGCCTGAGCGGCCGTCCGCGCGACCTGCTGTTCAGTCGCAAGCGCTTCAAGCAGCGCGGCGCGCGCTATGCGCCGTCCGCGCCGAAGCTGCGGAAGGCCGGCTGATGGACGCGCTCGACCGGCGGATCGTCAACGGCCTGCAGGGCGGCCTGCCGGTCGCCGCGCGGCCCTATGCGGAGGCGGCCGCGAAGCTCGGGGTCTCGGAGGCCGAGCTGATCGAGCGCCTGCAACGCCTCTTGGACGAGCGGACGCTGAGCCGCTTCGGTCCCATGTACGACGCCGAGAGGATGGGCGGCGCCCTGACGCTGGCCGCCATGGCCGTGCCGGACGACCGCTTCGAGGAGGTGGCCGGGATCGTCAACGGCTTCGCGGAGGTCGCCCACAACTACGCGCGCAGCCACCCACTCAACATGTGGTTCGTGGTCGGCGCCGCCGAACGCGGGCGGATCGGCGAGGTGCTGGCCGAGATCGAGGCGGCCACGGGCCTGCCCGTGCTCGACCTGCCGAAGCAGGAGGAGTTCTTCCTGGACCTGAGGCTCGAGGCATGAACGCGCCCGCCGGGAAACCGAGCGCCAGGACGCTCGACCCCCTCGACCGCCTTGTCGTCGTGGCGACGCAGGCCGGCCTGCCGCTTTCGCCCCGACCCTACCTGAGCGTGGCCGAGCAGATCGGATCGACGGAGGAAGAGGTCCTGGCGCGGGTTCGGCGCATGCTGGCCGACGGCGTGATTCGCCGGATCGGCGCAGTGCCCAACCACTATGCGCTCGGCTACCGGGCCAACGGCATGTCGGTCTGGGACGTGCCCGACGCACGGGCGGGCGAGCTGGGGCGGCGGGTCGGCGCGCTCGCCTTCGTCACCCACTGCTACCGCCGGCCGCGGCACCCGCCGCTCTGGCCCTACAACCTCTTCGCCATGGTGCACGGCAAGAGCCGGGACGAGGTCGAGGAGAAGGTGCGGGAGATCGCCGCGCTGCTCGGGCCCGACGACATCGGCCACGACGTGCTCTACAGCACGCGGGTCTTGAAGAAGACCGGGCTGCGGATCGCGGACAAGGAGGAAAAGCCATGTTCCGCCTGAGCCGCTTCATGCGCGAGCTCGTCGAGCCGACGCCGCTCCGCAGGCGCGCGCCGCCCGGCCCGGTGGTGATCTGGAACCTAGTCCGGCGCTGCAACCTCAACTGCAAGCACTGCTATTCGCTGTCGGCCGACGTGGATTTTCCCGGCGAGCTCTCGACCGAGGAGGTGTTCACGGTCATGGACGACCTGAAGGCCTTCGGCGTGCCCGTGCTGATCCTCTCGGGCGGCGAGCCTCTGCTGAGGCCGGACATCTTCGACATCTCCCGCCGCGCCAAGGGCCTGGGGTTCTATGTCGGCCTGTCGTCCAACGGCACCCTCATCGACCAGGCGATGAGCGAGCGGATCGCCGCCGTGGGCTACGACTATGTCGGCATCAGCCTGGACGGCATCGGTGCCGTCCACGACCGCTTCCGCCGCCATGCGGGCGCCTACGAGGCCGCGCTCGGCGGCCTGCGGCTGTGCCGGGCGCACGGCATCAAGGTCGGTCTGCGCTTCACCATGACCGAGCGCAACGTCGAGTCCCTGCCCGGCATGCTCGACCTGCTGGAGCAGGAGGAGATTGACAAGTTCTATCTCTCGCACCTGGTCTACGCCGGCCGCGGCAACCGCTACCGCGGGGACGACGCCGCCCACCGCACCACGCGCCGGTCCATGGACCTGGTGTTCGAGCGCTGCTGGGACATGGTCCGGCGCGGTCTCGACAAGGAGTTCGTGACCGGCAACAACGACGCCGACGGGGTCTATTTCCTCCACTGGGTGCGCGAGCGATTCCCGGAAAAGGAGGACCACATCCGCGCCAAGCTGGCGGCCTGGGGCGGTAACGCGTCCGGCGTCAACGTCGCCAATATCGACAACCTGGGCACGGTGCATCCGGACACCATGTGGTGGCACTACGACTTGGGCAACGTGCGCAAGCGGCCCTTCTCCCAGATCTGGCCGGACACCTCGGACCCGATCATGGCCGGCTTGAAGGAGCGGCCGAGGCGGATCAAGGGCCGCTGCGGCGCGTGCCGCTCTTTCGATATCTGCGGTGGCAACACGCGGGTGCGCGCGCTGCAGCTGACCGGCGATCCCTGGGCGGAGGATCCCGCCTGCTACCTCGACGACGCGGAGATCGGCGTTGTGCCGCGCCCGCGCCTGCCGATCGTCCCTTACCGGGCTAGAGGCCATGCGGTTTCCGCGCGTTAACCGCTTCGCGGTGCTTCTGTTGCTCGCGGGGATCGCGTCCGGCGCCGCGGCCCAAGGTGCCGAATCGGCCGACGCACCGGCGCTCTACCGGACCCACTGCGCGGCCTGCCACGGCGCGGACCGGCTGGGCGGCAGCGGACCCGCGCTGCTGCCGGAGAACCTCACGCGGCTGAAACGGCCCAAGGCCGCCAAGGCCATCGCCGAGGGACTCCCGGCGTCCCAGATGCCGGGCTTCGAGGCCCAGCTGAGCGGCGAAGAGGTGGCGGCCCTGGTCGAGTTGATCTACACGCCGCTGCCCGTCGTGCCGCGCTGGGGCCGGGCGGAGATCGCGGCCTCGCGCGTGACCGTGACCTCGCCCGGGTCGCTGCCGGCTGCCCCGGTCCACAAGGCCGACCCCTTGAACCTCTTCGTCGTAGTCGAGATGGGCGACCATCACGTGACGATCCTGGACGGCGACCGCTTCGAGCCGATCACCCGATTCCCGAGCCGCTATGCCTTGCACGGCGGCCCCAAGTTCTCGCCCGACGGCCGCTTCGTCTACTTCGCCTCGCGCGACGGCTGGATCACCAAGTACGACCTCTTCGGACTGAAGGTGGTGGCCGAGGTGCGCGCCGGGATCAATACGCGCAACCTGGCGATCTCGCACGACGGGCGGGTGGTGGCCGTCGCCAATTACCTGCCGCACACGCTGGTCCTGCTGGACGCCGACGACCTCGCGCCGCTCGAGGTCAGGACGGTCAAGGACTTCCGCGGCAAGACCACGTCGCGGGTCAGCGCGGTCTACCAGGCGGCGCCGCGCGAGAGCTTCGTCGTCGCCCTCAAGGACGTGCCCGAGATCTGGGAGATCTCCTACGCCAAAGAGCCCCCGGCGATCTACAGCGGCTTCGTGCACAACTACGAGAAGGGCATGGAGGAGGCGCTGCCGGCCACGGGCTCCTTTCCCGTTCGCCGCATAGACCTGAAGGAGCCTTTGGACGATTTCTTCTTCACGCCCAAGTACAACGCCCTGATCGGCTCGACCCGGGACAGCGGCCGGGCGGTCGTGGTCAACCTCGACGTCCGGCGCGAGATCGCCGAGTTGCCCCTGCCCGGACTGCCCCATCTGGGCTCGGGCATCTCCTGGCTGCGCGACGGCCGGCGGATCATGGCGACGCCCCACATCAAGCAAGGCCTCATCAGCGTCATCGACCTCGAGGACTGGCGCGTGATCAAGAGCATCGAGACGCTCGGCCCCGGCTTCTTCCTGCGCAGCCACGAGAAGTCCAGGTATGCCTGGACCGACGTGTTCTTCGGGCCGAACCGCGAGGTGGTCCACGTGATCGACAAGCAGACGCTCGAGATCGCCGCGACCCTGCGGCCCGCCCCGGGCAAGACCGCGGGCCACGTCGAGTTCACGCGCGACGGCCGCTACGCGCTGGTCTCGATCTGGGACATGGACGGCGCGATCGTCGTCTACGACGCCGAGACGCTCGAGGAGGTGAAACGGATCCCCTTCGTGAAGCCCTCGGGCAAGTACAACGTCTACAACAAGATCCACCTCTCCGAAGGCACCAGCCATTGAGCCGCCGGGCGGGGCCTGCCATCAACCCCGAGCACAAAGTGCGAAAGATCTCTTACGTTATCATATGCCACATCGGCAGGCCCGCCCGGCACAGATTCCAATCCGGTGATCTTCGCGGGGCGATACGGCCCAGACGAGGAAACCCCGCTATCGTATTGGGATAGCGGGGTTTTTGTTTGGTTGCGGGGGCCCGCAACCAACTCAAGTTGCAATCGAAATTGTTGCCGATTTGACGCAAGATCGCCGGCTCACAGGTTTGAAAGAGAACCACTCCTCCAGGCCAATCCCCGCCATCAGCAGCAGGACCCAGGAATAATCTGACTCTGAGCATTCGAGACGTCAAAGTAGAGATAGCATGCTTCCAGATCAGAAAGTTGCGCGACGCTCAGCATTTACCTGCATGCCCGGGC
>JAOUCL010000538.1 GCA_029859805.1 Rhodospirillales bacterium | reverse complement strand
ATTCCCACTGGATGCCGCCGTCGGGCCAGTCGTTGAGCGGCCAGGTGCCCTGCGTGCTGGCCTCCGGGTCCTCGTTGTCGATCACGATCTCGGCCGGGCCGCCGAGCGCCTCGGCGTCGCCCGAAAGCGCGACCCCGTGGCCGGCGCCCGGCGCCAATTCGAAGGACCCGAGCGGCACCCACCGCCCGCCCGAACGCCGCTGGTCGACCGTCACGGGCGTGCTGCCGGTCTGGTGGGTCACCGTGTAGGTCGCCGTCGTGCCCCGGTTCCCGTCCGCCGGCCAGCGCGCGAAGACCTGGTATTGCCCCGCCGAGGGCACCGTCGGCGTCCAGGTGAAGACGTCGGCCGACTTGCAGCCCTCGGCATCGGCGGTGTCGGCGTCAGAGAAAGTCCTGTGGGCCAGGCCGGGCTTCGCCTAGACCGCCCGGTAAGGAGCGGCGCCTGTCACGTGAATAGGGTGTTTGTACAGAAAGGAAATGCGTCATAAAAGACATTAAAACAGGACCTGACCCCTATTCCGCTGTCCCTAGCTAATCTTACCCCTTAGCTGCCTTGGTCAAGAGTCAACTCGAAGGCAGTTCGGATACATTCGTCACATATCAGAACGTTTGGTCCGCCCACGGCCTTCTTGCCCTCTGTAGACCGGCAGCAAAACGAGCATACATCTTCACCCTCCTCAACACCTGCCTGATTAGATGTGCCCTTAAGGAGTTCTTGGACCGCCATCTTTATGAAATAAAGCAGTATCTTTTCATCGGCATGGCTCTTTTTCTTGGTTGCCAGCCTGTATCCGTCAGACGCGACCAAAAGACCCCTCTTGAAATCCTTCTGTCTTACCGCTGAATCCCAACTTGCGTACACTTCCTCAAGGCTTGAAGGCAGACTTGGCATTATCGGCTCCTCTATTTGACCGCCCCGTATCCCGGAAAAATCATCGGCCCTTTAGTCGCTATACAAGTGGAGTATGCGGCAAAGCACGTCTCCTCAGGAATGCTCGTGTTGCCAATGCAAGCTGCGAACGCTTGTTTGCATTTCGCCACGCGAAGCGGATCAACTTTGGGCTTAGGTTTGGATTTCCTAAACCATTTCCATACTGCCTTGCAGCCTTCCCAAATTAATTTCCAATATCTCCCAGTCGGGTCCGTCTTGTTCAAAGGATTCCCGCCGACATAAGCGTACGTATTGAGACCCCCATCCAACCCGATCGGGTCGCTCTCGACATAGCGGCCCAACCCGGGCGCGTAGTCGCGGAAGTAATTGTAGTGGAACCCGGTTTCGGAATCGTAAACCTGTCCGGGAAATCTTTGCGGGTTGGTCGCGCTTCCGGTGATGGATTCGGCCTCGCCGAAGGGCCGGTAGACGGCGTCCCAGACGAGGGCGCCGCTCGCATCCGTCATCTTTTGGGGGGTGCCCAGGTGGTCGGGATGGACGTATTGGATCTGGCCGTTCTCGATCAGGGCCAAGGGCCGGCCCTCGAGCGTGACGTATTCGCGCAGGACGCTCGAGCTCATGGCCGCGAAGTCGACGGCCGGCACGCTCTCGCCGACGATCTTGACCGCGTCGGCGACCACGGCCCGCGCGTTGGTCTCGAGCACGAACTTGACCGCGTCGCCGATGACGAAGCCGTTGGCGTCGTCGGTGAGGACGACCCGGTGGTTCTGCCCCGGCGCCATGTCGAAGGCGCCGAGCAGCACCCAGATGCCGCCGTTCACCTCCTGGTTCACGCGCACGGTCGTGCTTCCGCCGGCGTGGTGCACCGTAAAGGGCGCGTTCGAGGCCCGGTTGGCCCGCTGGGTCCAGCGCGCGTAGACCCGGTAGGTGCCCGCCGCCGGCAGGGCGGGCGCGAAGCTCGCGCTGGCCGTGCCCGTGCCGGCCGCGTGGTAGATCCAGTCGGCGTCGCGGAACGGGCCGTCGAGGGTATAGTCGGTCGCGGTCCAGGTCCCGACCAGGGTGGCCGCGGCGTTGTCGACCACGACCTCCTCGGCCGGCGGGGCTGCCGCCGGCGCGCGCACCAGCTTGACCGCGTCGGCGATGACGAAGCCGTCGCCGTCGTCGGTGAGCACGACCCGGTGGTTCTGCCCCGGCTGGAACGCGAAGGTGCCTAAAAGCATCCACGCGCCGCCGTTGACC
>JAOUCL010000258.1 GCA_029859805.1 Rhodospirillales bacterium | reverse complement strand
AGCGAAAGGCCGGCGCTCGATCTCTGGAACGTCTACATTCCGGTCGACAAGGATCAGCGGATCAACCACACCTTCGGCATGATCATGATCGAAAAGCCGCCGATCCCGGGCCTGATCCACCTCCTGTGGCCCGTCATCGTCTGGTTTACCGAGGGAATCTTCAAGGAGGACCGCTGGATCGTGGAGCTGGAGCAGAAGGCGTTCGACGAACAGGGCGCCGACTGGAACCAGGAAATCTTCCCGGTGATCCTCGACCTGCGCGAGCTCCTAGTCAGAGGCGGCGTGCCCCTGGATTAGAACATCGCGCGATCAGTCCCAAACAGATCCGCCGGAGCTAACTTGCGGACCTGGCGTTCACCCATCCGTGGCCGTCGCAGGACCCGCATTTCTCGCCTTCATTCCATCCGGCCGCCGCGCAGGACGGGCATTCGTCCCAATCGTCAGGATCGAGGACGCCGCGGAGCACGCCCGGGCATCTCGCGCCCTCGATCTTGCGGTAGCAGCGTCGCCCGACCTGCGCGACATGACCGGTCTGTTCGCCGCACTTCGTGCAGGCCGCCACCGGCTTGCGTCTTTTCCCCGCCAAGGCTCTGCTCTCTTTCCCGTCTGGGCGCGACCGGTGCGCCTGACCGGCCTTCGATATCAGGAAAACGCTTTGTAGGCGACCAGCGTGAAGGTCTCCTTGACGCCGGGCAAGGTTTGCATCTTGTCGGTGACGAAGCGGCCGATGTCCTCGCCGGCGGCCAGGTAGCACTTGACCAGCAGGTCGTACTGGCCCGAGGTCGAGTAGACCTCGGAGACCTGCTCGATGCCCAGCACCGCCTCGTCGGCCACCTCGTAGGCCTTGCCCAGGTTGCACTTGACCATGATGAAGATCGTCTGCATGGCGCCTTTCCCTGCCGTTGGCCGCCCCATGATAGCCGATTTGCCGCCCGCGCCAACGCCCCGCAGGGCGGTCAGCGCGAAAAAGGCGCCGCCGAGGACATCATATGCGATAGGCTTCCAATGTCCGCAGGTGCAGTATCCACTTTCTGTACTGTTACCGGAACTCCTGTCACTGGAACTCAAGCAATCCGAACCGCGACTGGTAACCGATGATCGAGTCCATGCGCCACCCCAAACCGGCTGAAGACGATCTATACCAGGATCCGGACTTGGCGCGGTTCTACGATCTGGAGAACGAGTGGGGTCCTGATCTCGACTACTGCGTTCGACTCGCGGAGGAGGCCCGATCGGTTCTCGACCTCGGGTGTGGGACCGGCCGACTCGCGGCAAGCTTGGCCGAGAGTCGAACGGTCGTCGGCGTCGATCCGGCCAGCGCCATGCTCGACATTGCGCGAACTCGGCCGGGAGGCGGGAGGGTCGATTGGGTCGAAGCGGACGCAAGGCGCGTTCGGCTCGGCCGTCGTTTCGATCTGGTGCTGCTCACCGGACACGCGTTTCAGGTATTCCTCACGAAGGCAGATCAACAGGCGGTGCTTTCGACCATTGCCGGGCACCTCGCTCCTGGAGGTCGTTTTATTTTCGATACCCGAAATCCCGCTGTCCAGGCGTGGCGCAACTGGACCCCAAAGCAGTCACGGCGCAGGTTCGAACACCCCGGCCTTGGTCCCGTCGAGGCCTGGAACGAGGCCGTTCATGATGCGAGCACGGGTATCGTCACCTATCAGACCCACTATGAGATCGTTGCAAGCAATCATCGCTTTTCGGCGGCGTCGAAAATCCGGTTCACGACCCGAGGGAAGATTGCGGCGATGTTGGATCACGCCGGCCTCGAGGTCGACGAATGGCTCGGCGACTGGAAGGGCGGCGCCTATGAACCGAACTCGCGCGAGATAATTCCCCGCGGTCGGCCGCGGTCCCCAATTGCGCCGTAGCCGCGCCACGCGCGACGGTTTCCCGGTTCGGGTCCGGGTGGACCAGGGCTGCCCGTCATCCAATGCCGCAGGATATCACGTATAACGGTCGTGCGGGACAGGAGAAGGACAGCCCTGTGATCGAGCGCTGGGTGGAGAGTGTGCCGGTCTTGGACCACTTCGCACGGGCGGCCGATCCGTCGTGCTATGCCCCGCTGCCGGATGACTGGCGGATCGGCGTCTCCGACGTGGTCGATTCGACCGGGGCGATCGAGGCCGGCCGCTACAAGGCGGTCAACCTGGCCGGCGCCGGCATCATCAGCGCGGTCACCAACGCGCTCGGCGGCCTGCCGCTGTTCGTCTTCGGCGGCGACGGCGCCCGCTTTGCTGTCCCGCCGGACCAGGGCCCGGCGGCGGCCGAGGCGCTCGCCCGCGTCGCCATGTGGGCCGAGCGCGACCTGAACTTGAAGCTGCGCGTGGGCATGACGACGGTGGCGGCGGTGCGCGCCGCCGGCCGCGACGCCCGCGTGGCCTTCTGGCAGGCCTCCGAACACGTCCGCTACGCCATGTTCACCGGCGGCGGCCTGGAATGGGCCGAGGCGCAGCTGAAGGCCGGCGCCATCGGCCTCGCGAAAGCGGCCGCCGGGGACGAGCCGGACCTGACCGGCCTGTCCTGCCAATGGGGTCCCGTGCTGCCCGGGCAGGGCAAGATCCTCTCGCTGATCGTCAAGCCGGCGCCGGGCGCATCGACGGAACGCTTCGCCGAGATCACGTCCGAGGTGATCGCGGTTCTCGAGTCGGCGGCCGCCTTGAACCCGGTGCCGGCGGCCGGGCCCGACGTGCGCTGGCCGTCCGGCGCCCTGGCCCTGCAGGCGCGCGTCGCCGACCAGGGGCGCCCGGCCTGGCGGCGGCGCCTTGGCGTGCTCGTGACTGCGGCGCTGGTCTGGCTAGTTTTCAAGACGGGCTTGCGCGTCGGCGGCTTCGATCCCGACCGCTACCGGCGCGAAGTCGCGGTCAACACCGACTTCCGCAAGTTCGACGACGCGTTGATGATGACCGTGGACTGTTCGCCGGAGACGGTCGCGCGGCTGCGCGCCATCTTGGGCGAGGCTGTCGCCGCAGGCGTCGTCCGCTACGGTCTGCACCTGCAGGACGAGGCGCTCATGACCTGCGTCGTGCCCTCCGTGCTGACCCCGGACCACATGCATTTCGTCGACGGCGCCGGCGGCGGCTACGCCTTCGCCGCCCGGCAGCTGCGCGGGTGACCGCGACTCGCTTCGAAGAGGGGCGGGGTGGCCCGCCAGCCTTGCCGAACTTCAGCGGGTCGTAGCGGACCGCGTCGAGCAGGTCGATTGGAACGAACATGTTGCAGTCCAGCGGCGGTCCCCAGGTACTCCTCGAGGTCGGCCTCCGACGTATGGCCGCGTGTGTTCGATGTCATTGCAGTCGGCGAATGGCCGACTACCAGACCAGCCGCGCCTTACCGAACCGCATGGTCACGGTGGTTCCGCTACCGACCTCGCTCGCGATTTCGAGTTCGGTTCCGAGCAACTCCGCCAAGCCTTTGGCGATCGGCAGGCCCAATCCGGTTCCCATCTGTTCGGTTTCGAGACGATTGGGTATTTGGGTGAAGGGTTTCATGACCTCCGGAATATCCTTTTCAGCGATCCCTATGCCGGTGTCGCACACCGCGAGTCTCAGGTTGCCGTCGTGATCCATGCGCATTTCCAAGATGATGCGACCGCCGCTTGGAGTGAATTTTATGGCGTTGTTGAGAAGGTTGAGAAGAATCTGCTGGATGGCCCGGCGGTCGCTCTTGAGTTTCGGCAGCTCGGCCGCCGTGTCGATCGAGAGCGAGATGCCCTGCTTGTTGGCCTCGAGGCTCAGCATGTGAATCATCTCTTCCGCGAGCCCGTGTAGGTCCAGAACCACGTCTTCAAGCTGAAATTCGTGCTCCTCGATCTTGGACAGGTCGAGGATATCGTTGACCAGGGCGAGCAGATACTGGCCGCTTGAATGAATATCCTGCCCATATGCCACATACCGGCGTTGCGCAACGGGCCCGAACAGTTCGTTCTTTATGATCTCGGAAAATCCGAGGATTGCGTTCAGGGGGGTCCTGAGTTCGTGGCTGACGCGGGCAAGAAATTGTGACTTGTCCTGATCGGCCAGGCGGACGATCTCCTTTTCGGCAACCAAGCGCTTGATTTCGGTGAGGTCACGTTCGGTCGTTGCGACCGCGTTCGGGATCCCGTCTTCATCGCGGAGCAGTGTCGCCGTGAGCCATGCATCTATTACCCGGCCGTCCTTGGTCCGGCGCTTCGACTCGAAGGACGCCACCTTCTCGCCGCCGACAAGCTGCTCGATCAACTGAAACATCCTCGCCTGTTGCCGCTCGGGAACGAGGTCGCTGATGGTCAGTTCGCGCGCCTCGGCTTCGGTATATCCGTACATAGATTCGGCGCCATGGTTCCAGGTGAGGATCTTGCCATCGAGGTCAAGGACAGCGATGGCGTCGTTGGAATCCTCCACGACCGTGGCTAAACGGCGTACGTCTTGCTCCGCCCGTATTCGATCGGTGTCATCGCTGAAGGTGATCACGGTGCCGGAGGGCGTCGTCCCCTCCTCGAAAAGGGGGATCAATCTGACCGAGAAAATTCTGCCGCCCAGCGCCAGCTCACGGTCCACCTGGACCCCTGTTTTTGTCACCCGCTCGATCTCGGCCGACAGGAGGGTCAAGTCGAAAGGACTGCCGATGGCAACAAGACGCTTGCCGATGCTGGTGGGAAAAAGGTCGAAAACTTGCTTGCTGGCCTCGGAGTATCGAGCCACCCGATGGTCCCGATCGAGCACCACGATGCCTGACAGCGCAGTGTCGAGGATGTTCTCCAAGTCCATATTCGTGGATTCCAGAGCCGCCGACTTCATCTTCAGCTCATCATTGACCGCCCGCAATTCCTCGTTGGTCGATTGGAGTTCCTCGTTGGTGGTCTGGAGTTCCTCGTTTGCCGACTGAAGCTCCTCGGCGGTGGACTGGTACTCCTCGTTGACGGACTGCAAGTCCTCGTTCGAGGATTGCAGCTCTTCGACGGATGTCTGGAGCTGCTCACGCGTCGCTATCAGCTCCTGTTCCAGTTCCTTTATCCGAATGGCGTCCGTGTCTTCCTCGGAGCGCTCCGCTGCCTCGGTCGGCTCAGCGATCCGGCGTTCTTCGAAAAGGAGGAGCGTGTGCCTGCCTGCGTTGGCCTCAGCCATGGCCGGAATGGCAATCGTGGTGATCCGGCTGATGCCCCGCTCGTCCTTGAGTTCAACTGGATGACCGCGAACGACAACGTGCTCCCGCTGCGCCTTCTGGAGGACCAACCGCGTTTCGAGGTTCAGGGGGGCAATCGCCATGTTCATGACATTGACGTTCAGGTCTCCGGGTGGCAGGTGGACGAAACGGGTCACGTCTCCCTGAACGTGGACGATCTCGAATCGACCGTTCACGAGCACCCCGGCTGGCGCATACGCCTCGGCAACGAGATCCCTGTAGTGGTCCCTGAGAGAGATCGCTCCCTCGGGCCGCGGCTGAGGCCTTTCAGCGTGTTGGTGCGAGACATGCGGCGACTGTAGTACCGCGTGCAGGCTTCGTACCTCGCCGATTCTGCCGAAGACCTTCCCACGCTGGTTGAAGGGCTCGAACAAATGAGTGAATTTCCCGATGCCTTCCGAGAGCCCAAGCGCGAGATAGCCGCCGGGCTTCAGGCTGTAGTGGAAGAGGGGAACGAGCCTGTCCTGTAGCGGCCGCCTGAAATAGATCAGGACGTTTCGGCAACTCACCAGGTCCAGGTTTATGTAAGGCGGGTCCCGTATCAGGTCGTGGCGGGCAAAGACGACCATGTCGCGGATTTTCTTGACGACCTGATACATGCCGCCGGTTCTGGTGAAATACTTTTTCAGGAGCCGACTGGGAACGGTCTTTGTCGAGGTTTCGAGATAGAGGCCACGCCGTGCGAAGGCAATCGCCCCGGCATCGATGTCAGTAGCGAAAATCTGGACCGGCGTCGAAAGCAATTTCTGGCCAAGCGCCTCGGCCAGCAGGATGGCGATGGAGAAGACCTCTTCGCCAGTGGCACAGCCAGGCACCCAGATCCGGACGTCCTCGCCCCGTGACTTCCGTGCGACGATCTCCTTCACGGCTTGGCGGAGGGCCTTGAACGTGTCTTCGTCCCGGAAAAAAGCCGTCACCGATATGAGGATATCCTTGAAAAGCAGTTCCGCCTCGGTGTCGGACTTCTTGACCAGCGCGGTATAGGCCTTGAGGTTTGCCAGCTTGTGCACGGCCATTCGGCGCTCGATCCGCCTTGTCAGCGTGCTTTCCTTGTACTGGCTGAACTCGCAGTTCGACTTATGCGACAGGACCGTCAGTAAGGCGTCCAATTCGCGCTTCGGTTGCGCGGCGACTCCCGACACCGTCCTTTTCCGAGAACCACGCATGATATCCGCCAGCGCACCGCCGATCCGTGCCGGTGGCAGCACCAAGTCGGCCAGACCAGCATCGATGACCGACTGTGGCATACTCGCGTACTCGCTGGTCTCGGGGTCCTGGGCGATCGCGATGCCGCCTGCCGTCTTGATGGCCAGCATGCCGTGCATGCCGTCCGAGCCGGTCCCCGAAAGGACGATGCCGGCACTGCGTTCGCCGTATGATTCCGCCAAGGACGCGAACAGGATATCGATGGAGTGGCGGGGGCCAATCTTCTCCGGCAGGTCAAGCAGACGCAACTTACCATCTTGCACGATACAATCGTGATCGGGCGGCATTACGTAAATCTTTTCAGGCAGGAGCTTTTCGACATCCACGATCGTCTTTACCGGCATCGCCGATTCCTTTTCCAAGATATCGACGAGCAGACTGCGGTGCGTGGGATCCATATGAAGCGCCACCACATAGGCGAACCTGCTCCCCTTCGGAAGATTGGGGAGGAGACCTTTCAACGCGGCAACGCCACCGGCCGAAGCGCCGATGCCTATAACCGCAATCCCCAGCTTCTGATGCTGGCTGGTCATGATGACCGCCACAGTTTGTGTTAGTTCATAAACACTACCCGAGATTCGCGCTATTGTCGCTGAAGACACCCCAGTACGCAATTCTTGACAGTAATTTGGCCGGCGAGAAGCGTGGTTCGGCGAGACGCACCACGTAAGTTACCCCTGATTCGACGAATTTCCCAGCCTGCAGGCATGCCTTCCCCTAGTAGAGCCTCATCACGTGCGAGGTTGCGACGATGATTTGAGGGCCGCGGAGGCCGGTGGCGGAGGCGCGGGCCGCAATGACTGCTTGCGTAAATAAA
>JAOUCL010000257.1 GCA_029859805.1 Rhodospirillales bacterium | reverse complement strand
AAAAGCTCACCCTCACACTGAGTTTCCTCAGCCCGAGCTTGTCGAGGGACGAAGTGCGAGGGTGAGCCTTCGCACCATTTCGGCAACCTGCCAACGGAGTGCTGGCACTGGCGCGCGAATCTGTGGAGGGCGAGTCTAGTGCCGAGTTGCGCGGGATCAGGCGATCCGCCCGTCGAGCTCCCGGAACCAGTCGAGGCGGGCGGCAACCTCGGCAACGTCGTGCTCGAGCCATCCCGCCATGTATCCCGACTCTTGCTGCGCGTGGTGGTCGCGCATCTCCGTGAGCCGCGCCAGCTCCCGCTCGGACATTTCGACCAGCACCTCGACCTGGAGGCGCTGCTCGGCCGGGTCCAGGACGTGCAGGAAGCGCATTTTGAGCGCCAGGATCAGCTTGTTGATGTCGTTGAACGGCGCGCGGAGGTTGGCGGTGAGCAGCCGGACCAACTCCGTGCGGCCGGTGTCGGTAATCCGCAGGGGAACCGCGTCCTCGGCGGTGCCGACGCCGTCGGCCGCTTCGATCAGGCCCTCGACCTTCAGCAGCTCGAGCGGCGGGGCGACAAGGTCCAACGACGGCCCGACCACGTGGCTGGTAAAATAGCGGACTTCCCTGGCCAGATCGCCGTATTGCTTCTCGCCGTCGGCCAGCAGGCCCAACGCCAAGAGACGTACGGCTTCACTCGGGATCAGGGTGTTGTCGCGGTACATGACAGCCTGATTATACCTCCACAATATTTAAGGTAGGCTCAATGTGACCCGCTGTCCAGAGGTATTTGCGAATGCGAATCATTCGCAAATCGAAAACATTCAATCGTGTGGGGACGATGATCGAGGAACTTCGCGTCAATCGGGCATTCTTCTCGGCTGTATATCAGCGTTTCACGCCGGCGGGCCCTTGAGTTCGACGGTGTTGCCTTCGGGATCCTGGATATAGATCGAAGGGCCGAAGCCCTCGGCGCCGTAACGTCTCTCCACCGGGCCGGCCGCGACTCCGTGGGTCTCGAGATGCCGGGACAGAGCGGCCGGGTCGAACGGCTCGATCCGCAGACAGAGGTGATCCATGTTTCGCCCCTCGCGGCCCGGCGCCGCGCCGCCGCCGCGGCCCAACTCGCCCGCCACGTCGACCAAATCGATCAGCGCGTCGCCCGCCCGGAGCTGGATCAGGCCGAGTTCCGCGACTTCACGCTCGACGGCGCAGCCCAGCACCTCGCTGTAGAAGCGCAGCATGCGCCTGACATCGCGGACCCGCAGCACCACGTGGTCGAGACCGGTTATCCGAATCATGGTTCAGGGCTCCGAATTCGGTAAGGACGCGGCGGCCAAGCCGTGACCAATGTCCGGGGACCGTTCGGCCAGCGGCTGATCGGATATCTCGCGGATCAGCTTCCGAACGATCGCCACCGCGAAATCCCGGTAGTCCACGGCAGTCATGACGAAGGCCCCCGTGCCGCCGATCACGTTCCGTTCGTAGTAGCGATCGAGAAAACGGTTCTCGTTCAGGATGGCCAGGGCGTTGACAGTGATGCCGGCCGCAACCGCGATCCGGCGTATCTTGTCGGGCAAGGGTCCCCGGTTGTCGACCCCGTCGCCGGAGAGGTCGATCACCTTGCGGTCCCCCTCGAAACCGTTCATCCGGAAAAGCGGGATGGCGGTTTCCAGCGCCCGGCCGATCGCCGTGCCGGCGCCGCTGTGTGCCCGGGGCGCCTGGCCGATCTTCTCGGCAAGGGCCCGGGCGCCGACGGCGTCGCGCACGGCCGTCCAGTCGACGGCGACCGTTTGTTCGGCGCGGTCGCTCCATTGAAGCAGCAGGACGGCAATGCCGTGGTCCCCGGCGGCGCGAATCGCGGCGACGACCGCCTCGTTCCTGAAGGCTTCGGCCAAGCCGTGGAGCTGAAGGGCGAACTCTTCGTCGCTCACGCTGAGCGAGGCGTCCAGCGCCAGGACGAGCTCGAGCTGCACCCGTTCTGCCCGGACCGCCACGGAGACTCCGAGGGTCGAGGAAATCAAGGCCAAGGCGCCGAACACGCCCGCGCGGAGCCAACCGGCGCGCCTGCTGCGGGTGGAATGCTGCATCATGGAGGGGCCGAACCGACGAGACCGGCTCATCAGGTCGGCCGTATGCCCCTCAGGCGTTCGTTGCGCCGTCTCAGACCCTCCAGGACCGTCATCAGCACGATCGAGAAGGTGATCAAGAGGGTCGCCACCGCCAGAATGGTCGGACTGATTTGCTCGCGGATGCCGGCCCACATCTGGCGCGGGATCGTGCGCTGCTCGAAGCCGGCGAGGAAGAGCACCACGACAACCTCGTCGAAGGAGGTGATGAAGGCGAACAACGCCCCCGAGATGACCCCGGGCAGGATGAGCGGCACGATCACCTTGAAGAAGGTGCGGGTCGGATCGGCGCCGAGGCTGGCCGAGGCCCGAGTCAGCGAATGGTCGAACCCGATCAGCGTGGCGGTCACGGTGATCACCACGAAGGGGGTCCCCAGGGCCGTGTGCGCCAGGATGAGGCCCGGATAGGTCTGCGCCAGGCCGATCTTCGAATAGAAGAAGTACATGCCCGCCGCCGAGATGATCAGCGGCACGATCATCGGCGAGATCAGGATGCCCATGACGGCGGTCCGATAGGGCATGTAGGCCCGGCTGAGGCCTAAGGCCGCGAGCGTGCCGAGGAAGGTCGCGAGCAGGGTCGAGAAGACCGCGACGATGAAGCTGTTCTTGATCGAATGGACCCACTGCGGATTGTTGAAGATGTCCGCGTACCAGCGCATCGAATAGGCGTCCGGCTCGAAGCGCAGCATGTGCTCGTTGAAGGTGAAGTAGGGCTCGGCGTTGAACGACAGCGGTATGATCACCAGGATCGGCATGATCAGGAACAGGAAGATCAGGCCGCACAGCACCCGGAAGCCGTAATGCCAGGCGTGTTCCAGCGGTCCCGCATAGGGCGGCAAGGCGGCCATGATCCTATCCCAGCTTCATGTTGTCGATGCCGACCAAGCGGTTGTAGAGCCAGTAGAGCGCCAACACGCCCAGCAGCAGGATGCCGCCCAGCGCCGCGGCCAAGCCCCAGTTCAGCGACTTCTGCATGTGGTAGGCAATCCAGTAGCTGATCAGCTGGCCGGTCCGCCCGCCGACCAGGGCCGGCGTGATGTAGTAGCCGATCGCCAGGATGAACACGAGCAGCGAGCCCGCGCCGATCCCCGGGACCGACTGCGGGAAGTAGACCGTCCAGAAGGCCCTCGCCGGCGTCGCGCCAAGCGATCTGGCGGCGCGCACGTAGCTCGGCGAGATGGTCTTCATCACGCTGAACAGCGGCAGCACCATGAACGGCAGCAGGATGTGAATCATCGCGATTACCGTGCCCTTCATGTTGTAGATCATCTGCAGCCGGTTATCTTCGCCGATCAGCCCGGTCCACACGGCGATATCGTTCAGCACCCCCTCGGTCTGCAGCAGGACGATCCACGAGGTGGTGCGGACCAGCAGCGAGGTCCAGAACGGCAGCAGCACCATGATCATCAGCAGGTTGCTGATGCCTGTCGGCAGGTTCGCCATCAGATAGGCGATCGGATAGGCGAGCAGCAGGCAGAGGCCGGTGATCAGCAGGCTGACCCACAAGGTCTTCCGGAACAGGGAAATGTAGACCTTCTTTTCCTCGGGCTGCGAGACGATGTTGCCCTCGGCGTCGTATTGCATGTCGACCGCCGCCAGGTAGTAGGACAGGGTATAGGGCGATCCGATCTGCTTCAGTCTGGCCCAAAGATCCGGGTCGCCCCACCTCTTGTCGATCTTGAGGAAGGCCTCCTTGTAGGGCCCCTGCTTGACCCTTTTCAGCCTGCGCGCGGTCTTGGTGATCGTGCTGCGCGAGCCGGGAATTTCGTAGTTGAGCCGGGTCGCCACCTTGCCGATCGTCCGCGCCTTGCTCCCCGCCACCATCTCCTCCGCCAGGATCGCGAAGACCGGCTCGTCCGGGATCTCCCCGATTTTCCAGGTCTCGAGCGCCGCCAGCGTTCTCGGCAGGGTCTCGGCCACGACCGGGTTGTCGACCGAGCGGAAGGTCATGTCCAAGATCGGGACGATGAAGGTAATGAGTATGAAGGCCAGCAGCGGCAGCACGAGGGCGAAGGCCGCGATCTTCTTGCGCCGTTCCGCCTGCGCCAGCCTGCTCTTCAGCGGGACGCCGTCGGCGGTGGTGATGACCGTTTGATCCGCGGTGATCTCTGCCATGGTCCGGTCGCCAATGCCCTTCGAAAATCCCGAACGGGGAGCGGAGCGGTCCGCCCCCCGTTCGAGGCTCAGTTCTCTATTTGGCCAGCCAGGCGGCGAACCTTTCGTTCATCTCGTCCTGATGGTCCGCCCACCACTCGAAATTGTTCTGGAGGGCGTTCTTGAAATTCTCGGTGTAGGTCGGCATGTGCGGCTGCATGTCCGGCGCCACCAGGGGCAGCGAGGACTTGCGCACCGGCCCGTAGGAGATCCACTTGGCCTGGTCGGCGAGGCGCTGGGTGTCGGTCGAGAACTTGATGAAGTCGAGGGTCTGCTTCAGGTTCTTCGAGCCCCTGGGGATGCCCCAGAGGTCGAGGTCCCAGACCTGGCCGTCCCAGACGATCTCGAAGGGCTTCTTCTCCGTGAAGATCGCGTTGAACAGGCGGCCGTTGTAGGCCGTGGTCATGGCGACCTCGCCGTCGGCCAGCATCTGCGGCGGCTGGGCGCCGGCCTCCCACCAGATCACGTCGTCCTTGATCCGGTCGAGCGCCGCAAAGGCGCGGTCGACGCCCTCCGGCGTGGACAGCACCTCGTAGACCTTGTCCACCGGGACGCCGTCGCCGATCAGCGCGAACTCGAGCTGCGGCTTCGGGCCCTTGCGCATGCCGCGCTTGCCGGGGAACTTCTTGACGTTGAAGAAGTCGGCCATGGTCGACGGCTTTTCACCGGAGAACTTCGTCGTGTCGTAGGCGTAGACCGTCGACCAGACGATGGTGCCGACCGCGCATTCGTGGACCGCGCCCGGGACGAAGTCCTGGGCCGCGGGCGTGCCGTCGGGAGCCGGCGGCAGAATCGCGGGGTCGATGGTCTCCAGGATGCCCTCGTCGCAGCCGAGCACGACGTCCGAGAGCTCCAGGTCGACCGCGTCCCAGGTCACGTTGCCGGCCTCGACCTGGGCGCGGATCTCGGCCAGTCCGCCGTTGTAGTCCGCCGAGTTGATCTTGATCCCCGTCTTCGCCGTATAGGGCTTGTGATAGGCCTCGAGTTGGCTCTTGGTATAGGCGCCGCCCCACGAGACGACGGTCAGCGCCTTCTGGGCCAGCGCCGGCGTCGCGGTCAGCAGGCCCGCCGCGGCAATCGCCGCCGTCAGCGTGGTGTACTTGGTCAAACCTTTCATCGATCACTGTCTCCCTGTTTGCCGCCGCCCAAGCGGCGGCGCGTTGCACTTTCTCTCTCCGCGCCCGTCTGCGCCGCCAGGTCGAAGGCGGCGGCGTGTCCGGGCCTGTCAGCCGGCGCCTAGATTACGTCGAGCGCCCGGCAATCCTCGGCCTGCCAACCGATCTTCACCGACTCCCCGGGTTTCAGGTGGACGTGGCCCGAGGCGTTCGGCACCTTGACCACGAAATCGTCGTGGCCGCAGACGTTCACCCGGGTGCGCATGTGGTCGCCCAGGTAGATCAGCTCCTCGACCCGGGCGTCGAAGACGTTGGGGACGCTGCCCGGATCCGGGTTGACGAAGACCCGTTCCGGGCGCAGCGACAGCGTGGAGCGGGTGCCCACGCCGTCGATGTTCACGGCCAGCGCCTGCACCGTCCCGCCGCCGTCGATCTCGATCGAGCAGGTCGTCCCGTTGACGCCGCTCACCTTGCCCAGGAGCCTGTTGTTCTCGCCGATGAACTGGGCGACGAAGGCGTTGTCCGGCAGCTCGTAGAGCGCCTCGGGGCTGGCCAGCTGCTGGATCACGCCGTCGTTGAACACGGCGATGCGGTTCGACATGGTCAGCGCCTCGGACTGGTCGTGGGTGACGTAGACCACGGTGACGCCCAGGGTCTCGTGGATATGCTTGATCTCGTACTGCATCTGCTCGCGCAGCTGCTTGTCGAGCGCGCCGAGCGGCTCGTCCATCAGCACCAGCTTGGGCTCGAAGACCAGCGCGCGCGCCACCGCCACGCGCTGCTGCTGGCCGCCGGAGAGCTGCGCGGGCCGCCGGCTGCCGAACTCGCCGAGCTGGACCATGTCGAGCGCGCGGCCGACCCGCTCGGCGATCTCGGCCTTGCCCAGCCTGCGGACCTGCAGCGGATAGGCCAGGTTCTCGTGGACCGTCATGTGCGGGAACAGGGCGTAGTTCTGGAACACCATGCCGATTTCCCGCTTGTGCGGCGGCACGTTGTTGATCGACTCGCCGTCCAGGATGATGTCGCCGTGGGTCGCCGTCTCGAAGCCGGCCAGCATCATCAGGCAGGTCGTCTTGCCCGAGCCCGAGGGCCCCAGCATGGTGAGGAACTCGCCGCGGGCGATGTCGAGATTGAGGTCCTTGACCACGAGGGTTTCGCCGTCGTAGCTCTTCTGAACTCCGGCGAATCTGACGAAGCCGCTGTCGATTTCGGGCATGCCGCCTTGACCGTCCCCTAGTAGAGCACTTCCTGTTCGTTCGCCGACCTTTGGTCGGGCATCGGCCCGGCCGAGTCTTACCCCGGCCTGGACCTTTGGACACCGCGGGGCCTGCCTGTCCCGCCGCGCCGGGCGGTATCCTAGATTATCGGACCGGAGAATTCGAGTCTTTAAGCGAAAGATAAATCCAACGGCGGTTTTCCCGCTCGCGGTAATGGATCTTCTATGGTGAGGCAATATAGTTGAAGGGTTGGCGGAAGGGTGTTCGCGATATTTCTTGCCGGCCGCCGCCGTTATTCATGCCGCCCGTGCCTACTCGCCCGTGTTGTGCCTTGCGGGAAGGTTTCACTCTGAGGTCCCTGGGCGCGTCCTCGCCGCAAGGGATCCTGGGAATGGCAGCTCGACCCCTCCCCCCTTGCGGGGGAGGGATTGGGAGGGGGGGTGCAACGGGTGCTGCCGAGACGATCCGCGGTTCCGTAAAACGGCCTGTCGGCCGTCCCCCCCTCCTCGGTCCTCCCCCGCAATGGGGGGAGGAGGAAGAGGGCGCCCTCCGCTCAGGCGACCGAGGCGAGGCCTTCGCCGACGACCCATTGGGCGGTCG
>JAOUCL010000537.1 GCA_029859805.1 Rhodospirillales bacterium | reverse complement strand
CAGCTCCTGGCTACTTTTCCCCGTGGTCTGATCGGGCAGAGCGTGTCCGCTCTGCCCTCAGGATCAGCCGTCGACCTGCTCGGCGATGTCAAGAGCATCATCGACCTCAATTCCGAGATATCTGACGGTGAGGGGGTCGCGGTGAGGGGCCGTGAGGGGGTCGTGCTTGCGTTATTGCATTATTGAGCTCCTCGAGACGTCTTGCCAACGTCGGGTCGCGGGTGCTTCGAAGCGGTGTCGGCAGGTCAACACGGCACTGAAGACGGCGTTGCGCGCTTGCGATTCCCCGGTTCGGCTACCTGACTCTAGACTTCGCTTTCGATGCTCCCTCGGGCATGCTGGGGTGGTGGAGAAGGCCTCGAGAACAGGGGGTGATCGATGGTCGACGGAACAGGTATCGCAAGGCCGAAGATGGCAGTGGCGGTGCTCGCGGCCGCCATCCTTTCCTGCATCGAGCCGGGTCCTGTCGCAGCGGACGATGCGGCTCTTTGGCGCGCGCTCGGTTCGGGCGGACATGTGGCGCTTCTGCGCCATGCGCTTGCGCCGGGCACCGGCGATCCGGCCGCCTTCGTCCTCGGCGACTGCGGCACGCAACGAAACCTGTCCCAGGAGGGGCGCGATCAGGCGGCGCGCATCGGCGCGCGCTTTGCCGCGAACGGCATCGAGCGGGCCCGCGTGTTCTCCAGCCAATGGTGCCGCTGCCTCGAGACCGCAGGTCGGCTTGGCCTCGGCCCCGTCGAGGAGCTGCCGAGTCTCAACTCCTTCTTTGGACGCTTCGAACGCCGCGAGCGGCAGACCCGCGACCTCCGGGACTGGCTTGCCGGCCAAGCGCTCGACCAGCCGGTCGTGCTGGTCACCCACCAGGTCAACATCACGGCATTGACCGGCGTCTATCCCGGCTCGGGCGAGTTGGTCGTTGTTCGCCGCTCCGGCGACGGCGCGCTGTCGGTCCTCGGTTCGATCGAGACCGATTGATACCAGAGAGCCGATGAAGGCATTCATCGGCTCTCTGGCAAGCGCGACCGCGCGCCCGCAGCGAAGCGAGGACAGCCAAGCAGACGGATGTCTGCGCCCGGCGACTGAGGGGCAACAGGCGAGTCCAGTCATGGGCTCGCCGGTATGAGAGGTCAGGACCGGGCGCCCACTAGAAGCGCCCCGCATCGGGCCCCGACGGCGACACGGGCACTGCACCGCTCCACCGCAAGGATCCCGTCGCGAGCGGGCCATTGGGCCAAGCGCGCGGAGTAGCGAGGGGGCCGAGTAGTGAGCGGGTCGGGAGGGGGGTCGTGCTTGCGTTATTGCATAATGGCGTGGATGGAACCGGGCCCGCCCCGCCCGCGGCCATAACACCGGGCTACTCGCTCGGCCCTCCCAGGCGTCGCCGTTCAGGCAGCTTACGCGGCGCCACTGGCGCCACGGTCTGCCCTCACCCTACCCCTTCCCGCCGTCGCTTGCGCCGCAGGCGCGCGAGCGCGCGGCGCTGCCGGCGGTTGAGGGGCGGCGCCGGGTCGTCCGGCGGCTCCGGCACGCCGGCGCCCAGGGGCCGGGGCCCGGCGGATCCCGGCGAGGCGCTCGCCTCGGCACAGCCTCCGGCGGAGCCAGGGGCGGGGGACGGGCCGGCGGCGTCCATGGCGCGGGCGAAGCCTGCCGTCTCCGCGAACCCGTCTTCGAACCCGTCTTCGAACGCGCCCGCGAAATCGCCCCCGAAATCGCCCGCGAGATCACCGTCGAGCCCGCCCTCCCGCGCGGCCTTCAGCGCCGCGCGGTCGGCGCGGGCGAGCTCCCTGCCGGTCCGCTCGAAGCCGGCGATCATGGCCTTGACGTCCGCGGCCCCGGCCTTGAAGCGCTCGTCGGTCTCGCGCTCGGCCCGGCGCCGGGCCTGCTCGGCGGCGCGCGCGGCCTCGGCCCGCTCCTTGCGGCGCTCGGCCTTGAGGCGGCAGAGCCCGCCCAGCTGGGCGGTCGTCAGCGCCATGAGCTGGCGCGCCAGGCGCTGGCAGGTCTGGCGGGCGTGGGTCGGCAGGTCGCGGCGGTTGGCCTCGGCCTGCCAGTCCATGGCGGCCGCGTGGGCCGAGACGAACTGCGCCGCCTGGATCCGCTCGGCGATGCCCGGGCCGGCGGGGTCCAACACCTCGCCGGCGAGG
>JAOUCL010000536.1 GCA_029859805.1 Rhodospirillales bacterium | reverse complement strand
CGCGCACAGCGCGTCGCCGGAGCGACGCCGGGAGAAACGCGATGTCGTTCGAGATCAATCGCCGCCTGGCCGCGCCGCGCCCCGCCCTGCCGACCGACGCCGAGATCGACTCCGTCACCGCCGACATCATCCGCGGCGCGTTCGAGACCATCTGCTCCGGCGGATAGTCCCCGTATAAGCGGGAAATCAACGTCCGATGACACGCGAAGTGTCAAGTTCCCCTTGGCGTTCGTGCTGCCCGGACCGGCTGGCGGGGGACCCGTTCGACCCACATTCAACGAAATCGCCGGAAGCCACGTCGGGAACGCCGCGATGGATCCAACTCCGAACGGTCGAACGTGTCATTTCTCACGAGCTTGATCCCACCGGACACCCGGTTTTCTCACAGGCATGATCCCACCCAGGTCATGTGGTTTTCTCACGACCTTGATCCCACCCCGAGAGCCCGGCTTCGCCAGGCTCCGGCCCCGAAGGAGGGGAGCCGGAGATGGCGTATCGGGAGATCGCGATGTGGGAAATTCTCGAGGTATTGCGGCGGGTTCACCGCGGCGAGTCGCAGCGGGCGATCCAGCGGGTCACGGGTCACGGCCGTAGCACGATCCGCCGCTGGATAGCCGCGGCCACGGAGATCGGCTGGGCTGCATCGGTGCAGGAGCCGGACGAGGCCCTGGCGCAACGGGTCGCGCAGCGCATGCGCCCGGTGCCCGAGACGCCGGAGGCCGGAGAGAGCCAAGCGCGGCTGGGTCCCCACCAGGCCCGGATCCGGGCCTGGCTGCAGCCGGAGGATGGAAGCCGGGGGCTGCGGCTGTCCAAGGTTCACCAGCTCTTGCAGCGCCAAGGCGTCGACGTCCCTTACAGTTCGCTGCATCGCTTCGCGACGCACCACTGCGGGTTCCATGACGAGCGCCGGGTCACCGTACGGGTCGCCGACGTTGCCCCCGGCGAGCTCGCCGAGGTGGACTTCGGACGCCTGGGTCTCGTCCCCGATCCCGAGACTGGGCGCCGGCGGGTGCTGCACGCGCTGATCGTCACGCTGGTCCACAGCCGCCATCAATACGTCCACGTCACGCACACCCAGACGCTTCCCGATCTGATCGAGGGACTCGAGGAAGCGTGGAGCTTCTTCGGCGGCGTTCCCGCCCGCGTGGTGATCGATAATCTCAAAGCCGCGGTGACGAAGGCCGACCGCTACGACCCGGTCTTCCAGCGCACCTTTGCCGAGTACGCGCGCTACCGCGGCTTCATGATCGACGCGGCGGTGCCCCGCCACCCCAAGGGCAAGCCCCACGTCGAGCGCCAGGTGCAATACGTGCGCGAGAGCTTCTTCCGCGGCGAGCACTGGATCGACCGCGATCACGTGCAGCGCGAGGCGGTGCGCTGGTGTCGCGAGGTCGCAGGCCGGCGCATCCACGGCACCACGCGGAAGCGCCCGCTCGTCGTCTTCGAGGGCATCGAGCAGGCGACGCTCCAGCCGCTCAAGCGCCCGCACTTCGATCCGCCGGTATGGCGCCAGTGCAAGGTCCATCCCGATCACCACATCCAGTTCCAGAAAGGCCTCTACTCCGTGCCGACCCGCCACATCGGCAAGCGCGTGTGGGTGCGCGGAGACACCAAGCTCGTGCGCATCTACGTCGAGGGCGAGTGCGTCAAGACCCACGAGCGTGTGGAGGCCGGTTGCCGCTCCACGGACTACCGCGACTACCCCGCTGAGCGCGCGCCGTACGCCATGCGGGATCCCGAGGCGATCATCGCAGAGGCGCATCGGCGGGGCGTCCACATCGGGCGCTTCGCCGAGAAGCTGCTGGCGGGGACCTTCCCGTGGTCGCGGCTGCGCCAAGCCCAGAGGCTGCTGCGGATCGGCCAGCGCTACGGCGACGCCCGGCTCGACGCCGCCTGCCGCCGCGCGCTCGTCTTCGACCTCGTCAACGTCCGGCGGGTCGAGAAGATCGTCGAAGCAGGTCTCGATCAGAACGACCCGCCGTACGCGCAGGGCCTGCTACTTCCGCTCTCCAGCCGCTTCCTGCGTCCTACGGACCACTTCACCCATCACAAGGAGACCCAACCCAATGGAAATCAACCCCTCGCTCAAGACCGTTCTCAAACGCCTGAAGCTCTCGGGCATCCTGGCGACGATGCCCGACC
>JAOUCL010000046.1 GCA_029859805.1 Rhodospirillales bacterium | reverse complement strand
AAGGCAGATCTTCATGTCCGTCTCCCTGTTCTCCTTGTTCGGGTTCTACTGCTCAAAGACGTTGGCGAGGGTGCCGATGCCCTCGATGGTGACCTCGACGGCGTTGGAGGGCGCCTTCATCGAGCCGACGCCGAGCGAGGTGCCGCAGGCGATGACGTCGCCGGGCTCCAGCGTCAGGTCCTGCGAGATCCGGCTGACCAGCCGCGCCGGCGGGAAGACCATGTCGGCGACCGGGTAGTTCTGCCGCTCGTCGCCGTTCAAGACCGTGCGGATCGTCAAGACCGCGGGATCGAGCCCCGTCGCGATCACCGGCCCGAACGCGCCGAAGCCGTCGAAGCTCTTGGCCCGCGTCCACTGGGCGAAGGTCGGGTCCTTGTTGAGCAGGTCGACCGCGGTCACGTCGTTTATGCAGGTGTAACCGAAGATGTGGCCGCCCGCCGCGTCCTCCGGGACGCTGCGGCAGGTCCGGCCGATCACGATGCCGAGTTCGCCCTCGTAGACGACACGGCCGTCGTAGGATTTGGGCCGCCGGATGGTCTCGCCGGTCGCGAGAAACGAGCTGCTGGCCTTGAGGAAGTAGAGCGGCTCCTCCGGCGGCGTAAGCTCGAGCTTCTTCGCGAGCGCATGGAAGTTGTTCCACAGCGCCACCATCTTGGTGGGCACGCAGGGCGTCAGCACCTTGACGTCCTCCCACGCCAGGGTCTCGGACGTCGCCACGGGCTTGGCGAACATCTCGCCCTCGAAGACGGTTATGGTGCCGTCCTCCACGGTCCCAAAGCCGATTCGTTCCGCGTTTTCGAAGCGGATCCAACGTGCCATGGCGGCCTCCCTCTGCGATGCCCCCGGGGGCCGTCGTTCCCTTCCCCGCCGGACTCTGCGCCATGGCGCGCACCCTTGCAAGTCCGTGGGGCGCGCCGCGGGTGTGGGCGCCAAGTTGCTTACCTACCGATAACCGCGCGGCCCGATCGGCGGGTTGGCTACTGCACCTCCCAGACCAGGGGCACGCCGCCGATCCCGCCCACGGCGTCCGTGACGAAGCCGTCCATCTGCCACACCAGGGTGCTCCCGGTCCCGGTGTGGCGCCAGATGATGTCGGACTGGCGGTCGCCGTCGCCGTCGCCCACGCCGTCCACACGCCACACCAGAGGCGGCGCGCCGATCGAGCCGGCGTCCTCCTTGACCAGACCGTTCATCTTCCAGATCACGGTGCCGCCGGTGCTGGTATTGCGCCACAGGATGTCCGAACGGGCGTCGCTGTTGAACGTGCCGAGGCCCGCGACCCGCCAGTCCAGGGGCGCCGCGCCGATCCCGCCCATCGCAAGCTTCGAGAAGCCGTCCATCAGCCAGACCACGGCGGCCCCGTTGGTCGTGTTGCGCCACAGGATGTCGGCCTTGGCATCGGCGTCGAAGTCGCCGACCCCGGCCACCTCCCATACCAAGGGCACCCCGCCGATGCCCCCCGTCGCGGTCTTCGTCAGGCCGTCCATCTTCCAGACGAAGGCGGCCCCGCTCGTGATGTTGCGCCACAGGATGTCGGCGTGGTCGTCGCCGTCGAAGTCGCCCGTGCCGACCACCTGCCAGTCCAGGCCGGCACCACCGATCCCACCCCCAGCGAGCTTCGTGAAACCGTCCATCAGCCAGAGGACGGCGGTTCCCGTGCCGGTGTTGCGCCACAGGACGTCCGTCTTGGTATCGGCGTTGAAGTCGGCGAGGCCCCGCACCTGCCAAGCGGGGTCCGGCGTGCCGATCGAACCCGTGGCCTCCTTGGCGAAGCCGTCCATCTGCCACAGGATCGCGTTGCCGGTATCGGTATTGCGCCACAGGATGTCCGCGCGGCCGTCCACCGTGAAATCGCCGGCAACCGGGCCCGCGCCTTGGTGGCGCTGGGCGTAGATGCCATAGTTGTCGCCGTCCTGGCCGAAACTTTGCCAGGCCACGACAAAGTCGCCATCGGCGTCCATTGCGACTTCGGGAAGGGACTGCTCTCCGGTAGTGAAGCTGTTGACCCGGAATTCGGACCCCTCGGCGTCGCCCACGGCGGTGTAGCGTTGCGCGGAGACGCCGTAATAATCTCCTTGGGCGTTGCCGGCCCAGGTGACAATGAAATCCCCGTCGGCGTCGATGGCGACGGACGGCCATAACTGGTTGCCGGTTGTGGTTGGACTCGCCCGGAACTCAGGTGCCTGGGCGTTGCCCGCGGCATCGAAGCGTTGGGCGAAGACGCCGAGACCGTCGCCGTCCTGGTTCAAGCTTTGCCAAACCACGACGAAGTCGCCGTCGGCACCCATGGCGATATCAGGCCAGAGTTGAGCGCTCGTCGTAAAGCTGTTCACCTGGAACTCGGGATCCTGGGCGCTGCCCGCGGCGTCGTAGCGCTGGGCGAAGACGCCGTCACCGAGACCCGACGTGTCGAAAGCGTCGTCCTGACCGCGGCTTTGCCAGGCCACGACGAAGTTGCCGTCGGCGTCCATGGCGACACTTGGATTATATTGAAAGCCGGTGGTGAAGCTGTTGACGCGAAACTCGGTCCCCTGGGGGTTGCCCGCGGCATCGTAGCGCCGGGCATAGATGCCATAGCCGCCATAGGAGTTGTCTAAAGGGTCGTCCTGGCCGCGGCTCGCCCACACCACGACGAAGTCGCCGTCGGGATCCATGGCGAGGGCTGGACTTCGTTGTGCGCTCGAAGTTTCGGTGTTGATTCGGAACTCGGTCCCCTGGGCGGTGCCCGCGGCATCGTAGCGCCGCGCGAAGACGCCCCAGTTATCGCCGTCCTGGCCCAAACTCTGCCACACCACGACGAAGTCGCCGTCGGCGTCCATGGCGACCGCCGGAAACGTCTGGGCGCTCGAGGTCTCGATGTTGACCTGGAACTCGGTGCCCACGGTGTTGCCCGCCGCATCGTAGCGCTGCGCGAAGACGCCAAGGCCGAGAAACGAGGTATCAGAGGGGTCGTCCTGGCCAATGCTTGCCCACACCACGACGAAGTCGCCGTCGGCGTCCATGGCGATTGCGGGATTGCCTTGAAAGTTGTCGGTTTCGCTGTTGACGCGGAACTCGGCGCCCAGGGCATCGCCGGGTGCAGCCCGGGCGGGGTCTGGCTGTGTGAGCATGGTCGTGGCCAAGAGGGCCAGCGCGAAGGATGAATTCCTATATGAACAAAGCATGCTTTCCTCCCGTGTCGCCTGCACCGAGGGGCGCAAAACGCAGGCGCTGCGGATGCAGGCCTGGAGACGAAAAACGAAACGACTCCACCTTCGCGCGTCCCTCGGCGAGAGCGTCGTGGTCCGATTGCTGGATTCTTGCTTGCGGCCAGCAACACCAGGCTCGCGCGGCACGCAATGATTTAAGTCAATAATTCACCGAAAGCGCGCGCTGCGAAGGGACGGCGTTTTGGGAAGGGCGACCGCCCATCGCAACACCGCCGCCGAGTCATTTATCACGACACGGCCTAGGCACAAGCGCCCCGCCGGGTCATAATCCCGCCGCAAGAATGGGGGAGAAGGGGCCATGGGCGAGCGGTACTTCGACGACTTCGAGGTCGGCGAGCGGTTCACCAGCCGCGGCGTCACGCTGAGCGAGTCGCAGATCCTCGACTTCGCGCTCGCCTACGACCCGCAGCCGTTCCACCTCGACAAGGAGGCGGCGGCGGCTTCGCCCTACGCCGGCCTGATCGCCAGCGGCTTCCAGACGCTGGCCCTCGGCTTCCGCATGTTCTATCAGGAGAAGGTGGTCAACGCCTGTTCCCTGGGCTCGCCGGGCATGTCGGAGCTGCGCTGGCTGCTGCCGGTGCGCCCGGGCGACACCCTGCACACCGAGGCCGAGATCACCGGCAAGCGCCCCTCGCGCTCCAAGCCGGACCGCGGCAGCGTCGACATGGCCTTCCAGGTCAAGAACCAGCACGGCGAGGCGGTGATGAGCTTTCTGTCCACCATGATCCTCGCCCGCGGACCGGGCGATGACTGACGCGGGAGCAAAGATATGCGCGTGAGCGAGCGATGAGGCGGTGGATCGTCATCGGCGGCCTCGCGCTGCTGCTGGCGGTGGCCGCGGCGGTCTACTTCGGCGGCTTCCTCGCGCCGAGCGGCCACACGGACTATGCCCTGCAGAAGCAGCTGCACGACGCCTCGGGCAAGACGGGCATCATCTGGCATGCCATGCCGGTGGAACAGGCCTATCGGGAGATCCCGCACCAGCGCACGCTCTTCCGCGCGAAGCAGGCCAAGGCGACGCGCGACGAGGCGGACTACCTGGGCGCGCTCTTCGCGCTCACCGACGCGGCCGTGTCCGAGCGGGTGGCCACGCAGGGCAAGCTCCGCAGGGGCGAGCCGGTCGAGCCCGGCAAGTCCAACTACGACGCCATCCTCTCGGGCGTCCTGGCGCTCGACACGCCGGGCCGCCTGTTGCCGGTCGAGGCCTTGGTTTACCAGGCGATCAGCGATCAGCGCCGCTACCTTGCATCGTGGCGGGCCTCGGGCAGGGGAGACTTCTTCGATCCGGGCGACACGCTGGTCGAGAGCGCGCACAAGAAGCTGGTCGGCGCCCACGACCGCCTGCTCGAGATCTTCGGCGACGAGGGCCTGCACAACCGCCAGGCCCTGCACGACCACCTCTCGGCGCTCGATTTCATCTGAGCCCAATTCCTCCGCTGTATGCGGTGCAGCAATTCTCGGGGCCTGCGTTGACGCACTGCAACATAGTCCCTAGTATCGCGCCACCGCGGCCGCCGGCTTCCCGCTGTCGCGGCCGGGACAGCTCCACGGAGGACCGCGCGCCATGACCCAGCCCGCTCCGGACCGACCCGCCGTCCGCCCCCGCAACCCCTGTTTCTCCTCGGGGCCCTGCGCGAAGCGCCCAGGGTGGTCGCTGGGCGGGTTGGAGGGCGCCTGCCTCGGCCGCTCGCACCGTGCCAAGGAGGGCAAGGCCAAGCTGGCGGCGGCGATCGAGCGCTCGCGCGCCCTGCTCGGCCTGCCGGACGGCTATCGCCTGGCCATCGTGCCAGCCTCGGACACCGGCGCGGTCGAGATGGCGCTGTGGTCGCTGCTGGGCGCGCGCGGCGTCGACATGCTGGCCTGGGAGAGCTTCGGCCAGGGCTGGGTGACCGACGTCGCCAAGCAGCTCGGGCTGGACGACCTGCGGGTGCTGGAGGCGGGCTACGGCGCCTTGCCCGACCTGGGCTTGGTCGATCCGGAGCGCGACATCGTCTTCACCTGGAACGGCACGACCTCGGGCGTGCGCGTGCCCGACGGCAACTGGATTTCGGACCAGCGCGGCGGCCTGACGATCTGCGACGCCACCTCGGCGGTCTTCGCCATGGACCTGCCCTGGGACAAGCTCGACGCGGTCACCTGGTCCTGGCAGAAGGTCCTGGGCGGCGAGGCGGCCCACGGCATGCTGGCGCTCTCGCCGCGCGCGGTCGAACGACTTGAGAGCCACAAGCCGCCCTGGCCGCTGCCCAAGATCTTCCGCATGACCAAGGCGGGCAAGCTGAACGAGGGCCTGTTCCGCGGCGAGACCATCAACACGCCGTCCCTGCTCTGCGTCGAGGACCTTCTGGACGCGCTCGCCTGGGCCGAGGAGATCGGCGGGCTCGCGGCGCTGATCGCCCGCGCCGAGTCCAACCTGGCGGCCGTTGCCGAGTGGGTCGCGGCGAGCGACTGGGCCGGCTTCCTGGCCAAGGACCCGGCGACACGGTCCTGCACCAGCATCTGCCTCGAGATCGTCGACCCCTGGTTCCGGTCCCTGGACCCGGCCGCCCAGGCCGCCGCGGCCAAGGCCGTGGCCGCGCGGGTCGCCGAGGCGGATGCCGGCTACGATCTGGGCTCCTACCGTGACGCCCCGCCGGGCCTGCGCATCTGGGGCGGCGCGACGGTCGAGCGGGACGACATGGAGGCCCTTCTGCCCTGGCTGGACTGGGCCTATGCCGAGGTCAAGGCCGGCTAGGCCGCCGCCACATGAGGAGTCGACGATGCCCAAGGTGCTGATTTCCGACAAGATGAGTCCGCTCGCCGCCGAGCTTTTGCGCGAACGCGGCGTCGAGGTGGAGGTCGCTCCCGGCCTGCCGCCGGAGGAGCTGGCGGGGAAGATCGCCGACTGCGAGGGCCTGATCGTGCGCTCGGCGACCAAAGCGACGGCCGAGCTGATCGCCGCGGCCAAGCGCCTCAAGGCGATCGGCCGGGCCGGTATCGGCGTCGACAACGTGGACGTCCAGGCCGCGACCAAGCGCGGCATCGTGGTCATGAACACCCCGGGCGGCAACGCCGTCACGACGGCCGAGCACGCGATCGCCCTGCTGCTCGCGCTGGCCCGCCAGATACCCGCCGCCGATCGCTCGACCCAGGCCGGCAAGTGGGAGAAGTCGCGCTTCATGGGGGTCGAGCTGACCGGCAAGACCCTCGGGATCATCGGCTGCGGCAACATCGGCTCGATCGTGGCCAACCGGGCGCTCGGCCTGAAGCTGCGCGTGGTCGCCTACGACCCCTATCTCTCGCCCGACCGCGCCGAGGACCTGAACATCGAGAAGGTCTCGCTGGACGACCTCCTGGCCAGGTCCGATTTCATCTCGCTGCACGTGCCGCTGAACGATCAGACCCGCGGCATCATCGACGCCGCGGCCCTGGCCAAGACCAAGCCCGGCGTCAGGATCGTCAACTGCGCGCGCGGCGGCCTGGTGGTCGAGGCCGATCTCAAGGTGGCCCTGGACTCGGGCCACGTGGCGGGCGCGGCCCTCGACGTCTATGCCGAGGAGCCGGCGCGCGACAACCCGCTGTTCGGCTCGGACCTGCTCGTGGCGACACCGCACCTGGGCGCAGCGACCAGCGAGGCGCAGGAAAAGGTGGCCGTGCAGATCGCCGAGCAGATGGCCGATTTTCTCCTGACCGGGGCGGTCTCAAACGCCCTCAACATGCCCTCGCTGACCGCCGAGGAGGCGGCCCACCTCAAGCCCTACATGACGCTCGCCGAGCAGCTCGGCTCCTTCGCCGGGCAGCTGACCCGCTCCGGCCTCAAGGGCGTCACCATCGAATACGAGGGCCAGGTCGCGGGGCTGAATACCCGGCCGCTCACCCAGCTCGCGCTCGCCGGCCTGCTCGCGCCGATGCTCGAGTCCGTCAACATGATCAACGCGCCGGTAATCGCGCGCGAGCGCGACATCGACATTCGAGAGATCAGGCACGAGCGGGACTGCGACTACCAGACCCTGATCCGCGTCACCGTGCTGACCGAGTCCCAGGAGCGCTCCCTAGCCGGTACGCTGTTCGGGGGCACCAAGCCGCGCCTGGTCGAGATCAAGGGCATCCCCATCGAGGCCGAGCTGGGCGCGCACATGCTCTATATCTCCAACGAGGACAAGCCCGGCCTGATCGGCGCGCTGGGCACGACGCTGGGCGACGCCGGGGTCAACATCGCGACCTTCCACCTGGGCCGCGCCGAGCCGGGCGCCGACGCACTGGCGCTGATCGAGCTTGACGAGGCGATCGCCCCCGAGGTGCTCGCCAAGGTGCGCACCCTGCCGCATATCAAGCAGGCCGTGCCGCTCAGATTCTAGAGTCCGCCATGGACCGCTGGATCTCCTGGTTCGTGCTCTGGACGCTACTGCTGTGGCCGGGCCTGGCCGGGGCCGGCGCGCTCGATCATCTGGGCATCGAGGTGCAGACGACGAGGGCCCGGCCGCCGCTACCGCTACGGCCCTTCGACCATCCCTGGCCGCCGGCCGACCTGCTGCCGGACAGCCGGCCGGGCCTCGGCACCCTGGACGTTGCCGAGGCCTGGCTGGTCGAGCCGACGACCCGCTACGGCCACGGCGTGCTAGGGGACGCGGTCGAGGCGGCCGGTCTGCTGGTGGTCCTGCGCGACGGCCGCCGCCTGTCCTACCGGCTGCAGGACGATTCCGTCTTCGAGGACCTCCAGCCCCGGGTCGCCGATCTCGACCGTGATGGCCGGGAGGAGGTCGTCGTGGTCCGTTCCAGGCCGCGCGCCGGGGCGGCCCTGGCGGTGTTCCACGTCGAAGGGGGCAGCCTCCGCCCGCGCGCCGAGACGCCGGCCATCGGCCGTTCCAACCGCTGGCTCAACCCGGTCGGCGTCGGCGATTTCGACGGCGACGGCCGGCCGGAGGTCGCCTATGTCGAGACCCCGCACATCGGCGGCATCCTGCGCATCTGGCGGCTGATGGGGGACCACCTCGTCCAGCTCGGCGAGCTGCGCGGCTTCTCCAACCACGCGATCGGTTCGAGGGAGCTGGGCCTGTCGGCGATCCTCGATCTGGACGGCGACGGCAGCGACGACCTCCTGCTGCCCGACGCGACGCGGCGTAGCCTCAGGGTGGTCTCCTTCGCCGGCCGGCGCTTTGCCGAGCTGGGCCGCCTCGAGCACGACCGGCCGATCGTCACCGGCTTCACGGTCGGCGACCAGGACGGCAACGGCCGCGACGACGTCGCCTACGGCCTCGCCGACGGCGCCTGGATCCTGCTGCTGCGTTAGCCGGCGATGCGCGAGACGGCGCTGTTCAGCGTCTTGGTGCGGTATGGGCGCGCAGCCAATCCGCCAAGTCCTCTTCGCCGACCTCTCCCGCGGCGACGCCAAGCATGGCCCGCGTCGCCTCCACCTTGTCGGCGGTCAGCCGCCGACCGTTCAGCCCCAGAAAGAGGCCCAGCGCCAGAAAGGCGACTCGCTTGTTGCCGTCGATGAAAGGGTGGTTACGGGCGATACCGACCACATAGGCCGGCGCCAGCCGTGCCAAGTCTGTCGCCGGTTCGTAGGCATGAAGATTCACCGGCCGGGCGAGGGCGGAGTCCAACAATCCGTCGTCGCGTATGCCCTCCGGTCCACCGTGTTCGGCGAGTGCCTCGCCATGGAGCAGGAGGAGCGCCTGGCGGTCGACCCAAACCGGCTCGGTCATTTGGCCAGGGCGCGGAAGGTCTCGCGATACTCCTTCATGAACTCGCGCCCCAGCTCGAGCTGCTCCTCGACGGCCGGATCATAAGGCGTCAGGAGATAGCCGCTCGGTGTTTCCGTGACGAAC
The DNA here is from genome assembly GCA_029859805.1 of Rhodospirillales bacterium. GTDB lineage: Bacteria > Pseudomonadota > Alphaproteobacteria > Kiloniellales > JAKSDN01 > CAMYKD01. The sequence continues at coordinate 13,074 of JAOUCL010000046.1, read as the reverse complement.
AGCGTGTCGCCGCGACCGACCTTGAGGCGCGCCAGCATTTCCTTCGGAACGATGGCACCGGTCGAGGTGCCGACCGTGGTGAGCTTGAGCTTGAGCATGACACATCCGTATTATTATGTTTATTATAATAACTGGACTTACCGTCGGCCGTCAATCCTCGTACGCGCGCCGGGCCCGGCGCGCCAGTCGGGTCATGCGCTGGACGGCCAGGATCGAGACGAGGACGGCCGCCGTGAAGACGTAGATGCCGGAATGCATGGCCACATCGCTGATCAGCGAGGCCTGGATCGCCACCACCAGCAGCGCCACCACGAAGACGTCGAGCATGGACCAGCGGCCGAGCTGCTCGATCCAGCCGAGTGCGCGGCCGAGCAGGGCGCCGCCGGCATCGGCCTGGTACCAGAGATAGAGCGCGAGGCCCAGCTTGAGCAGTGGGAAGACCACGGAAAAGACCACGATAACGGCGAACAGGAAGAGGTCGCCGTGGCGCCACAGCTCGGCCGCGCCCTGCAGGATCGAGACCCGCTCGGACAGGAACCACAGCTTCTCGACCGTCATGATCGGCAGGGTCCAGCCGAGCACGAGCAGGATCCCGGCGAGCAGGACGACCCAGCCGAGCAGACGGTCCGGCCCACGCGCCGTGGCGGCCAGGGAGTCGGGGTGTGGGCTGGCCATTGCGCCCGCGTTCAATCCTGCGCAGCCGTGTGCACGACACGTTGCGGGAAGGGAATTGTGCAGCCGGCGGCCTCGATGCGCTCCTTGGCCTGGCGGGTCAGGTCGAACTTGAGCGCCCAAAAATCGCCGGTGTTCGCCCAGCAGCGCAGGTTGAGATTGACCGAGCTGTCGGCCAGCTCGCTGACCATGACCTGGGGTTCGGGATCCCTGAGCACGCGGGCGTCGCCCGCCAGCAGGTCGCTGAGCGCACCCAGCGCACGCTCCAGGTCGTCGCCGTAGTCGACCCCGACCGCCAAGTCGAGGCGGCGGGTCGGCAGGCGCGAGTAGTTGAGGATCGAGCGGCTCCAGATCTGGCTGTTGGGCACGGCCCGGTAGATGCCGTCGTGGGTCGTGAACTCGGTGTTGAACAGGCCGATCTCCTCGACCGTGCCGGCGATGCCCTCGGCGTCGATGTAGTCGCCGACCTTGAAGGGGCGCAGGAACAGCAGCATCAGGCCGGCGGCGATGTTGGAGAGCGTGCCCTGCAGGGCCAGGCCGACGGCGAGGCCCGCAGTGCCGAGCACCGCCAGAATGCTCGCGGTCTGCATGCCGAACTGCGCCAGCACCGCGATGATCACCAGGACCAGGATCATGTAGCGGGCCAGGTTCGAGAGCACGCCGCTCACCGTCGCATCGGCGCGGGGCAGCCGAAGCAGGGCCCGGCGCAGGGCGCGCCGCGCCCAGCCGGCCAGGATCCAGCCGACGACCAGAAGGATCAGGGCGCCGAGGATATCGAGCCCGTGTTGCAGCGCCAGCTCGCTGTACGTTGCCAAGAGTTTGCTTGCGTCCAGTTCCATCACATCTCTCCTACACGCCAGAACCTCGGGGCGGCCACACATTATCCGCCGCCTGCAAGGACCGCCAGCCCCGACCGGCTTGCCGTAAAGGGCCAAACCGGCTATTTCCCTTGGCGGCCTCCGGGTTACGCCCAAGGGCCAGAACCAGCCCGGTTTTCCGCTGAGAGAGCCACGCGCCCGATGAACGACCCCGGCGATACCGCCCTTCTGCCCGCGGGCCTGGAAGACATCCTGTCGCCCCACGCGGCCCACGAGGCCGGCGTGGTCGAGCGGCTGATCGCCGCCTTCGCCGCCCAAGGATACGAGCGGGTCAAGCCGCCGCTACTCGAGTTCGAGGAGACCCTGCTGACCGGTGCTGGGGCCGCCGTGGCGCAACAGACCTTCCGCCTGATGGACCCGGTCAGCCAGCGCATGATGGGCCTGCGGGCCGACATGACGCCGCAGGTGGCGCGGATTGCCGCGACCCGCCTGCAGCGCGCACCCAGGCCGCTGCGGCTCTGCTACGGCGGCCAGGTCCTGCGCGTCAGCGGCAGCCAGTTGCGCAGCGAACGGCAGTTCGGCCAGGCCGGCGTGGAGCTGATCGGCGCGCCGCAGGAGGGCGCCGACGCCGAGGTCGTCCTGCTGGCCGCCGAGGCGCTGGGCGTGGTCGGGGTCGAACGGATTTCGATCGACCTCTGCCTGCCGCCCCTGGTCGGCGCGCTGTCCCGGGAGCTGGGTTTCGACGACGGGCCGGGCAGGGCCCTGCTCCAGGCGCTGGATCGCAAGGACGCCGCGGCGGTGGACGCGTTGGCCGGCGACCGGGCCCCGCTGTTCCAGGCCCTGCTGCGCGCCGCGGGCCCGGCCGAGTCCGCCCTGGAAGCCCTGGCCGCCCTCGCGCTGCCCGAGCCGGCCGCGGCGGAAATCAGCCGCCTCGCGCGCGTCGTTGGGCTGATCCGCGCGGCGGCACCGGACCTGACGCTGACCATCGATCCGGTCGAGCATCGCGGCTTCGAGTACCAGACCGGGGTGAGCTTCACCTTCTTCGCCCAAGGGGTGCGGGGCGAGCTGGGCCGGGGCGGCCGTTATGTTGCAGAGCCGCCGGGCGACGGGCCGGAATTCTCGACCGGATTCACGCTCTACATGGACACGGTGCTGCGCGCGCTGCCCGCGGCCGGGCCGCTACGCCGGCTCTATCTGGCGGGCGGCGTCGACCCGGCGCAGGCGCGCGATCTGCGCGCGGCCGGCTGGATCACCCTGGCCGGCCTCGAGGTGGCGGCCGACCCGAAGGCCGAGGCGCGGCGCCTGGCCTGTACGCACCTGTTGACCGCCAAGGGGATCGAGGAGCTCTAGGGCCGGACATCAAGGACTGGCCGTTTAGCACCGCGCCCGGTCCTCATGGTTCGACAGGCTCACCATGAGGACCTCATCCTGAGCTTGTCGAAGGATGGGGTCCGAGTTGCAGTTAATGGAGATGGAGTTATAGCGCCATGGCGAATGTGATCGTGGTCGGCTCGCAATGGGGCGACGAGGGCAAGGGTAAGATCGTCGACTGGCTGTCCGAGCGCGCCGACGTCGTGGTGCGCTTCCAGGGCGGACACAACGCCGGCCACACGCTCGTGGTCGGCGGCGTGACCTACAAGCTCTCCCTGCTGCCCTCGGGCGTGGTGCGTTCCGGCAAGATCTCGATCATCGGCAACGGCGTCGTGATCGATCCCTGGGCACTCATCGAGGAGATCGCGCGGCTGGGCGAGCTGGGCCTCGAGATCACGCCGGAGACCCTGAAGATCGCCGACAACGCGGCGCTGATCCTGCCGCTGCACGGGAAGATCGACCGTGCCCGCGAGGTCGCACGCGGCGCGACCGCGATCGGCACGACCGGGCGCGGTATCGGTCCGGCCTACGAGGACAAGGTCGGCCGCCGGGCGGTTCGGCTCTGCGATCTGGCCGACCGGGAGGCGCTCGGCCAGCGGGTCGATGCCCTGCTGCTGCACCACAACGCCCTGCTGCGCGGCCTGGGCGAGCCCGAGTTCGACCGGGCCGAGACGATCGGGGAGCTGGAGGCCGTCGCGCCCAAGGTGCTGCCCTTCGCCGACCGGGTCTGGCACCGCCTGGACGAGGCGCACCGGGCCGGCAGGCGGATCCTCTTCGAGGGCGCCCAAGGCGCCATGCTGGACATCGACCACGGCACCTATCCCTTCGTGACCTCGTCCAATACCGTGGCCGGCCAGGCCGCAGCCGGTGCCGGCGTGGCGGTCGGCGCACTGGACTACGTGCTCGGCATCACCAAGGCCTACACGACGCGGGTCGGCAGCGGCCCGTTTCCGAGCGAGCTGGAAGACGAGGTCGGCCAGCGGCTCGGCGAGCGCGGCCACGAGTTCGGCACGGTGACCGGGCGCCGCCGGCGCTGCGGCTGGTTCGACGCGGTCATGGTGCGCCAGGCGATCAAGGTGGGCGGCATCGACGGCATCGCGCTGACCAAGCTCGACGTGCTGGACGGACTTGCCGAGCTGAAGGTCTGCGTCGGCTACCGGATCGACGGCGAGACTTTCGATCACCTGCCGGCCCTGGGCGCGCTGCAGGCGGCCGCCCAGCCGGTCTACGAGACCCTGGAGGGCTGGCAGGACAGCACTCGGGGCGCCAGGTCCTGGGCCGATTTGCCGGCCACGGCGGTCAAGTACATCCGGCGCATCGAGGAGCTGATCGGGGCGCCGGTCGCCCTGCTGTCGACCAGCCCCGAACGCGAAGACACGATCCTGGTGCGCGATCCCTTCGCGGGCTAGAGCAGCTTTATCCGTTCAGTCGGATCGCGGAATGCGATTCCAACTGAACGGATGCTGCTCTAGGAGCGGATCGCCGCTGCGCGGGCCTCCAGCTTCGCCGCCTCGGCGCTACGGCCCGTCTTGCGCAGAACAAGGGCGTAGTCATCCAGGTTCTCGGCGACGTCCGGATGGTTTGGTCCGAGGGCCTTTTCCAGAATTGCCAGCGACCGCTTGTAGGTCCGCTCGGCCTTTGCGTAGCTGCGCATGTCGTAATAGACCCCGGCCAGGATGCCGAGATCCGTGCCGACCTCCGCATGCTCGGGCCCATAGGCCTTCTCGTCGATGGCGATCGCGCGGTTCAGGATCTTTACGACCTTCTTGTATTCGCGTTTTGCGTGATAGACTTTAGCCAACTTGAACAGAAGCACCGAGATATCTGGGTGATTCGCCTCGAGGTTCTTTTCGAGAATCGCCAGCGCTTTCCGGTAGCTGCGCTCGGCCATGGCGTAGTCCCGCATGTCGAGGTAGACCGCCGCCAGGGCGGCTAGGTCTGTACCGACCTCCATGTGCTGCGCCCCGTAAGCTTTCTTGTCGATCTTGATGGCGCGAGTCAGGTTTTGCTCCGCTTTCTTGTATTTGCCCTGGGACTGTTGGGCGGTCGCCAGATTGAAGAGAGTCAAGGCGACTTCCGGATGGTCGTTGCCCTGGACCTTCTCGCGGAGCCTCAAGGCCATCCGCTGAAATGACACCGCCCGGTCATAGTTGCCAAGGGCTTCGTGCGTGCTGCCCAAGTTGCCGAGGCTCGTGGCCCGGCGCAGATCCTCCTGCGGAAATTGCTGCGCCGTCTCGAGCGCGGCTTCGAAGTTCCGCTGCGCCCTGGCGTAGTTCTCCTGGTTGTAGGCGGTCAGGCCGTCGTCGATGTAGCGGTCCCAGACCTGCTCCGGCGAACCGCTCTGCATCCCCGTGGTGACGCAGGCCGCGAGACCCCAGAGCACGGCGCACATGACGACGGCCAACAGGGGGCCGTTGGTCTTCCCGTCGGTCATCCCGTTGGTCATCCTTCTCTCCTCTCTCTGTGAGTCGGTAGAGCCGCATGACGGCGGCGACCTTTCGGTAGAGCAGTCTTTCGCTGCACCGCACTCTTGAATTGGTCCTCGGTTCTAGCAACCGGCCCGTTAAACTGCCGTTAAGCCGGAGCCGGGGATTTCGGCGCACAGGTGCATTGGGCGGCCCGGCGGCCGATCCTGAAGCATTAACCTTCCATTTGGTCTATTGGGATTAAATAAATCCGCCTATCCGACTGTCGAAGGACACGGCCGGACGAGTGCAAGGCGAGGAGGCGATGAGCCGCAGCGAGGCAAGCGAGGGGCAAGCCGGTCAGGGCAGCGGGGGCCTGTCGCTGGGTGTCGACGGGCGTTTCGAGCTGCTGCCCGGCGTGCGTCTGCCGCGGCTCGACTCACCCCATGCCGAGGCGTACGAGGCGCGCGACCTGAGGGAACCGGACCGGCCTCATTTTGCGCTGGTCTGCCGCCGGGAATTGCTGCCCAGAGTCGATATTCTCGAACGCGTGTCGCGGCTCGACCGGAGTTCGATTGTCAAGCCCAGGCAATGGGGCGTGGTCGACTGGCACCCGGCCGGCGGAAGACGTTTCGCGATCGTCTTCGAACAGCCGGGCGGCGGGCGCGTGTTCGGTGGCTCGCTGGGCGCGCGCGCGCCGATCCGTCTGGAGGATATCAGGCGATTCGTCATAGCTCCGCTGGTGCCCCTGCTGCAGGAATTGTCCGAGCGCGGGATTACCCATCGGGCGATACGTCCGGATAATCTATTCTACGCCGACGAAAGCCGCAGGAAGGTGGCTCTCGGTGAGAGCGTCTCCGCGCCGCCCGGTCTGGCCCAGGCGGCCGTCTTCGAAACCATCGAAAACGGCATGGCTGAGCCGTCGGGCCGCGGCCCGGGATACCCACCCGACGATCTCTATGCGTTCGGTGTGCTTCTGGCGGTCTTGCTGACCGGCGAGATCCCATGCGCCGACATGACCGATCAGGAGATCGTGGCGGCCAAGCTCAAGCGGGGCTCCTATTCCGCCCTTTGCGGCAGGGCGCGAATCCCGCTCGCCATGCTGGAACCGCTTCGGGGGCTGCTGTGCGACGATCCGAGCGAGCGTTGGACCGCCGGAGATCTAAAATCGTGGCTGGGCGGGCGCCAATTGACGCCCAAGCTTCCAGCATTGCCGCCCAAGGCGACCCGGCCCTTCAGGTTCGCCGGGGCCGAGTATCTGGACGCTCGCTCGCTGGCCCACGCCCTGGCCCACGACTGGCCGAGTGCGCGGCCCAGCCTATACGACGGCAAGATCGCCGATTGGATGCTTCGTAGCCTGGGTAACGAGCCGCGCGCCCAATTGATCGGCAATACGATGCGCCGGCGTCAGTATGCTTCGGCCGAGGATGGCTGTAGCGACGACCGGACCGTTTCGCGCGTGTTGATGGCGCTCGATCCCGAGGCGCCGCTTCGCTACAAGGGGCTTGCGGTCAACATCGAGGGCTTGGGCGCGGCGCTGGCGGTCGACTACCACAAACCGGAAAAGGTCCAGCTGTTCGTCGAGATGCTGAGAGGCCGGCTTCCGTTGGCCTGGTTTGACGCCCAGCTGGCAAATCGGCCGGAATTCCTGTCCGTCAAGAAACTGATTGAACAAGCGTGCTCTTTCGCCAGCCGGGCCCGGGCCGGGTTCGGCATCGAGCGCTGCCTCTATCAGCTCAATCCCCAGTGGCCCTGCCAGAGTCCTTTGCTGGCGCAGGAATATGTTTGTTATATCAAAGACTTGTTGCCCGCTCTGGAGCGTATAGCCGGGCGTGGCATGCCGTCGGAAGAACCGGTCGACAGACACATTGCCGCCTTCTGTGTGGCGCGCGTCAGGCAGGTGCCGGAGCGTCTCCTGAACAATCTGGCCGCGCAAAACACGACCGTCAGGCATTTGGCCATGCTGCAGCTATTGGCCGATGTTCAGCAACGCACGGGACCGGCACGACTTCCGGCGTTGACCCGCTGGTATGCCAACCTGCTTGCCCCCGCCATCGATGGATACCGCAACCGGCCGTACCGAAAACGGCTGGCCGATGAGATCGCGCGCTTGGTCGAACAGGGCGAGCTGGGGCTTCTGAGCGTCCTGTTCGACAATCCGGCCGCGGTCCGGGCCGACGAGCAGGGCTTTGCGGTCGCCCGCGCCCAGTACCGGCAGGCCGCCAATCGAATCTCCTGGCTGGAGCAGGGGGGGCTGAGTGGGCCGGACAACGTGCTGCGCGCCAGTCGGCAGGCGGCAAGCATGGTCTCCGCCGTGCTTGCCGGACTGATGCTGGTCGTGCTGACGGTGTTCTACGCGATGTGAGGAAACGTCACCGATGGCTGAAGCCGCCAAACAGACCAAAGCCGCTAAAGCGACCGCCCCCTGGCGGCCCAGAATTCTGTTCTGGACCGTGCTGCTGCCCGTCGCCGGATTGTTCCTGCCGACCTTGACGGTGCTGGCTTTGGCCATGCTGCCGACCTTGGGCGCCTATGTGGCCGAGCGCAGCCGCGAGAACCACTTGGTCGTCACGGTGGGCCTGATGAACTTCTGCGGCAGCCTGCCGGCCGTGGTGAAGCTTTGGTCCGCGGGGCAGAGTTTCGCCGCCATCGGACCCGTGCTGCACGATGTCTTCGGCTGGCTGGTCGCCTACAGCGCGGCCGGTATCGGTTGGCTGATCTATCTGCTCATGCCGCCCATCGTGGCGTCGTATTGCCGGGTGGCCAGTGAAACCCACGTGCAATTGCTGAAACTCGACCAGCGCAAGCTGGTCGAGGTCTGGGGCGAGGCTGTTGCCCAGCCTCCCGAAACGGGTGCTCCCCCGGGAGCGGGGTGAGCCGCGGAAGGCGGTTTTTCGGCGCCGGCCCGCTATCCGCTTCCCTCAGGGTCCGCCGGAGGAGAGCCGTCGGCGCAGCACGACCAAGTAGATCAGAATGAACAGGTAGAAGTAGAACTCCTGCACCTCGCTGGGCCGGTGGAACGGATACACCTGGTAACCCATGGCATCGAGAATACGCTCGGAAAAACGGGCGAATTCGGCCAGCAGGGCAGCCGGCAGGCAGATTTGCGGCGGCAGGATGACGGCCCACGGCAGGCGACGGATGCGCGGCCGCCGGAGCGCGGCGAGCGGCACCACGATGCCGCCCAGGATCACGCCGATCTCAAGCAACGTGCGCGGCTTCTGGTCCAGCCAGGAGCTAACGTTGTGCAGGTTGGTCTCGCCCTGGTCGTTGATCTTCGACCAGTAGTCCGGTGTCTGCCAGTCGAGATAGTGCTGTCCCCAGCTCGCTTCCTCGCCGGCGATGTAGAAGCTGGCAACCGCCGCGAGCGCGATCCAGGCGACGAGCAGGCGGTGGCCCCTGACCCGGGGCAGCAGCAGGGTCCTGAGGGCGACGCCGCAGGCGCCGAGCGCCAAAAGCAGCTGGGACAGCTCCAGCAGGCCGCGCTCCCCGCCGATCCGGCGGAGGTAGAACTCCGGCGCCGCGTGAGCCGTCAGCGACAGGATCGCACCGGCGGCGAGCGGAAGCACGAGCCACCACCAGGGCGAAAGCCGGTCCGCTTGACCGCCGGCAGACCTGTCGATCGTATCGCTTTGCCGGGTCGGGTTCATCGCTAGAGCGCCGGTCTGCCGGCCGGTTCAGTTTGGGGTCGCTCGTACCTTTTGCGCCCGACCTCGGGCCTTGGTCAAGGGCGGCACGAGACGCCGGCCGCCGTTCCACCGCCCGCCGAGGCTCCCGTCAGCGCCGCCGGGCCGGCGGTCGGCCGCAGACCGTAGCTTCAGTTGCTGGCGAGGCGTTCCTTGATCGCCGCGTTGCGGATCGCTTTCTGCAGCTTTTCGAAGGCGCGCACTTCGATCTGGCGCACGCGCTCGCGGCTGATGCCGTACTCCTGGCTCAGCTCCTCGAGCGTGGTCGGGTTCTCCTTGAGCCGGCGCTCCTGCAGGATGTGACGCTCGCGCTCGTTGAGCGTCTCCATCGACGTGACCAGCAGCGCCCGGCGCTTGGCGAGTTCCTCGCTGTTGGCCAGCAGGGTCTCCTGGCTCTCGGTCTCGTCGACCAGCCAGTCCTGCCACTCGCCGTCGCCGTCGATCCTGAGCGGCGCGTTCAGCGAGTGATCGGGCGCGGCCAGGCGCCGGTTCATCTGCACCACGTCGTCCTCGGGCACGTTGAGTGTCTCGGCGATCTTGGCGACCTGCTCGGGGTGCAGGTCGCCTTCCTCGATCGCGCGCATCTGGCCCTTCAGCTTGCGCAGGTTGAAGAACAGCTTCTTCTGCGCGGCCGTCGTGCCCATCTTGACCAGCGACCAGGAGTGCAGGATGTACTCCTGGATCGAGGCGCGGATCCACCACATGGCATAGGTCGCCAGGCGGAAGCCGCGCTCCGGGTCGAAACGCTTGACCGCCTGCATCATGCCGACGTTGCCCTCGGAGATCAGCTCGGACAGCGGCAGGCCGTAGCCGCGGTAACCCATGGCGATCTTGGCGACCAGGCGCAGGTGGCTGGTGACCAGCTTGTGCGCGGCCTCGACATCGTCATGCTCACGCCAGCTCTTGGCCAGCATGTACTCTTGGTCGTACTCCAGCATGGGGAACTTGCGGATCTCCTGAAGGTAACGGGACAGGTTGCCTTCCGAACCCAGAACTGGAACTTTAGGAGCGGCCATCTATGGAACTCTCCGTACTTATGTTGGTGCGATACGATGCCCTGACTCGCAGGGCCGGCTTGCGCCTTTCCGCCGGTTGACAGCAATCTTTCCGACGCGCGAAACGGGCGGTCGCAAACGGCTGCTGCCGCTTCGGCGCCTTCACCCCCTCGCTGTTCTGGAATCCGGACTGCTTCACTCCGGTTTCCCCCATCCTATAACTTTTCCAAAGAATTTATCAAGCTCTTTATATCCGGCGGCAAATCGCTCTCGAACCTCAGGTCTTCCGCGGTCGCCGGGTGACGGAACCCCAAGGTCCGCGCGTGCAGCGCCTGGCGCGGCACGGCTTCGACGGCGGCGCGCGCCCGCTCCGGCAGCCGGCCGAGGCGCCGGGCGCCTTGCCGGCCATAGATCCGGTCGCCGATCAGCGGGTGGCCGATGTGACTCAAGTGGACCCGGATCTGGTGCGTCCGGCCGGTCAGCAGCCGGCAGTCGAGCAGGCTGACGGCGCCGTCGGCGAAGCTGCGGCGCAGCCGGTAGCGGGTCTCGGCCGGCCGCCCGCCGCGCGTCAGCACGGCCATCTTCTTGCGGTTCCGCGGGCTGCGGCCGATGTTGCCGGCGATCGTCCCCGCGGCGGGCGCGGGCAGGCCCCAGACCACGGCGCTGTACGCCCGCTCGACGCTGCGCCGGGCGAACTGCTCGACCAGGCCCTTGTGGGCGGCGTCGGTCTTGGCGGCCACGATCAGGCCGCTGGTGTCCTTGTCCAGGCGGTGCACGATGCCCGGACGGCGCACCCCGCCGATGCCGGCCAGCGAGCGGCCGCAGTGGGCGATCAGCGCGTTGACCAGGGTCCGGTCGGGGTTGCCCGGGGCCGGATGGACCACCATGCCGGCGGCTTTGTCGATCACGATGATATGACTGTCCTCGTAGACGATGTCGAGGGCGAGGGCCTGGCCCTCGGGTTCAGCGTCTACAGTTTCCGGGATGACTATGGCGAAAGTTTGGCCGAGTTTGACCCTGGTCGAGGGCTCGGTTATCGTCGCGCCGCCCGCGCTGACCATGCCGACCTCGATCAGGCCCTTGAGGCGCGAGCGCGACAATCCGTCGAGGCGTTCGGCCAGGAGGCGGTCGAGCCGCTGGCCGGCTTCCGCCGAGCCGACGGTCACCTCGCGGCGATCTGGGTCCGGATTGGATCGCATGTCGCTTTCTGGTCTAAATAGGGGGTGCGGCCCGTGCAAGCCTTGAAGGCGCTGGTCATCGGAATGGGGATCGCGATCCTCGCCATCGTCGCGGTTATCATCGTCACTCTCGTCCAGCGCATGAACGGCGATCCGGTGAAGTCCGCGGGCTTTGGCGATATCTCCGTGGCCGTGCCGGTGGGCTGCGCGCTGGGCCAAGCCGAGGCCGCCGAGGGGCGCCTGATCCTGCGTCTCGAGGGGCCGCCGGATCGGGGCTGCCAGCAGGCCGTGGTGCTGGATCTCGAAAGCGGCGAAGTGCTCGGCCGGGTCAAGGCCGCGCCGGGACCGTGACCGGCAGTCGGCCTGCGCGAGACAGATAGCAACGGAGTCACCACCAAGACACGAAGTCACGAAGAAGGTATCGAAAATCTTTGTGTCTTCGTGCCTTTGTGGTGAAGATCCAGCCGTCGGAACGGGTCGGGAAGGGAGGACATGACCAACTTCTGCTCGGACAACACGGCGGGCGCCAGCCCGCAGATCCTGGAGGCCCTGGCGCGGGCGGCCGCGGGCAAGGTCATGCCCTACGGCAACGACGACCTGACCCGCCGGGTCGAGGCCCGCCTGCGGGAGGTCTTCGAAACCGACTGCGCGGTCTTTCCGGTGGCGACCGGCACCGCGGCCAACGTACTCGGCCTGTCCGTGATGACGCCGCCCTACGGCGCGGTCTATTGCCACAAGGATTCGCACATCAACGTCGACGAATGCGGCGCGCCCGAGTTCTTCACCGGTGGCGCCAAGCTGGTGACGCTGGACGGCGCCCACGGCAAGCTGACGCCCGAGATCCTGGCCGGCGCGATTGGCGGCGTCGGCGACGTGCACCACGTCCAGCCGGCGGCGATCAGCCTGACCCAGGCCAGCGAAGCCGGAACGCTCTACACGCCGGAGGAGATCGCGGCGATCGGCGATCTGGCGCGGCAACACGGCCTCGGCCTGCAAATGGACGGCGCCCGCTTCGCCAACGCCCTGGTCGCGCTCGGCTGCAGCCCGGCCGAGATCACCTGGCGGGCCGGCGTCGACGCGCTGGCCTTCGGCGCCACCAAGAACGGCGCGCTGGCCGCGGAGGCGGTCGTGCTGTTCAAGCCGGAGCTGGCCCGGACCTTCGCCTACCGGCGCAAGCGCGGTGGCCACCTGTTCTCCAAGATGCGGTTTCTGTCGGCCCAGCTGGACGCCTATCTGGCGGACGACCTCTGGCTCGCCAACGCGCGCCACGCCAACGCCCGGGCCGCCCGCCTGGCCGAGGGCCTGGCCGACCTGCCCGGCGCGCGCCTGCTGCACCCGGTCGAGGCCAACGAGATCTTCGCGGTCCTGCCCGGGCCGGTCATCGAGGGCCTCCTGGCCGAAGGCTTCCAGTTCTATCGTTGGGGCCCGGAGGCCGAGAGCGGGGCCGAGAGCGCCGTGCGCTTGGTCACCGCGTTCGACACGGCGTCTGAGGACGTCGATGCCTTCCTCGCCGCCGCCCGGCGGTTCGCCGCCGACGGCCGCAAGACGGCCTGAGCCCCTTGGACCCCCGCTGGCTCGATTGGGCGCGCCGTTTGCAGGCCATAGCCCAGAACGGCCTGACCTTCAGCACCGATCCCTTCGACACCGAGCGCTACCAGTCCACGCGCGCCATCGCCGCGGAGATTATGGCGGCCGGCAGCGGGGCGGAGGTCGAGGCGATCCTCGAGCTTTTTGCCCGCGACAAGGGCTATGCCACGCCCAAGACCGACGTGCGCGGCGTGGTGTTCCGCGGCGACGGCCTGCTTCTGGTCCGCGAGCGCAACGATGGCCTCTGGGCGCTGCCCGGCGGCTGGGCCGACATCGGCGAAACGCCGGGCGAGAGCGTGGTCAAGGAGATCCGCGAGGAAGCCGGCTTCGAGACCCGGGTGGTCAAGCTGCTGGCGCTCTAT
>JAOUCL010000256.1 GCA_029859805.1 Rhodospirillales bacterium | reverse complement strand
GGGCGCGCGACATCCTGGACCCGGCCGACCGGCGCCGGCGCGTCGGCGAAGTGGTCGAGGCCGGCCCCGAGCAGGTCGAGCAGGCGCTCGCCCGCGCCCGGCGCGCCGCGCCCGGCTGGGACGCCACGCCGGCCGACGAACGCGCGCGCTGCCTCGAGCGCCTGGCCGACCTGATGGAGCAGGACCAGGCCGGGTTGATGGCCCTTTGCGTGCGCGAGGCGGGCAAGACGGTGGGCGACGCGCTGGCCGAGGTGCGCGAGGCGGTCGACTTCTGCCGCTACTACGCGGCGCGCGCGCGCGCCGACTTCGCCGGACCCGAGGCCCTGCCCGGGCCGACCGGCGAGCGGAACGAGATCCGCCTGCACGGCCGCGGCGTCTTCGTCTGCATCAGCCCCTGGAACTTCCCGCTCGCGATCTTCACGGGCCAGGTTTCGGCGGCGCTGGCCGCCGGCAACGCGGTCATCGCCAAGCCGGCCGAGCAGACGCCGCTGATCGCCGCCGCCGCGGTCTCCCTGATGCACCGGGCCGGCGTGCCGGGCGACGTGCTGCACCTCCTTCCGGGCGACGGGCCGAGCGTCGGCGGGCCACTGACCGCCGACGGCCGGATCGCCGGCGTCGCCTTCACCGGCTCGACCGAGACAGCGCGCCTGATCAACCAGACGCTGGCGAAACGGGACGGGCCGATCGTCCCCCTGATCGCCGAGACCGGCGGACAGAACGCCATGATCGTCGATTCCACCGCCCTGCCGGAGCAGGTCGTGCACGACGTCATCGTCTCGTCGTTCCACAGCGCCGGGCAGCGCTGCTCGGCGCTCCGCGTGCTTTTCGTCCAGGCCGACGTGGCCGAGCGGATGCTGAACATGCTGGCCGGCGCCATGGAGGAGCTCAGTATCGGCGACCCGGGCCTGCTGGCGACCGACCTGGGGCCGGTGATCGACGAGGAGGCGCGGGACATGCTGGAGGGCCACGCCAAGCGCATGACCGCCGAGGGCCGCCTGATCAAGCGCTGCGAGCTGGGCCCCCAATGCGAGCACGGCACCTTCGTCGCGCCCGCCGCCTTCGAGATCGACGCGCTGTCCAGGCTCCAGCGCGAGGTCTTCGGGCCGATCCTGCATGTCGTGCGCTTTGCGGGCGACCGCCTGGACGACGTGATCGAGGCGGTCAATGGGACCGGCTACGGCCTGACGCTGGGCATCCACAGCCGCATCGATTCGACCGTCGACTACATCCAGCAGCGCCTGCGCGTCGGCAACGCCTATGTCAACCGCAACATGGTGGGCGCCGTCGTCGGCGTGCAGCCCTTCGGCGGCGAGGGCCTCTCGGGCACCGGCCCCAAGGCCGGCGGCCCGCGCACGCTGCACCGCTACGCCACCGAGCGCACGCTCTCGGTCGACACCACCGCCGCCGGCGGCAACACCACGCTCATGTCCATGCAGGACGAGCTGGCGGCCGGCAGCGCCGAGCAGATCCTTAGGGAGCGGCTGCGGAGGTAAGGGGCGTCCGCCGACATGAGGAAGAAGACCAAGATTGCCCTCCTGGTCCTCAGCCACTTGGTGCTGGCGGGTCTCGGGCTCTATGCGGGCCTCGAGTTGGGTTTTTGGCGTATCCCGGAGAATTTCAAAGAATCGTTGTCGGCGAAGGGAGGCTGGACGCTGCTGGCGGCTTACGGCGACTACGTCGAGTATATGCGATCGCACGGCGACCGCCGGACATACCGGGAAGCCCTGCTGGAGTTCGACGCTGCCCTGGAGCAAGGCAGGGGCGGTGGCAATCCACCGATTAGCGAGACGATGTACCACACTTCCAGACTGCTCAATAACACGCGATTGTCGCTGCTCGAATCCAAGCTCGGCAATCCAGAAGCCGCCTGGCAGCACATCGACGTGGCGGCGGAGGAATGCACGATGATGACGTGGGAAGACTGCACGCCGAGGGCTCTGATCGCGGCCTTGGAACGCATCGAAAGGCACCTGTGGGCGCTGGAGGATGGCGATGATTGATTGTGTGAAGGCGTGTGTACCGCAACAACCCGAACCTCGAGTTCGGAGTTTGCGCCCGCGCGCGTCGGTTTGTGTGTGCGCCCTCGGGCACGGGTAGCATGAGAACACGGACAAGGACCACCGGGCTGCTGTGCCTGAGCCACCTGGGTGCGGTCGGCATCGGGCTCCTCATGGGATTCGCGATTGCCTTTTGGTATTATTCGTTCACGGAGGGGCGGTACCTGCAGGCGGCCGGGCAGGCGCACGGCATCTCGCTACTGGCGTGGTGTAGAGACTATCCCGAAATGCAGCGGGAGCGCGGCGGTTACGAGCAATACCGGGATGCTTTGCTGGACTATCATCAGGTCGGGGAATTGGCGCAGAGGACCCCGCTTATGTCCGACTTTTTCGACCACTCAGACCGGGCGATGAATTATACCCGGCTGTCTCGGCTCGAGTCCGAGCTGGGCACCCCAGGCGAGGCCAAGCGTTACATCGATTTGGCGGTCGAGGAATGTGCGGCGATCGAGTATGACTGGGTCGACTGTACGCCGGAAACGCTGCTCGACTTCGTAGAACAATACGAGAAGCTCCGCCGCAACATTGCGCGCGACAGGATCCGCCGTAACAAGGAGGGGGGTGGCGATATATTGATCGATCCGAAGAGGATGTGGCCGCCGATGCGTTAGGCAGGGCGCCGGTCATGTCCATGCAGGACGAGCGGCCGGCCGGCAGAGCGGATATTGAAGAACTGGCCACGGAGGTAGGGGGATTTTTCGGGGTATAAGGAAGCAGAAATCCGAAAAACCGGGAGTTAAGACGTTCCAGTAGGCGGTTAATATGGGGACACAATACTTATTTTCTGCATCGCCGTTGCCGGCTTGCACCTCGGCTTGCGGTCCCGTTTGCCGTGCCTGAGTTTGCGGGCAATGCGTGCCTCAAAGGCTTCGATGAAACTCCAGGAGCCCAGCGGCCGGCCGCTGGGCTCGGCGGCGCTGGGCCACGAACTCATCCTCACCGGGACCTTTGGGCAGAAATGCCCGCCAGTCAGGGGGGCAGCTCCAGCCGCGGCACCGCCTCGACCAGATCGTCGGGAAATTAGTATTGTGTCCCCGAATTAAAGGCGTCCGCGAAGCGGCGGCCAAATTGCCACTCCAAGAAAGATGGCCGAGTCTGGGTCCGGCCATGACAATAGTGGAAAGTTCGGCCCGGCCGTTACGCCGCCGGCGTGTTCTCCACGCCCTTTTCGGTCAGGAGCTGTTGCAGCTCGCCGGTCTGGAACATCTCGCGGATGATGTCGCAGCCGCCGACGAACTCGCCCTTGACGTAGAGCTGGGGAATCGTCGGCCAGTTGGTGAAGTCCTTGACGCCCTGGCGCAGGCCCGGGTCCTGCAGCACGTCGATGCCCTTGAACTTGACGCCCATGTGGGTGAGCGCCTGGACCACCGCGGCCGAGAAGCCGCACTGGGGGAAGACCGGGGTGCCCTTCATGAAGACCACCACGTCGTTGTCGGCGATCTCGCTCTTGATCCGTTCGAAAACGGGGTTGTCGATCGTGTTCATGTCTTGCCTGTCCTCGCGTTCGTTGTCTTCGATGCCGCCGCCGGGTCCCGCTCAGCTTTCCGGCGGCGCGGAGGTCTGCAGGGCGAGCGCGTGCAGCTCGCCACCCATGCGGCCCTGGAGGGCCTGGTAGACCATCTGGTGCTGCTGCACCCGGGTCTTACCCTTGAAACTGCCGGACACCACGTAGGCGGCGTAGTGGTCGCCGTCGCCGCGCAGGTCCTCGATGGTGATCTGGGCGTCGGGGATCGACTGCTTGATCAAACCCTCGATCTCCGCCGGATTCATCGGCATGGCGCCGTCCCCCAATCCATCTCGTCTTTGCCTGGTCCACCGACCCCGGTACCGATCACCCGCCCGCCTTCATATAGGCCGGCAGCCAGCCCTCGTGCACCCGGGTCAGCTCGACCACGGATATGGTGCCTCGGCCCGCCAGGGTCAACGCATTCCCGCCGGTCGTGCCGATCGCGGCGGCCGGCACCCCGGCGGACCGGGCGGCCTCCAGGACCGGCGCCGCCTCGGCTGCCGTGACAATGTAGCGCGCCTGGTCCTCGCCGAACAACCACGCGTGTAGAGGGGTGTTTGCCGCCGCCTCGGGCGGCGCGATGCGGGCGCCCAGGCTGCCGGCCATGGCCATCTCGGCCAGCGCCACGAAGAGGCCGCCGTCGGAGAGGTCGTGGCAAGCGGTGACCGCGCCGTCCCGAATAAGGCCGCGCACGAAGTCGCCGTTCCTGCGCTCGGCCTTGAGGTCGACCGGCGGCGGCGGGCCCTCCTCGCGGCCCTCGATCGTCGCCAGGTAGGCCGAGGCGCCCAGGTGCCCTTTCGTTTCGCCGATCAGCACGACGGCCTCCTCCGGCGCCTTGAACGCGAGGTCGACGCGAGCTTTCGCGTCCTCGAGCAGGCCGACGCCGCCGATCGTGGGCGTCGGCGGAATCGCCTGGCCGTTCGTCTCGTTGTAGAGCGAGACGTTGCCCGAGACGACCGGGAAGTCGAGCGCCGTACAGGCCGCGCGCATGCCCTCGATGCAGCCCGCGAACTGGCCCATGATCCGGGGCCGCTCCGGGTTGCCGAAGTTCATGCAGTCGGTGATCGCGAGCGGCCTGGCGCCGACCGCGGTGATGTTGCGCCAGGCTTCGGCGACCGCCTGGGCGCCGCCCTGCTTCGGGTCGGCCAGGCAGTAGCGCGGCGTGCAGTCGACGGTGAGCGCGAGCGCACGCTCCGTGCCGTGGACCCGGACTATGGCCGCGTCGCCGCCCGGCCGGCCGATCGTGTCGGCCATGACCATGTGGTCGTACTGCTCCCAGACCCAGCGCTTGGCTGAGAGGTCGGGCGCGGCCAGCAGCGTGAGGAGCGCTTGGCAAGGGTCGTCGGGCGCCGGCACGCTTGCGGGATCGAGCGGCGGCCGCTCGGGCGTCGGCTCCCAGGGCCGCTCGTACTCGGGCGAAGCCTCGGCCAGGGGGTCGATCGGCAGGTCGCCGACCACCGCGCCGTCCAGCTTGAGCACCATGCGCCCGGTCTCGGTCAGGCGCCCGATCACGGCGAAGTCCAGGTCCCACTTCTCGAAGACCGCGCGGGCCTGCTCGGCCGAGCCGGGCCGGAGCACCATCAGCATGCGCTCCTGGCTCTCCGAGAGCATCATCTCGTAGGGCGTCATGGCGTCCTCGCGGCAGGGCACGCGCTCCAGCTCCAGCTCGACGCCGACGCCGCCTTTCGACGCCATCTCGAAGGACGAGGAGGTCAGGCCCGCCGCGCCCATGTCCTGGATCGCGACGATCGCGTCGGTCGCCATCAGCTCCAGGCAGGCCTCGATCAGCAGCTTCTCGGTGAAGGGGTCGCCGACCTGGACCGTCGGGCGCTTGGCCTCGGAATCCTCGCCGAACTCGGCCGAGGCCATGGTCGCGCCGTGGATGCCGTCGCGCCCGGTCTTGGAGCCGACGTAGACGACGGGGTTGCCGGGCCCGGCGGCGGCCGAGGTGAAGATCCGGTCGGCCGGCGCCAGGCCCACGGTCATGGCGTTGACCAGTATGTTGCCGTTGTAGGCCGGGTGGAATTCGACCTCGCCGCCCACGGTCGGGATGCCGACGCAGTTGCCGTAGCCGCCGATGCCCGCCACCACGCCGGCCACCAGGTGGCGGGTCTTGGGATGGTCCGGCGCGCCGAAGCGGAGCGCGTTCAGGTTGGCCACCGGCCGGGCGCCCATGGTGAAGACGTCGCGCAGGATGCCGCCGACCCCGGTTGCCGCGCCCTGATATGGCTCGATGTAGGAGGGGTGGTTGTGGCTCTCCATCTTGAAGATCGCGGCCAGCCCCTCGCCGATGTCGATCACCCCGGCGTTCTCGCCCGGTCCCTGGATCACCTGGGGGCCCTCCGTCGGCAGGGTTTTCAGCCAGACCTTCGAGGACTTGTAGGAGCAGTGCTCCGACCACATGACCGAGAAGATGCCGAGCTCCAGCAGGTTGGGCTCGCGGCCCAGGATGGTCACCACGCGGTCGTATTCCGCCTCGCTGAGGCCGTGCTGGGCGACCAGCACGGGCGTCACCGGCGTCGCCGCGTCCGGGACCGCTTTCGCTACGCCGCTCACGACAGCGCCTCCACCAGGCCGTCGAACATCGCCCGGCCGTCGGTGCCGCCGAGGTCCGGGTCGGCCAGGCGCTCGGGATGCGGCATCAGGCCGAGCACGGTCTTGGCCTCGTTGGTGACCCCGGCGATGTTGTCCAGCGAGCCGTTGGGGTTGGCCTCCGCGGTAACCGTGCCGTCGGGCGCGCAGTAGCGGAAGGCGATCTGGCCCCGCTCCTCGAGGCGCTCCAGCGTCCCAGCGTCGGCGTAGTAGTTGCCGTCGTGGTGCGCGACGGGGATGCGCAGCGCCTGGCCGGTCTCGTATCTGGCGGTGAACAGGCTCTGGCTGGTCTCGACCTTCACGTGGACGTCCTTGCAGACGAACTTCAGGTTGCCGTTGCGCAGCAGGGCGCCGGGCAGCAGCCCGGTCTCGGTCAGCATCTGGAAGCCGTTGCAGATGCCCAGCACCGGCACGCCCTTGGCGGCCCGCCGGACGACCTCCTTCAAGGCCGGCGAGTGGGCGGCCATGGCGCCGCAGCGCAGGTAGTCGCCGTAGGAGAAGCCGCCGGGCAGGACGATCAGATCGACGTCCTGGAAGCCGCCCTCCTTGTGCCAGACCATAATCGGGTCGCCGCCCATGGACTGCCGGAGCGCGACCTGGACGTCGCGGTCGCAGTTGGAGCCGGGAAAGACGATGACGGCGGCCTTCATCGCGGCCAGATCCTCCTGAAGGTCTCGGGGTAGTCCTTGACCAGGCCCTCCGCGTCGACCTCGAGCTCGGCCGTGAAGTCGCGGAACAGGCCTTCGTAGCGGAAGCGCCCGCCCTCGGGCCCCAGGGGCGCGAGGCAGGTATAGCGCTGCTCCACCGGGCGCACCTCGAGCGCGGGCACCGGAACGTAGGCAACGCGGATCTCGGCGCTCTCCTCGGCCTCGAGCCCGAGGCGGCGCAGCGGCAGGGTGTTGGTAAACGGCGTCACCTCGATGTCGAGGTCGAGACAGCCGGTCAGCACCGGCGCCGGCTCGCGGTTCACGGTCCAGGTCCCCTGGCCGTCGCTTTCCAGGTGCAGGCCCCTTTCGGTGCCGAGCAGCGCGAAATGCAGCCGCTTGACGC
>JAOUCL010000254.1 GCA_029859805.1 Rhodospirillales bacterium | reverse complement strand
ACCCGCCCGCGTCCAGCGACACCGAGAAGGACATGTCGCTTGCGACGGTCGCGACGCCGAGCGCCGCGTAGAGCTGCGTCAGATTGGGATAGTTGCGCTCGTTGTAGACAATGAACCCGGTGTCGACCGGCACGACCCGGCCGCCCAGCAGGACGTCCACCGTATTGGAATGACCGCCGAGATAGTTGGCGGATTCGAACAGGCTCACCTCGTGCTTCCGGGCGAGCAGCCATGCCGTGCTCAGCCCGGAAATGCCGCCACCGACGACCGCGATTTTCATGAAGTCTCCTACCCCAGTCCCAGTTTCGGCTGTCGTTCCGTGCCGAAGTCCTGGCGCAACTCCCGCGCCACACGCCACCTCGGTGTGTCTCGGGGTCGTATACGCGAAATCCCCGACATTGGATCACCCTAGGCGCGGCGGTCCGGGAACCGGGTCCGTTGGCCTTCGCGGTCCCTGTGATCCAACCCGCGGACGCCAGCGTAGGACTCATACGAAAGGCGGGAGAGCCGAATCGTGCTGAATGCTGTTGCGATCGAGATACGACCACCCCTTGCCGCTGTTGTCGCCGCCAAGTCGGCGCTTGTGGTCAGGCCTGTGCTGCCACTAGAAAGGGCCATGCGGGGCGAGACAACCTTTGGGGAGCCGGGCGCGGAGGCCTCCGCCGAAGAGCTGATGACTGCCGTCGCCCAGCGGCGCGATCGCAAGGCCTTCGTCCGGCTGTTCGAGACCTTCGGGCCGCGGGTCAAGGCCTACCTGATCCGCCAAGGGGCCGATCGGGCGAGCGCTGAGGATCTGGCTCAGGACGTAATGCTGGCCGTCTGGCGCCGCGCCGCGCAGTTCGACCGGAGCAAGGCGGCCGTCAGCACCTGGGTGTTCACAATCGCACGAAACCGCCGGATCGACATCCTGCGCCGGGCACGGCGCCCCGAGATCGACCCGGAAGACCCGGCCCTGGTGCCCGAGCCCGAGGAACCGGCCGATCGCGTCGTGGAGGCGACACAGAGACGTGAATGCCTGCACGCCGCCGTGGAGGAGCTGCCTGAAGAACAGGCAAGACTATTGCGGCTGGCCTATTTCGAGGACAAGTCGCACAGCGTGATCGCCGAGGAGCTGGCTCTACCCCTCGGCACCGTCAAATCGCGTTTGCGCCTGGCAATGGGTAAGCTGCGCACCGCGCTGGAGACCATGGAATGATGCCCGAACACCACCCCGGCGACGACCTCCTGATCGCCTATGCCGCCGGCTCGCAAGACGAGCCGGTCGCTCTGGTGGTCGCGACCCATCTCGCGCTCTGCCCGCGCTGTCGCAACGAAGTCGAGCGGCTGGAAGAGCTCGGCGGCGTCCTCCTCGAGGAGCAGGAGGCCGAGGCGCTCGGCGAGGACAGCCTTGAACGCGTCCTGGGCCGGCTCGACGAAGCGGCCCCCGAAGCGCCGGAACCGCCGGCCCGCGTGCCGGCATCGGTCGACCCGCGCGTGCCGCGCCCCCTGCGCGATTATCTCGGCGCGGGCTTGGAGAAGCTCGACTGGACGTCCTACCGGGGCCTGGACAAGGCGGAGTTGCTGCAAGAGGTTCCCGGCTTCCGGACGCGCCTCATGCGCATCAAATCGGGGACCGCCATGCCGGCACACACCCACGAAGGCACCGAGCTGACCCTGGTTCTGGCCGGCGGATTCAGCGACGAGCACGGCCATTTCCTGCGCGGAGACGTGGCCGAGGCCGATGCCGCGACCGATCACCGGCCGGTCGCCGACCCGGGCGAGGATTGCCTCTGCCTCGCGGTGACCGACGCGCCGCTGCGCCTGACCGGGCCCTTCGGCCGTCTGCTCAACCCCTTCCTGCGCATCTGACGTCGCGTTGGCGGCTCCCGAACTGATGACTAAGTGAATGTCGATCCCGCCAGGTCGAGAGCGTTCGACAACCATAGACATAGAGAACAGGCAACCGAGTTGGCCTTCTGCAAACGGCCGAAACTGAAACGTCTAATCGTCGCTGGGCTATTCGCAAATCTTGCTGGCGGCTGCTCTTCCGACGTGCCCGCCCCGATGAACACGGTCTCCGACTTCGAGGTGCAGCGCTATCTCGGTCAATGGTACCAGGTGGCTGCGATCCCCGCATGGTTCCAGAGCGACTGCGCGGCCCGCACGACAGCGAGCTACGCACTGGGAGAAGACGGTCTCATCAATGTGCTGAACTCCTGTGACACGGCGGACGGGTCGCGCAAACAGGCAGATGCCCGGGCGCGGTTTCTGGCTGCCGGCTCGGAGGGCAAGCTCGAGGTCACCTTTGTCGAGGTGCTGGGCTTTTGGGTCTGGCCGGCGGCCGGCGACTACTGGGTCATCGGGCTGGACCCCGAATATCGGTGGTCCGTCGTCGGGCAACCCTCGCGTGAGTTCGCTTGGATCTTGGCCAGATCCCCGTCGTTGGACATGCTGACGCTCCGGGATGTCGGCCGCATCCTGGAGCGGGAATCCTATGACACCTGCGAGCTTCTCATGACCACGCCGGAGTTGCAGGGCCGCCTTTGCGACGTGACGCGGTAGTAGGGCGCAGGATCGTCACTGATCCAGAGGAAGCAAGGATGTACAAGGTCGGCGATATCGTCGTTGTGAACGATCGCATGCAGCGCGATTACCGATACGAGATTGCCGCGCGAACCGGCGAGGGCTTCATGCCGGGCTTTCGGCCGCGGTTCTCGCCGGCGGAGATGCTGGCGATGGGCGTCTTCGAAGGCAAATACTGCAACGACTGCAGGGACGAGCTGCCCGACGAATGGTTTGCCGAAGCGCGGGTCGGCGACCGGCCGGACCCGGAGCTCAATTATTTCGGTACCAAGAGCCGGCAGCCGCTTTCGCATTGGAAGGACAAGGGTTGGATCGTCGGTCCCGATCCCAGGGGGTGGTTTCAGTGGTATTGCCGCTACTATCTGGGACGGCGGCTGCCCGAGCTGGATACCCTGCAGGTCAAGCGATGGCACGGCTTTGCCCGTCATGCCGGACAGATCCGCGCGAATTGCGAGCCGGGTGACATCTTCTGCCGCCGCAGACAGAGACAGGCCCTTCTGCAATGGTCGCACGATCCTTTTATTTGAGGGACTTAGAAGCCTGCGCCGGACGCATTTCTGGCAGCCCCTTTACCCTTTGTTCACGGCCGGCGCTTCTACTCTGAACGTATCTGAAGGTATGTACTAGAAAGGCGCCCGGCGGGCGCGGCGCGGACATGAAGCAGCTGCCTCTGCTCCTTGGTCTCATGCTCCTGGTCGCCGGCGGCGGAGGCGCCGTCTGGTGGTTCTTCCTGCGCGCGCCGGAGGTCGCGCCCGTGGCCGAGCCGGTGCTGCCGGCCGTGCCGGAATACGTCGAGCTCGAGCCCTTTATACTGCCGCTCATCCAGGACGGACAGGTCACCCATCACGTCACGCTGCAGGTCGTCATCGAGGTCGTTGCCGGCGAGAAGGAGCGGGTCCTGCTCGTGAAGCGGCAGCTGACCGACGCCTACCTGAGCGAGCTGTACGGCCTCCTCGCGCTGCGCTTCGTGCGCCGGCAGGCCAATGCCTTGCCGTTGCTGCGCAGACGCCTGCTCGCCGTGAGCGAGCGGCTGCTCGGTCCGGGCGTCGTCGGCGACGTCTTGATCTCGGAACCAAGCCGGCGCAAGCCCACCAGAACCTGAGCACCGGTTCCCGATGCGAACAAGCCGCTTTCGAGCCGCCGCGATTTCGCTTAGGCTCGGTCGATGCGCAGGGACCCCACCGCCAAGAACGTGATCCTGCTGGCGTTATGCCAGGCGCTGGGCATGAGTTGCAGCGCGCTGATCATCACGATCACCGCGCTGATCGGCTTCGATCTCGCGCCGAACAAGGGCCTCGCTACCCTGCCGCTCGCCCTCCAATTCCTGGCCATGATGTCGACCGCCGCGCCGGCCTCGTTCTTCATGCGGCGTTTCGGCCGGCGCGCCGGGTTCAGCCTGGGCGCCGCGATGGGCTGCATCGCCGGGGGTCTCGGCATGCAGGCGATCTTCGCGCAGAGTTTCCCCCTGTTCTGCGCGAGCTCGATTCTCTTCGGCGCCTTTGCGGCCCATGTCCAGTTCTACCGCTTCGCCGCCGCGGACACGGCGAGCGAGGCTTACAGGAGCCGTGCCATCTCGCTGGTCCTGGCCGGCGGCCTGCTGGCCGCTTTCCTGGGGCCCGAGTTGGCCAAGTGGTCCCGCGATCTCTTCGCCCCGGGTCTCTATGCCGGCGGTTATCTCTGCATCGTGGGATTGGCGCTGATCTCGCTCCTGCTCCTGCAGTTCATCGAGATCCCGCGGCCCGCCGCGCTGGAGCGCCGTGACAGCGGCCGGCCGCTGTCGTCGATCGCGCGCCAGCCGGCCTTCGTCGTTGCGGTGCTCTCAGCTATGGTCGGCTATGGCGCCATGAACCTGGTGATGACCGCAACACCGTTGGCCGTGGTCTCGCACAACCATTCCTTCGAGGCGGCGGCGTTTGTGATCCAGTGGCATGTGGTGGGCATGTATGCGCCCTCGTTCTTTACGGGTAATCTGATCCATCGCTTCGGGGTGGTGCCGATTCTGGCCCTTGGCGCCGTGCTGGTGCTCGGCTGCGTGGCGGTCAATCTTTCCGGCACCGAGGTCTTCCATTTCTGGACCGCCCTGGTCCTGCTCGGCCTGGGCTGGAACTTCCTGTTCGTCGGCGGCACGACGCTCTTGACCGACTGCTATCGGCCGGAGGAGCGAGCCAAGGCCCAAGCGCTGAACGAGTTCCTCGTGTTCGGCACCGTTACCTGCACGGCCCTGCTTTCGGGCGCGCTCTACAACGCCCTCGGCTGGCAGGCGGTCAACCTCGGCGTCATCGCGCCCCTCGTCTTGGTGCTCTGCGCCGTGCTCTGGCTTGGCCGGCGGCGTATGGTCCCGGCCGCCTGATTCGGAGTCTCGCTCGGCGCGACAACCGGTTGCCATCGCCGGTTTAGTCTGGCATTTTCCGCGCGCATTTCGCACCTGCGGAAGCATGAGGGGCTGGCTCCAGCCGGCGCGTTGCGCGTCGACTCCTGAATCGGGGGAAATCCGAAAATGCTGCTTTACCCGTTGTATATCGTCCATGTCTGCGGCGCGCTGGCCGTCCTTTACGGCATATGGGCACGGCAGTCGGTGCTGTCGGCCGACGCCGGGACCGCGCGCATGCAGGAGATCGCCGGCGCCGTGCAGGAAGGCGCCAAGGCCTATCTGAACCGCCAGTACACCACCATCGCCGGAGTCGGCGTGGTCATCTTCGCCGTGATCTGGGGGCTGCTCGGCATGAAGGTCGCCGGCGGCTACCTGCTCGGCGCGGTCCTTTCGGGCCTGACCGGCTACATCGGCATGAACGTTTCGGTGCAGGCCAACGTGCGCACCGCCGAGGCCGCCCGCAAGGGCCTCGCCCAGGGGCTTGAGATTGCCTTCCGGGCGGGCGCGGTGACCGGCATGCTGGTGGCCGGGCTCGCGCTGCTCGCCGTCTCCATGTACTACTATATCCTGCTGCGCTTCGGCACGGACGGCCGCGAGCTGGTGGATGCGCTGGTGGCGCTCGGCTTCGGCGCTTCGCTGATCTCGATCTTCGCGCGTCTGGGTGGCGGCATCTTCACAAAGGGCGCGGACGTCGGCGCCGATCTGGTCGGCAAGGTCGAGGCCGGTATTCCCGAGGACGACCCGCGCAACCCCGCAGTGATCGCCGATAACGTCGGCGACAACGTGGGCGACTGCGCCGGCATGGCCGCCGACCTCTTCGAGACCTACTGCGTGACCATGGTGGCGACCATGGTGCTGGTCTCGATCCTGTTCAACGGGACCGATCAGGTCGGGCCGATGATGCTGTATCCTCTGGCCATCGGCGGCGTCTGCATCATTACCTCCGTGATCGGCACCTTCTTCGTCAAGCTGGGACCCTCGAAGAGCATCATGGGCGCGCTCTACAAGGGTTTCATCGTGACCGGCCTGCTCTCGGCCGCGCTGTTCTACCCCGTGACCGCCTGGATCATCGGCACCGGGGAGATCGGCACGTCGGGCTATACCGGCCGCTACCTCTATTACTGCGGCCTGGTCGGCCTGGCCCTGACCGGTTTGATCATCTGGGTGACCGAGTACTACACGGGCACCCAGTATCGTCCGGTCCGGTCCATCGCCAGGGCGTCCGAAACGGGGCACGGGACCAACGTGATCCAGGGCCTCGCGGTCTCCATGGAGGCGACGGCGATTCCGGCGGTGCTGATCTGCGCCGCGATCATCATCACCTACCTGCTGGGCGGTCTGCTCGGCATCGCCGTGGCGGTGACCGCCATGCTGGCGCTGACCGGCGTGGTCGTGGCGCTCGACGCCTATGGGCCGGTGACCGACAACGCCGGCGGCATCGCCGAGATGGCCGACCTGGAGGAGGAGGTGCGCAAAACCACCGACGCCCTCGACGCGGTGGGCAACACCACCAAGGCGGTGACCAAGGGCTATGCCATCGGCTCGGCCGGCCTGGGTGCGCTGGTGCTCTTCGCGGCCTATACCCAGGATCTGCAGTTCTTCTCCGCCAACGTGGCCGACTTCCCCTATTTCCAGGGAGTCGAGGTCGACTTCGCCCTGTCCAACCCCTATGTGGTGGTCGGGCTCCTGATGGGCGGCCTGCTGCCCTATCTGTTCGGGGCGCTGGGCATGACCGCCGTGGGCCGGGCCGCCGGCTCGGTGGTGATGGAGGTGCGCCGTCAGTTCAAGGAGATCCCGGGCATCATGGAGGGCACCGGCAAGCCCGAATACGGGCGCTGCGTCGACATGCTGACCAAGGCCGCGATCAAGGAGATGATCATTCCTTCGCTGATGCCGGTCCTGGCCCCGATCGTGCTGTATTTCGTGATCTTTGCGATTGCCGGCAAATCGGCGGCCTTCTCGGCCGTCGGCGCCATGCTGCTCGGCGTGATCGTCACCGGCCTGTTCGTCGCGATCTCCATGACCGCGGGCGGCGGCGCCTGGGACAACGCCAAGAAGTACATCGAGGACGGCCATCACGGCGGCAAGGGCTCGGAGGCCCACAAGGCGGCCGTGACCGGCGACACCGTCGGCGATCCCTACAAGGACACGGCGGGCCCGGCGGTCAACCCGATGATCAAGATCACGAACATCGTGGCCTTGCTGCTGTTGGCCGTTCTGGCCCACTGAGCAGCTCATAGACCTGAAGATGAGAGCCTCGGGGCAGGCCCCGGGGCTCTTTTTTCGGCTGGCAGGCCGATCGCCGGCCGTGTT
>JAOUCL010000255.1 GCA_029859805.1 Rhodospirillales bacterium | reverse complement strand
CGGTCTTGCCCGCTTCGTCCTCGAACTCACCGAACGGGTCGAGGACGAAGCGGGCAAGACCGAGGAAGATGAGATCGATGCAATTCTTGCCAGCGTGACCGGCGGGGGCGACGAGATGGAAAATAGGGACACCGGGGCCGCCAGGTCCGGGGGGCTCGTATCCCCCGAGACGGACGCGGCGGTAACCGCTGCGCTGTCGGACTTTGCCGGCGCTCTCATGGAGCAGGGGAAAGGCCAGGACGGACCGGTTGGCGACAACCAGGCGCTCGACTCGCTCGTGCGCGCGGCGCTCGAGCCCTACCTGAGAGGCTGGCTGGACGAGCATTTGGAGACCTTGGTGGAACGGGTCCTCAGGGAAGAGATCAAGCGAATGGCCCGCCGCGCGGAGAACGTCTAGGCGACGCCCGGGGCCACTCGTGCCCCAAACCGGCGAATCAGAGGACAGGCCAGCGATGCTGGAAAAGACCTTTCGGCCCGCCGAGGTCGAAACGAAGCACTATGCCGCTTGGGAGGCGTCCGGCGCCTTCGGCGCCGACGCGACCTCCACGGCGGCTCCCTATACCATCATGATGCCGCCGCCCAACGTAACCGGCAGCCTGCACATCGGCCATGCGCTGACCTTCACGATCCAGGACATCCTGGTCCGCTACTACCGCATGACCGGGCGCGACGTGCTCTGGCAGCCGGGCATGGACCATGCCGGCATCGCCACCCAGATGGTCGTCGAGCGGCGGCTGGCGGAGGAGGGCCTGCACCGGCGCGATCTCGGCCGCGAAGCCTTCGTAGAGAAGGTCTGGGACTGGAAGACGCAGTCCGGCGGCACGATCATGCGCCAGCTGCGCCGCCTGGGCGCGTCGGCCGACTGGCCGCGCGAACGCTTCACCATGGACGAAGGGCTCTCGCTGGCCGTGCGCAAGGTCTTCGTCGACCTCCACAAGCAGGGCCTGATCTACCGCGACAAGCGCCTGGTCAACTGGGACCCCAAGCTGCACACGGCGATCTCGGACCTCGAGGTGCAGCAGGTCGAGACCCAGGGACACCTCTGGCACTTCAAGTATCCGATCGAGGGTGAGAAGGGCCGCTACATCGTGGTTGCCACGACCCGGCCCGAGACCATGCTGGGCGACAGCGGCGTGGCCGTGCACCCTGAGGATGACCGCTACAAGGACCTGATCGGCAAGCACGCGGTCTTGCCGCTGGTCGGCCGGCGCATGCCGATCGTGGCCGACGAGCATGCGGACCCGGAGACCGGCAGCGGCGCGGTCAAGATCACCCCGGCGCACGACTTCAACGACTTCGAGGTGGGCCGGCGTCACGGCCTGGAGCTGATCAACATCTTCGACCGGGATGCCCGGCTCAACGACGAGGTGCCCGAAAAGTACCGCGGCCTCGACCGCTACAAGGCGCGCGACCTCGTCGTCGCCGACCTCGAGGCCGAGGGCCTGATCGAGAAGGTCGAGGACCATCTCCACGTGGTGCCGCACGGCGACCGCGGCGGCGTGCCGATCGAGCCCTGGCTGACCGACCAGTGGTACGTCGACGCCAAGACGCTCGCCGCACCGGCCATCGCGGCGGTCGAGCAGGGGCAGACCGTCTTCGTGCCCAGGCAGTGGGAGAACACCTATTTCGAGTGGATGCGCAACATCCAGCCCTGGTGCATCTCGCGGCAGCTCTGGTGGGGCCATCAGGTGCCCGCCTGGTACGGCCCGGACGGCGAGATCTTCGTCGAGATGACCGAAGAGGAGGCCGGGACCGCCGCGCGGAAGCATTGCGGCAAGGCGGTCGAGCTCACCCGCGACCCCGATGTGCTCGACACTTGGTTCTCCTCGGCGCTCTGGCCCTTCTCGACGATCGGCTGGCCCGAGGAGACGCCGGAGCTCGCGCGCTACTATCCGGGCGACGTGCTGGTCACCGGCTTCGACATCATCTTCTTCTGGGTCGCCCGGATGATGATGATGGGCCTCCACTTCAAGGGCGAGGTGCCGTTCCGCACGGTCTACATCCACGGTCTGGTGCGCGACGAGCACGGCCAGAAGATGTCCAAGGCCAAGGGCAATGTGGTCGACCCGCTGGAGCTGATCGAGCGCTACGGGTGCGACGCGCTGCGCTTCACCCTGACCGCGCTCTCGGCGCCGGCCGGCCGCGACGTCAAGTTGGCGGAATCGCGCATCGAGGGCTACCGCAACTTCGGTACCAAGCTGTGGAACGCGGCGCGCTACGCGCTGATGAACGGCGCGGCGTTGGATCCCAAGTTCGACCCGGCCAAGTGCCGCCAGTCGGTCAACCGCTGGATCGTCGGCAAGCTGGCGGAAACCGGCCAGGCGCTCGACGAGGCCTACGCGGCCTACCGCTTCAACGACATCGCGGACCTCCTCTACCACTTCACCTGGCGCGAGTTCTGCGACTGGTACATCGAGTTCACCAAGCCGGTCCTGGCCGGCGGGGACGAGGCGGCGGCCGCCGAGACGCGCGCCGCCATGGCCTGGGTGCTGGGCCGGCTGCTGCACCTGCTGCACCCGGTCATGCCCTTTATCACCGAGGAGCTGTGGGAGCATGTCGGCGCGGGCACGGAGGGCCGGCTGATCACCGCCCCCTGGCCTGCCTTCGACGCCGCCCTGATCGACCCGGAGGTCGAGGCCGAGATCGACTGGGCGATCCGCCTGATCGGCGAGGTCCGCGCGGTTCGGGCCGAGATGAACGTGCCCGCGGCGGCCAAGATCGGCCTGCTGATGAAGGACGCCGGCCCGGCGACCCTGGGACGGCTGGAGGCGCACCGCGAGATTGTCGGCCGCCTGGCGCGCCTGAACGGCATCGAGGTCGCCGAAGCCGAGGTACCCAAGGGTTCGGCCCAGATCGTCATAGACGAGGCCACGGCGATCCTGCCCCTTGCCGGGGTGATCGACGTCGAACAGGAAAAGGCCCGCCTGGCGCGCGAGAAGGACAAGCTGGCGGCCGAGCTCGCGAAACTGGACAAGAAGCTGGCCAACGAGCAGTTCCTCGCCAAGGCGCCGGAAGAGGTGGTCGAGGAGCAGCGCGAGCGCCGCGCCGAACAGGCCGAGAAGAGCGACCGCCTAGCCGCCGCGCTGGAGCGCCTGAGCGGTTAGTTCGCGGCCTGGACGAGCGGGGCCCGCTCGACGCAGGCGGCGCTGCCGGTATCGCCCTTGCCGCGGCCGTCGAGGGTCACGAACTCCCAGTCGTAGCGGTCCTGGTGGAGGGTGAACTCGAGCACGCCCCAGGAGCCGGTGCGCACGACCTCGCTGGTCTTGTTGGTGCGGCGCTGTTTGCCCAAGGGCGCGCCGCCGGTGCCGACGACGAAGCTGCGGATGCCGCGCGGCTCGTCCCGGCGGCCCTCGGGGTCCCGCGGGGCGAAGCGTTCGTAGATGTGGTCGTGACCGGCCAGCACGACGCTGGCGCCGGCTTCGTAGAGCGCCCGGTAGGCGTGGCGCATCATGGGGTGGTCGCCGTTGCCGCCCGAGCTGAACATCGGATGGTGCCAGAAGGCCAAGATGCAGCGCGCCGTGGTCTCTGCCAGGTCGGCGCGCAGCCAGCGCAGTTGCTTGGATTTCCGCCCCGCCTTGATGTTGCTGTTGAGCGCGATGATGTGCCAGGCGCCCAGGTCGAAGCTATAGTAGCCGCGCTTCTTGCCGCCGGCGCGCTCGCCCCAATAGGCGAAATAGGGCGCGGCGTCGCTGCTGCTGCGGTACTCGTGGTTGCCCGGGGCCGGGTAGGTCCGCTCCTTGTGGCGGCCCCAGGTCGGATCGTAGCAGTGCTCGAACTGTTCGGCCGACCCCTCCCGGTAGGCGAGGTCGCCGAGCACGACGATCGTACCCTCCAGGCGGTCGAGCAACCGGGCCGTCTTGTGGTTGCCGCGTTTGAACTTTCGCCCCTTGGTGATCAGGTAGAACAGCTTGTCCGCCCAGGTCGGCTTGCAGTAGGCGATGTCGCCGGCGGCGAGCAGGGTCACCGGCGCGCCCTGCGCCGACGCCGGGCCGGCGGAAACGACCTGAGCCGCGACGACAAGGACCGCCACGGCCCGCGAAACCACATGAAATCCTACCCCCATGCCGGCTCCTCCGGCCCCCTGGTTTTCTATGTGGGTCGACTGCCGAGATTGTCCAGAGGTCGGTTCAGGGCTCGAGGAAGAATCGCGACAACGCCCTGGCGGTATCGTCTGGCGCCTCTTCCATGAGGAAATGCCCGGACGGGACTTCGACACCCGCGACCTCTTCGGCCCAGCGCAGCCAGACGCCCTCGAAATCGATCTCCTTGCCGTCGCTGGCCTGCGCCGCCCAGAGCGCGAGCAGCGGGCAGGCGATCCGGCGTCCGGCTGCCCAGTCGGCCCGGTCGTGGTCGAGGTCGGTCGTGAGGCCGGCGCGGTAGTCGGCGCAGGCGGCCGCAATCACGCTGTCGTTCTGGAAGCAGCGCCGGTACTGGGCACGTGCCTCGGGGTCGATCGCTTCGGGGTCGCCGGCCCAGCTGTCCAGGGTAAAGTCGAGATAGAACTCCGGGTCGCCCGCGATCAGGCGCTCGGGCAGGGGCGTCGGCTGGGCCAGGAAGAACCAGTGGTAGGTGCCGATCGCCAAGCCGAGGTCGACCGTCTCGGCCATCTCCAGGGTCGGCACGATGTCGAGCACGGCCAGGCGCGACACCCGCTCCGGGTGGTCGAGCGCCAGGCGGTAGGCGACCCGGCCGCCGCGGTCGTGGCCGGCCAGCGCGAAGCGCTCGAAGCCGAGCGCCGCCATGACCGCCACCATGTCGAGCGCCATGGCCCGCTTCGAGTAGGCCTCGTTGCCGAGGTCCGGCTCCGGCCCCCTGCTGTCGCCATAGCCGCGCAGGTCCGGGATCACCAGGGTGAAGGCCTCGGCCAGCCCCGGCGCGACCTTGTGCCAGGCGACGTGGCTCTGCGGGAAGCCGTGCAGCAGCAGCAGCGGTGGGCCGTCGCCGCCGCGGACCAGATGGATCTCGGCCTCGCCGGTCTCGATCCACTCGCGGCCGAATCCTTCGAACATGGCGCGCCTGCCGCGACCGGCGCTCAGCCGCGCTCGAGCGGCCGGGTGAGGCAGGTGGGGCCGCCGTCGCCCTTGACCGAGATCTCCTGGCCGCGGTAGACCAGCACCTCGCAGCCCGCCGCCTCCAGGCGCCGGCGGGTCTCCGGGTTGCCCTCCAGCATCAGGCAGCGCCGGGGACCGAGCGCCAGGGCGTTGCAGCCGATGGTCTCGAACTCCTCCTCCGCGGCCTCGACCAGCGTGAGGCCCCGGTCCAGCAGCCGGCGGCGGAATCCGACCGGCATGAGCGGCGAATGGACCAGCGCCAGGTCCGCGTCCAGCGGGCTCAGGATCGACATCAGGTGGAACACGTCCCCGGGCCCCTTATAGTGCGGCAGGTCGACGGTCTCGACCGTCACGCCCGGGCCCAAGATCCCCCGGAGCTGGCGTGTGCCCTGGGCGTTGGTGCGGTAGGTCAGCCCGACGACGCAGGTCGTCTCGTCGAGCCAGACGGCATCGCCGCCCTCGATCCGGCCCTGGCCGGTGACCGCGCCCGCCACTGTCAGCCCCTGGTCGGCCAACACCCGCCCGGCGGCCTCGGGCTCCGGCTCGCGCGCCTTCTTGCCCATGTTGCAGAGCACGACGCCCTCGGGCCCGGGCAGGAGCGCGTCGCGCAGGTAGATGCTGTCGAGCGACAGCCCTTTGCCGCCCGGCAGGAAGACGATCTCGGCCCCGCTCGCCGCGATGGTCTCCGCGAAACGGTCGTACTCGGCCACCGCCTGGTCGAAATCCGGCGCGGCCTTGTAGCCCAGCTCCCGCCACTGCCGCTCGACCGCCGCGCGGCTGCCGAAGGCGTCCTTCGCGTGGCGTAGCGCGATCCTGCGGATCGGCCCGTACTCGTTCAGCGCTCCCATCGACTCCCCTCACCGCCTTCGGACAGCGACGATAGCCGGGCGCGCCGGCGCAGGCCAGCCTTGTGCGAAAAACCTTGGTGCGCCGGGCACCACCCCGGTATCCTGCCCGGCAAACAAGGACAGAAGACACAGGAGGGGAGAGAGCCATGCCGCTGGACGACAAGCCCAAGTTCGACAAGTCGAAGCTGCCGAGCCGCTATGTTTCCGTGGGGCCGGCCAGCGCGCCGCACCGCTCCTACTACTACGCCATGGGCATGACCGAGCAGGAGATCGCCCAGCCCTTCGTCGGCGTGGCGACCTGCTGGAACGAGGCCGCGCCCTGCAACATCTCCCTGCACCGCCAGGCCCAGGCGGTCAAGCTGGGCGTCAAGGCGGCCCAGGGCACGCCGCGCGAGTTCACCACGATCACCGTGACCGACGGCATCGCCATGGGCCACGCCGGCATGAAGTCCTCGCTGGTCTCGCGCGACCTGATCGCCGATTCGGTCGAGCTGACCATGCGCGGCCACTGCTACGACGCCCTGGTGGGCCTCGCCGGCTGCGACAAGTCGCTGCCGGGCATGATGATGGCCATGATCCGCCTCGACGTGCCGTCCGTCTTCATCTACGGCGGCACGATCCTGCCGGGGCGCTTCCGCAACAAGGACGTGACCGTGGTCGACGTGTTCGAGGCGGTCGGCAGCCACTCGGCCGGGAACATGTCCGACGAGGACCTGCACGCGCTGGAATGCGTCGCCTGCCCCTCGGCCGGCTCCTGCGGCGGGCAGTTCACGGCCAACACCATGGCCTGCGTCTCCGAGGCGATCGGCCTGGCCCTGCCCGGCTCGGCCGGCGCGCCGGCGCCCTACGAGTCGCGCGACGCCTACTGCGAGGCCTCCGGCGAGGCGGTCATGCGCCTGGTGGCCGAGGGGCCGCGGCCGCGCCAGATCGTCACCCGCAAGGCGCTGGAGAACGCGGCCAGGATCGTCGCCTGCTCGGGCGGCTCGACGAATGGCGGCCTGCACCTGCCAGCGATCGCCCACGAGGCTGGTATCGACTTCGACCTGGACGACGTCTGCGATATCTTCCGCGACACGCCCTACATCGCCGACCTCAAGCCCTCGGGCAAGTACGTCGCCAAGGATCTCTACGAGATCGGCGGCGTGCCGGTGCTGATGCGGGCCCTCTTGGACGGCGGCTACCTGCACGGCGACTGCATCACCGTGACCGGCAAGACGATTGCCGAGAACCTCGAAGGTGTCGTGCTGCCCGACGGTCAGGACGTGGTCAAGCCCGTCTCCAACCCGATCAGCACGACCGGCGGCGTGGTCGGCCTCAAGGGCAACCTCGCGCCCGAGGGCGGTATCG
>JAOUCL010000534.1 GCA_029859805.1 Rhodospirillales bacterium | reverse complement strand
GCTCTGCATGCGCTTCGACATCGCCCTGGAGACCGACCCGGCCCTGGAGCGCCTGGGCCGGCAGCTCCTCGAAAGCCGGGAGCGCCTGCGCAAGGCCGACGCCAAGGCCCGCCGCACGCTGAAGCCCGAGGACCCGGAGGCGTCGTGACCGGGATGCGGACCTGCGGCCCTTGACCGACCTGATCGCCGAGATCCTGCGCCTCAGCCGGCGCATGCGCCGGGAATCCAGCCGCGGCCCGAGCGCCGCCGAGCTGGCCGGCTATCTCCATCTGCCGCTGGCCGACGTGCGCGAGGCCTTGGCGCGCGCCAAGGGCTTGGCGACAGCGGAACCTTCGGAGGAGGGCAGGACCGGTGGTGCGGAGGTGCCCGGCGGGCTGATCGAGGCCTTGACCGCCGAGGAGGAGCAGGCCCTCTACCGGCGCTTCGGGATCGACCGTGAGGACGGAGGCTCGGCCGCGCCGCCGCTCGACGCCGCGACCCAGGGCAAACTGCGCAAGACCACCAAACAAGTGTTGGCCAGCCTGACGCCGCGCGAGGAGCGGGTCTTGAGAATGCGCTTCGGCCTCGGCAGGGATACCGACCAGACGCTGGAGGATGCCCGTCGGCAGTTCGAGGTCACCCGCGAGCGCATCCACCAAATCGAGGCCAAGATGCTCTCGAGGCTCAAGCCGAAGGATCCCGAAGACACCTGACGCTCGGCTGCGCCGGTCCAGGCGCGGCTTCCCCCCATCCCCGCAGGCGGCGTAGACTCGGTCCGGCGACTCGGGCGGAGCAGGCGATGTCGATTCTCAAATTCACGGAACAGGCGGTGGCCGAGGCCAGGGCGCCGGCCGCGGGCCGGCTCGATCTCTGGGACGAGGAGCTGCCGGGCTTCGGCCTGCGGGTCAGCGGCGCGGGCCGCAAGTCCTGGCAGGTGATGTACCGGGTGGCGGGTCGCAAGCGGCGCATGACGCTCGGGCGTTATCCGGCGCTGTCGCTCGAGATCGCCCGTGATGCCGCCGAGGACGCCCTGCGCGAGGTCGCCCGGGGCCGCGACCCGGCGGCCGAGCGCGCCTCGATGACCGGCGGCGCCCTGACCTTCGAGGCCTTCGCCAAGGCCTACCTCGAGCGTCATGCCAAGCCCAACAAGCTGAGCTGGGCCGAGGACGCCCGGATGATCGAGCGCGACCTGCTGCCGGCCTGGCGCCGCCGCCCCGCCGAGACCGTCACGCGGCGCGACGTGATCGAGTTGGTCGAGCGGGTTGTCCGGCGTGGCCATCCCACCGCCGCCAACCGGCGCCTGGCCCTGATCCGCAAGATGTACGCCTGGGGCCTCGAGGTCGACCTGGTGCCCGCGACCCCGGTCGTCGCCGTCCGGGCGCCGGCGCGCGAGGCGCCCCGCGAGCGGGTTCTTGGCGAGGCCGAGCTGGCCGCCCTGTGGTCCGCCTGGGAGCGGATCGGCTGGCCCTTCGGGCCGCTCGGCAAGCTGATGCTGCTGACCGCCCAGCGGCGGCGCGCGGTGGCCGGGCTGCGCCTGGCGGACATCGGTCTGGCCAGCCGGATCTGGACCCTGCCGCCCGAGGCAGCCGGCGGGCGGGTCGGCGGCCGGGGCGCGCACGCGGTCCCGCTCTCGTCCTTCGCGATCGAGATCCTGACCTCTCTGCCCCGGACCGACAGTCCCTACGTGTTTCCCGCGCGCGGCCATCCCGGGCGGCCGGTCTCGGGCTTCTCCAAGGCGGCCCGGCGGATGGCGGAGCTGTCCGGCGTCGGCGACTGCCGCCTCGGCGACCTGCGCCGCACCGCCGCCGACGGCATGGCGCGCCAAGGCGTTCCGCCCCACGTGCTCGGTGCGATCCTGAACCGCGGCACCGGCGGCCGCCCGGGTCTCGCCGGCCCGGCCGAGGCCGACATCGAGACCATGCGCTTGGCGCTCGAGGCCTGGGCCGAACGGGTCCGCGAGATCGTCCGGGCGGGCGCGTCGGACAGGCCGGCGGCGGCGCCTTAGAGCGCCGAGGCGCTCCGCCACGTCTAGGCGGAGTCTCGGCCGGCCGCTCCACCAAGGACCGTCGCCGCCCGGGCCCGAGGCCGGGCAGGGCCGGGGACGCGTGGGCGAAACCCGGTCTCGGATCCCGGTTTTCCTTGGTACCCGAACTGGAACCCGCTGGAATCTACTCTTCGAG
>JAOUCL010000535.1 GCA_029859805.1 Rhodospirillales bacterium | reverse complement strand
CGGACTAGGCGTCCCCCAGCGCCGTCAATTCAGGAAATCGAAACCGGAAGGTGTTCCGGGAACCAGCCGCGCTACAGCGCCTCGATGCGGATCATGCGCGGCGGCTCGAGGACCGCTTCGAGCGCGACGATGCGGGCGAGCGCGCGGGCCATGCGGGCTTCCTCGGTCTCGTGGGTGGTGAGCACCACGGGCACGGCCTCGCCCGGCGCGCGGCCGCGCTGGATCATGGCCTCCATCGAGATCTCCTCGTCGCGCAGGGTGGCGGCGACGTCGGCGATCACGCCCGGCTTGTCGAGCACCATGAGGCGGACGTAGTAGCAGCCGGTGTGGCGCTCCATCTGCAGCGAGGGCAGCGCCTTCAGGCGCGCCGCCGGCAGCGCGAAGGTCGGCAGGCGGATGCCGCGGGCGATGTCGATCAGGTCCGCGACCACCGCCGAGGCGGTCGGTCCGGCGCCCGCCCCGCGGCCTTCGAGCAGGATGGAATCGACGAAATCGCCCTCGGCGACGACCGCGTTGAACACGCCCTCGACGTTGGCGATCGGCACGTCCCTGCGCACCATGCAGGGGTGCACGCGCTGCTCCACGCCGCCGTCGATCAGGCGCGCGAGGCCGAGCAGCTTGATCCGGTAGCCGAGCTCCTCGGCATAGGCGATGTCGAGCGCCGAGACTTCGCGGATGCCCTCGACGTGGACGCCCTCGAAGTTGACCTCGCAGCCGAAGGCGAGGGCGGTCAGGATCGCCAGCTTGTGCGCCGCGTCGACTCCGTCCACGTCGAAGCCCGGGTCGGCCTCGGCATAGCCCAGCTTCTGCGCCTCGGCCAGCACCTCGCCGAACTCGCGGCCGCTGTCGCGCATCGTGCTGAGCACGTAGTTGCAGGTGCCGTTCAGGATGCCGTAGATGCGCGATATCGCGTTGGCGGCCAGGCCCTCGCGCAGCGCCTTGATGACCGGGATGCCGCCGGCCACCGCCGCCTCGCAGGCCAGCGCTACGCCGGCCGCCTCGGCCTGGCGCGCGAGCGCCGTGCCGTGGTGGGCGATCAGCGCCTTGTTCGCGGTGATCACGTGCTTGCCGCCGGCCAACGCCGTTTCGACCAGCTCTTTCGCGACGCCGTCGGAGCCGCCGATCAGCTCGAGCACCACGTCGACCTCGGGGTCGGCCGCCAGCGCCAGGGCGTCCTCGAACCAGCGCACGGCCGAGAGGTCCAGGCCCCGGTCCTTGCGCCGGTCGCGCGCCGAGACGGCGGAGACCAGGACCGGCCGGCCGCAGCGCTCGGCGATCAGCTCGCCGTGCGCCTGCAACAACGCGAGCGTGCCGGCGCCCACCGTGCCGAGCCCGGCCACGCCGATCCTGAGCGCCTGGGTCATGAGGCCAGCTTCCTCGCGGCCTTCCCCGGCCGCACGCCGTGCTTCTTCAGGAAGGTCTTGATGCCGCGCACCGCCTGGCGTGTCCGGTGCTCGTTTTCGACCAGGGCGAGGCGCACGTGGCCGTCGCCGTACTCGCCGAAGCCGACCCCCGGCGAGACCGCGACCTTGGCCTCGGTGAGCAGCAGCTTGGAGAACTCCAGCGAGCCCGCCTCGGCGAAGGCCGGCGGCACCGGCGCCCAGGCGAACATCGTGGCCGGCGGGCTGGGCACCTCCCAGCCGGCCGCCGCCAGGCCGCCGATCAAGACGTCGCGGCGCGAGCGGTAGCGCGCGCGCATCTCGTCGACGCAATCCTGCGGCCCGTTGAGCGCGGCCGTGGCGGCCACCTGGATCGCCGTGAAGGCGCCGTAGTCGACGTAGGACTTCACCCGGGCGAGCGCGGCGATCAGCTTGGCGTTGCCGCTGCAGAAGCCGATCCTCCAGCCGGGCATGGAATAGGTCTTGGAGAGCGAGGTGAACTCGACCGCGACCTCGCGCGCGCCCGGCACCTGGAGGATCGAGGGCGGCGGCGTGCCGTCGAAGTAGACCTCGGCATAGGCGATGTCCGAGATCACGTAGATCCCGTGCCGCCGGCAGAACTCGACGATGGCACCGTAGAAGTCCAGGTCGACGACCTCCGCGGTCGGGTTGGACGGATAGTTGATCACTAAAGCCAGGGGCTTGGGGACCGAGTGGCGCACCGCGCGCTCGAGCTGGTCCATGAAGTCGAAACCCGGCCCCCAGGGCATGGAACGGATC
>JAOUCL010000253.1 GCA_029859805.1 Rhodospirillales bacterium | reverse complement strand
GGACAAGATCCTGTTGCTTGGCCTCCGGCTGACGGACGCTGACGCCATAGACCTTGATCCCGCTGTTGCATCCCTCGAAGCCGGCGACGAGCCCCGACTGCGTGCCGCCGCTGCCCGTCCCGTGCACGACATAGTCGATCCGGAGGCCCGTTTCGCTGGCCTGGTACAACAGCTCGAGCGCGCAGTGCGCGTAGCCCAGCGCCCCGACGTGGTTCGATCCGCCGCCGGGGATGACATAGGGCTTGCCGCCGCGTTCGCGGACCTGTTCGGCGCGATCCAGGGACGCCACCGCCATGTCGGTGCCGCCCGGCAAGAAGTCGATCCGGGCGCCGCAAAGGCGGTCCAGGAACACGTTGCCGGTGGTTTCGTAATCGTCGGCCCTGTCCGGAACCCGGCGCTCCAGAAGGATCTCGGTCTCGAGTCCCAGCTTGCACGCGGCCGCCGCGGTCTGGCGCACGTGGTTCGACTGCACAGCGCCCTGTGTGATCACCGTATCGGCGCCAAGCGCCAAGGCCTCGCCCATCAGAAAGTCGAGCTTGCGGGTCTTGTTGCCGCCCGTCGCCAAGCCGGTACAGTCGTCCCGCTTGACGTAGAGAGCCGGCCCGCCCAGCAGCCGGCTCAGGTTCTCCATCGGCTCGAGCGGCGTCGGGCAATGGCACAGGCGTGCCCGGGGAAAGCGTGCGAAATCCATGATCGAGGCCCGACCCTGCAGTCTTGTGGTTCTCGGTGGCGCCGGAGATCGCCGGAGCAACAGAAGCCTACCCGCTGACGGCCGCGCTTAGCCAATGCAAAACTTGCCGGGAACTATGCAATATTTGCATATATTGCTACTTTGGGCGCCGCCGCGTGGCGGAACGACCCGTCGGCTGGGTCGAGCTGAGCGCGGACCAGAGCTCCTCGGCGCGTGCGCCGTTCCGCTCGGCCGAACGATAGACCCGGATCTCGAGCGGCAGTTCCCAAGCCGCGCCGCCCGCGCGCACCAGGCGCTTGTGCCGCAGCTCCGCGCGGATCGAGCTTTCCGGCAGCCAGGCCAGGCCGTGTTCCTCCAGCGCCATCGCCTTGAGCGATTCGGCCATGGAGTTCTCGTAGCAGCGATGAACAAGCGCCTTGCCCGGATTCCGGTCTAGAACCAGCTCGACCGCGCGCCCAAGCAAGGACTCGGGCGCATAGGCGAGATAGGGAATGGGCCGGGCGGCACGGCCGGTCAGGCTATGGAGCGGCCGGCCGGCGTGGCCGGCCGCGCTCACCG
Source organism: Rhodospirillales bacterium (assembly GCA_029859805.1). Lineage (GTDB taxonomy): Bacteria > Pseudomonadota > Alphaproteobacteria > Kiloniellales > JAKSDN01 > CAMYKD01. The sequence goes on along the minus strand of JAOUCL010000253.1, from coordinate 6,006 downwards.
GCACCAAACGGTCCTCGCCCAGAACGACGTGCGGATAGTGCTTGGAGTCGATGAACAGGGGGATCGCCGGGTGCGCGAAACAGAGCAGGAAGTCGCAGGCGCCGTCGATCAGAAGCTGCACGCAGTTATGGATGTTATCCGCCTTGAGGCGCGACTCGATCGCGCCGACCTTGGACTCCATCTGCCTCAGCCACTTCGGATAGAAGGTCAGCGAGAGGGTATGCATGGCCGAGAAGGACACCACGTCCTGCGAGCTCCGATGAATGCCACGGAGCTGATCGCGCTCCTCGTAAAGGCGGCGCAGCAGCGCCTCGGCCACATCGCGAAAGGCCAAGCCGGCCTCGGTAAGGCTGGTCGGATAGGTGCTTCGATCGACGAGCGGTACGCCAAGCCAGAATTCCAGGGACTTGATTCGCCGGCTGAAGGCCGACTGGGTCACGTTGCGCTCGGCCGCGGACTTCGAGAAGTTGCCCGTTCGCGCCAAGGATACGAAATCCTCCAGCCACTTCAGGTCCATGGCCGGCCTCTCTCCGCCACCACCGCCGTTTCGACACCGAAACCGTGGATCAGCCTACCAGGGCACGGGGTAGGCTTGAACTCCGAACATTTCCGCGCGCGTCACGGTGCCTGCCGTGGCAGGGCGGTGCGACGCGTCGCTCGGCGCCAAGATGGACTCGCCGGCCCGGCGTGTAGTACGCAGGGTTCCGCGGCAAAGCCCAAGGCGCAGGACGGGATCCCTGGGCGCATGGCAGGAAGGGGCGACCATGAGCTTCAAGGAATATTCGGAGTACGACGCGCTGGGCTTGGCCGAGCTCGTGAGCCGAGGCCAGGTCAGCCCGGCCGAGCTGGTCGAGTCGGCGATCAAGCGCATAGAACGCCATAATCCGCAGCTCAATGCCGTCGTCGTGCGGCAGTTCGAGGCCGCGCGCGCTCGGGCGGCCGCACCGGAGACGCTGCCTGACGGCCCGTTCCGCGGCGTGCCCTTCCTCAACAAGGACCTGGGGTTCCACGAGGCCGGCGTGGCCACGACCAGCGGCAGCCGGGCCTACAAGGACTTCGTCGCCGAGGAGGACAGCGAGGTCGTCGCGCGCTACCGCCGGGCCGGCTTGATCTTCTGCGGACGCACCAATTCTCCCGAGAACGGCCTCTGCCCGACGACTGAGCCGGTGCTGCACGGGCCGAGCCGCAATCCCTGGAACACCGACCTGACCCCGGGCGGCTCCAGCGGCGGATCGGGCGCCGCGGTGGCCGCCGGGATCGTGCCGGCGGCGAGCGCCAGCGACGGCGGCGGATCGATCCGGATTCCGGCGGCCTGCTGCGGCCTAGTCGGTCTGAAACCGACGCGCCTGCGGGTCACGGCCGCACCGAAAGGCGGTGACCCGTGGAACGGCCTTTCGGTCAAGCACGTTCTCACCCGCAGCGTGCGCGACAGCGCCGCCCTGCTGGACGCCGCGGCGGGATTCGTGCCGGGCGACCCCTACGCCGCGCCGCCGCCGGCGCGGCCTTATCTCGATGAGGTGACGACGGAGCCCGGCCGGCTGCGCATAGCGTTCAGCGCGCAGTCGCTCTACGAACAGCCGGTCAGCCCCGACTGCCTGACGGCGCTCGAGGACACCGCCCGGCTGTGCGAGAATCTGGGCCACGACGTGGAGGAGGCGAACCCGGACTACGACCGAAAGGCCCTGCGCGAAGGCTGGCTCGGCATCGTGGCCGCCAACGTGGCCGCAGACATCGTGGACGTCCGGGTCCATCTCGGGCGCGAGCCGGGCGAGAGCGATCTGGAGCCCTGGACCAGGCGGCTGGTGCAGATCGGCAACCAGACCTCGGCGGGTGAGGTAGTCGCCGCACTGCGGACAATCCAGGGCGAGAGCCGGAAGATCGCGGCCTTCCACGAGACCTACGACCTTTATCTGACGCCGACCCTGGCTAAGCCGCCGACCCCCGTGGGCGAGATCAACATGTCGATCGGCGACGAGGCGACCTTCATCCAAAGGGCCACGGCATTCACCCCCTACGCGCGGCTCGCCAACTGCACCGGGCAGCCCGCCATGTCGATACCGCTCCACTGGAGTCCCGCGAACCTGCCGATCGGCGTGATGTTCGCGGCGCGCTTCGGCGACGAGGCCACTTTGTTCCGGATCGCCGGCCAGCTGGAACGTGCCCGTCCCTGGTCGCAGCGCCACCCGCCGATCTTCGGCTGAAAGGCAAGAACGCCTCACGTGGCGCCGAGGTCCTCGCCGGCCAGCGCGCGGCGGATCAGGGCCTTGCTGGCCTCCAAGCCATAGAGTTTGAAGAAGGAGCCCATGCGCGGGCCCTGCTCCTGGCCCAGCAGGATCTCGTAGAGCGCCTTGAACCAGGCGCGCAGGCTCTCGAAGTCGTGGCGCTTGCCGACCTCGTAGACCTGGGTCTGGATGGCCTCGGCCTCGGCGTTCTCGGGCAGCGCCTCGAGCTCGCCCAGCAGGTCCTCGAGGGCGGCGCGCTCCCCTTCTGTCGGCGCGCGATAGCGCTTCTGCGGCTTGACGAAGTCCCGGTAGTAGGCTATCGCGTAGCCGACCATCTGGTCCAGGAGCGGTGCGGTTTCGGGCCGCGCGTCGGGCGCATAGCGCGAGATGAATCCCCAGAGCACGGCGGGGTCCTCGGTGTTGCAGACGCCCGCCAGGTTCAGCAGCAGGGCGAAGCTGAGGCCCCCCGTCGCCGAGGCCGGCGGCACAGCGTCGTGGATGTGCCAGACCGGGTTTTCCAGGCGCTTGGCCGGCTCCTCCTCGGTAAAGCGCGCCAGGAAGCTCAAGTAGTCGTCGACCGTGCGCGGGATCACGTCGAAGTAGAGCCGCTTGGCCGCGCGCGGCTTCTGGAACATGAACAGCGCCAGGCTGTCCGGCGGCGCATAGGTCAGCCACTCGTCGACCGAGAGGCCGTTGCCCTTGGACTTGGAGATCTTTTCGGCCTTCTCGTCCAGGAACAGCTCGTAGGTAAAGCCCTCGGGCGGGCGGGCTCCCAGCACACGGCAGATGCGCCCGCTCGCCTTGACTGAGTCGATCAGGTCCTTACCGGACATCTCGTAGTCGACGCCCAGCGCGGCCCAGCGCATGGCCCAATCCGGCTTCCATTGCAGCTTGCAATGGCCGCCGGTGACCGGCGTTTCGACCTTCGTGCCGTCCTCGTCCCGGTACACGATGGTGCCGACGGCCAGGTTGCGCTCGATCACCGGGACCTGGAGCACCCGGCCGGTCCGGGCGCAGAGCGGCAGGAAGGGGCTGTAGGTCTCGCGCCGCTCCGGCCCCAGGGTCGGCAGCATGATCTCCATGACCTTGTCGTAGTGCTCGAGCACCTTCAAGAGCGCGCGGTCGAAGCGGCCCGCGCGGTACAGCTCGGTCGCCGACTGGAGCTCGTAGTCGAAGCCGAAGTCGTCGAGGAAGGCGCAGAGCCGCGCGTTGTTGTGGTGGCCGAAGCTCTCGTGGGTGCCGAAGGGATCGGGGATCGCGGTCAGCGGCTTGCCCAGGTGCGCGGCGACCATGTCCTGGTTCGGGATGTTGTCCGGCACCTTGCGCAGGCCGTCCATGTCGTCGGAAAAGCAGAACAGCCGGGTCGGCACCTCCGATATTCGGGCGAAGGCCTGGCGCACCATGGTCGTGCGCACGACCTCGCCAAAGGTGCCGATGTGCGGCAGCCCCGACGGCCCGTAGCCGGTCTGGAACAGCGCATAGCCCTTGTCCGGCATCCTGCCGCCCAGCCGCGCGAGCAGCCGGCGCGCCTCCTCGAAGGGCCAGGCCCGCGCCTGTTCGGCGAGGTCTCGTTCGCTGGTCATGCTCTCTCCGGATCGGCGACGACGCGCGCGACCCTAGGCGCGCGGGCGCGGCCAGTCAACGGCGGGTCCGTCCGTCCGGCAGCCCGGTCGAGGCCGGTCAGTTGCCGACGGGCGCGCTGCGTGCATCGGCGATCAGCGCGCCGACATCCACCGAGGTCAGACTCTCGAGGAAGGCGACCAGGGCGGCGATCTCGTCCTCGCCGAGGCCGAGCGGGCGGATCATCGGGTCCAGCGCCTCGTGCGGTACGGCGCCGCGGTCGTAGAAGCGGACCACCGCCTCGAGGCTGCGGAGGGAGCCGTCGTGCATATAGGGAGCGGTCAGCGCGACGTTGCGCAGGCTCGGCGTCTTGAAGCGCCAGAGGTCGGCCGGATCGAGGGTGACCTCGTGGCGGCCGAGGTCGGTTCGGCGCGGCAGGCCGACGCTTTCGACCGCTTTGCGGTCGACCATGACCGTACGCCCCGGCGCGATCTCAACCGGCACGGGCGCGGTCGTGCGCGCCGCGACCTCGTCGGCGTGATAGCCAAGGCCGGTGTTGTGGAACGCCCCGTCCGTGAACAGCGCCGCGTCCTCGCCGATCAGGTGGCACTGCGCGCAGCCGGCCTTGCCGATGAAGAGATCGTATCCTTGCCGCTGGCGCTCGCTCAAGGCCGCGGCCTCGCCACCGTAATACCAGCGGTCGAAGGACGCGTCGGCGGCCAGCAGGCTGCGCTCCCAGCTGGCGATGGCCTGGCCGAGGCGCCCGATGGCCGGGCCGGCGCCGAAGGCGCGCTCGAACAGGCCGGCATAGTCGGGCAGCCCGGCGATCTTGTCGATCACGTAGCCGATCGACGGGTTCGCCATTTCATCCGGGGCCAGGAGCGGGCTGATGACCTGCGTCTCCAGCGCCGTCTCGCGGCCGTCGTGGAACAGGCGTTTCTGGTAGGCGACGTTCAGGATGGTCGGCGCGTTGCGCCGCAGGCCGCGGCCCTCGACCCCGATGGGGGTGGCCAGCTCGTTGTTCGTGAAGCCCTGCTCCGGGACGTGGCACATGGCGCAGGACATGGTGCCGTTGTGTGACAGCCGCCGGTCGAAGAACAGCTTGCGGCCCAGCGCGATCTTCACGGCGCTGGGCGGATTGTCGGCCGGCAGAGGGACCGGCGGCAGGCCAAGCGGCGGTTGCGCGATACGGGCAAGGGCGGCGGCATCGACGGCGGTCGGACCGCCCCGCGCCGGCATGACAGCGGCGAGACCGAGAAGGACAGCGGCAATCGCGGCGCGTAGCCGCATGTCCTCAGCCCCCCGGGCCTTGGCCCCGCCGCTCCAGCAGAAGGGTCCGGATATCGGTCGCGACCAGGCGCGGGTCGAGAAAGCCGAGGCTGTAGATGTTGCGAATCCGCTGCTCGGGATCGATCAGAAAGACCCTCAGCTGGTGGGTATAGGGGCCGAAGGGATCGGCCGCGTCCAGCTTGCGGCCGATCGGCTGGCCGTAGGCCTCCAGGATCGGGCCCAGTTCGGCCTCGCTGCGCGCGGTCAGGAACAGCAGATCGCCGGCCGCGCCATGGTCCTTGTGGGCGGCGCCGGCGTAGTCGGCCAAGACCTCGGGGGTGTCGTGCTCTACGTCGAAGCTCAAGGCCATGAGGCGCAGGCCGTCTCCGATCGCGGGATCCCGTCGCGCCACGAACTGCAGGTCGTAGAGCAGGGATATGGCCAGCGGGCAGCCCTGCGGGTCGCTGCAGCGGGTGTAGATGAAGGCCAGGACCGTGATCCGGCCGTCCATCAGTGTGTGCAGCTGGTGCAGCCCGCCCTTGGAATCGAGCACCCGGCCGTCCGGCGCCGGCTTGATGGCCGGCAGGCTATAGCTGCCCGGGTCAGGCGGATCGTAGTCGTACTGCTCGGAGCGGCCGAAGGAGAGCTCGGGCCGCTCGTCTCCGGGTGCCGGCGCCTTGGCGTCGTGGGCCCGCGCCGCCGGGACCGAACTCGACATGATCAGCGCGCCGGCCAGAATCGCCAAGGCGAGACGCCGCTGCCGAGGTCTAGTCGTGCACATCGCGACGTGGAGAGCCGGGCCGGACACGAGCCCGCGGCCGGCCTGGCTTCCCCCTCAGTTCGAATAGAGGCTCTTGGCGCCGAACCGCATGATGTGCGGCCGGCCCAGGCCCGCCTCGTTGAAGTCGATGCTGAAGCGGTGCTTCAGCTCCGTGCCGTCCCAGTCGTAGGCCTT
>JAOUCL010000252.1 GCA_029859805.1 Rhodospirillales bacterium | reverse complement strand
CCTTCCGTTTCCTGCGGGGTCAGCACCGAGGTCGGCTCGTCCAGAACCAGGATGCGCGCGCCGCGGAACAGTGCCTTGACGATCTCGAGCCGCTGCTGTTCGCCGACGCTGAGCTGGGAGACCCGCCGGTCGGGGTCCAGCCCGAGCCCGTATTGCCCCGCGATCTCGTCGAGCCGCGCCCGCGCGCCTTTCTCGTCGAGGCGTCCGCCGCGCCCTTTCTGTCCGACCATGAGGTTCTCGAGGACGCTGTGGCGGGGCACGAGGTGGAAGTGCTGGTGCACCATGCCGACGCCGGCGGCCAGCGCGTCGGCCGAGGCGTGCAGGGCGACGGGCCGTCCCTCGATGCTGATCGTGCCGGAATCGGCGGCGTACATGCCGAACAGGACGTTCATCAGCGTCGTCTTGCCGGCGCCGTTCTCGCCGAGCAGGCCGAGCACCTCGCCGTGGCGCAGCGTCAGGTCGACGTCCCGGTTCGCCTGCACGGACCCGAATGCCTTGGTGATGCCGCGCATGGCCAGAAGGGGCACGGTCTCGCTCATTCCTTTACGGCAGCCTCCATCGCCGGGGGGCCCGGCGCAGCCCCACGGCCGCGCCGGAACCTCTGGGGCCCGGTCTCCTCGCCGGGATCCGCCCTAGTACCGGGATCCGGCAATGAGTGATACACCCCCCTCCCCGGCCCTCCCCCGCAAGGGAGGAGGGAACTCCAAAGCAAGCCAATCGATTGCCCCCTCCCCCTCGACGGGGCAGGGTTGGGGTGGGGGTGACTCTCGAACTCCCGACATCGGGTACTAGTCGGACACCCTAGTCGGACTGCGGGATGCCCTCGTCGACGTCGGTGCGGAAGGTGCCGTCGAGGATTTCCTGCTTGCGCGCCGCGACCAGCTCGGCCACCTCCTTCGGCAGCTTCTTCTCCCAGGCCTGATAGGGCGCCAGGTAGGATCCTTCCTTGCCCATGAAGGAGAACTGCCCGAAGTCCTGCGACGAGAAGACCCCGGCCTTGACCAGGCTGATGACCTGCTTGACCGTCGGCCACATGTCCCAGACGACGCTGGTCACGACCGTCTCCGGCGACAGGCCCGACTGGTCGGACATGTTGCCGATCGCCGCGATGCCCTTCTCCTTGGCCGCCTCGATGACGCCGAAGCGCTCGGCATAGATCACGTCGACGCCGGCCTCGATCTGGGCCAGCGCCGCCTCCTTGGCCTTGGGCGGGTCGAAGAACGAGCCGATGAAGGAGAACTTGCACTTGGTCGCCTTGTTGACCTCCTTGGCCCCGGCGCAAAACGCGTTGGACAGGCGGTTGACCTCCGGGATCGGCATGGCCGCGACCACGCCCACGGTGTTCGACTTCGACAGCTTGCCCGCCAGCATGCCGCTCAGATAGGCCGGCTCGTGGATCCAGTTGTCGAACACGGCGAAGTTCGGCTCGGCCGGCCCCAGGCCCGAGCCGAAGACGAAGGCGACATCGGGGTACTGCCGCGCGACCCGGCGGGTGATGCGCTCGGTCCCGAAGGAATCGCCCATGATCAGGTCATAGCCGCCCTGGGCATACTCGTGCAGCACGCGGGCGAAGTCGGCCGCCTTGACGCTTTCCGACCAGACGTACTCGATGTCGAATTCCTTCTTGGCCCGAAGCAGCGCCACATGGATCTGGTTGACCCAGGGCTCCTCGATCGGCGTCTCGAACACCGCCGCGACCTTGAGCTTCTCGGCCGCCGTGGCGTTTGCCGCAAAGCCCAGCCAGCCCGCCGTCACCAGCGCCGCCATGACCAGCCGGCGCCATCCTCGCCTCCCTGAAAACGTCATTGTTTGCCCTCCGAGTTCAATTTCCGTTGTCTGCCCGCGACCTTCTGTCCGATCGTTCCCGGGCGGCGGCTATACTAGGCAACAAATCAACCTCCGGCCAGTCGCAGCGCCACAAAAAAGGACGCGCCATACCCGGTGCCCCTCTCTCAGAGATGCGGTGTAATATCAGCGGTTGTTACCGACATACCAATAGGAGAAATCATGGGTGCATGGGGGCACGGAAATTTTGATAACGATGACGCCCTCGACTGGATCTACGAGCTGCAAGAAGCCTTGGATACTTCGGCCGTAGTCGCGGCGCTGGCGCGCGTGATCGACGAGTCTGCAGACTATCTGGAAGCGCCCGAATGTAGTAGTGCATTGGCCGCCGCCGAGGTTGTTGCCGCCCTAAACGGTAAGCCCGCCTCTTCCCTTCCAGAGGAAGTCACGACTTGGATCAAGGGTAAAGCCAAACCGGATTCCGCCCTGCTCGCCAAGGCTAGGCGGGCTGTAGATACTGTGCTGGACGACTCCGAACTCAAAGACCTCTGGAAGGTAGACGAGGATTTGGGCGCTTGGGGTCAAACCGTTGAAGACCTGAAGGTTCGTCTTTCCTAAGCGCCCTCACTTCGTGCCGTAGAGGCGGTCGCCGGCGTCGCCGAGGCCGGGCACGATGTAGCCGTGCTCATTCAGGCGCTCGTCGATCGCGGCGGTATAGATCGGCACGTCGGGGTGGGCCTCGCCGAGCGCCTCGATGCCCTCGGGCGCGGCAAGCAGGCAGACGTACTTGATCGTGCGCGCGCCGGCGTCCTTGATGCGCGAGAGCGCGGCCGCGGCCGAGTTGCCGGTCGCCAGCATGGGGTCGACGACGATCACCTGGCGCTCCTCCAGGCCCTCCGGCACCTTGAAGTAGTACTCGACCGCGACCAGCGTCTCGGGGTCCCGGTAGAGGCCGATATGGCCGACCCGCGCCGAGGGGACCAGGTCCAGCATGCCCTCCAGCAGGCCGTTGCCGGCGCGCAGGATGGAGATCAGGACCATCTTCTTGCCTTCCAGCTTGGGCCCCTTGGTCTTGGCGAGCGGCGTCTCGATCTCGACCTCGGTCAGCGGCAGGTCCCGCGTTACCTCGTAGGCGAGCAGCAGCGAGATCTCGCGCAGCAGCGTGCGGAACTCCGCCGTCGTGGTCTCGCGGCGGCGCATCAGGGCGAGCTTGTGCTGCACCAGCGGATGATCGACGACGGTGACGTTGTTAGCCATGGTCTCCCCCTCCCGGCCCGTTTCCAACCCTACTTTAGAAAACCGTGCCGTCGCTGACGACATGAATCGGCGGCCCCCCGTCCGGGCGCCGCTCGCGCGCGATCCGGCGGCCCGCGCTCCAGGTGCCGCCTTCGAGCACCTTGGCGAGCGGCAGCGCGGTTTCGTCCAGGCCGAGGCGTTCGCGCACCCGCCGGGCAAGCCGGTCGAGCAGGGCCACGGTCAAGGCGCGCCATTCGACGACCAGCTCCGAGCTGACCTCATGGCGCCCGCCCAGCACCCTGTCGTGCTTGGGCCGCAGCACGCCCAGGTCGACCAGCAGGCCGCCGTTGCGGTATTCCGGCAGGCCGGTCAGGTCCTCGAGGCCGGTCACCGCGATATCGTCCTGCTCCAGGGGCTCGACCAGCGAGTAACTGAGCCACTGCGAGAGCTTGTGGAATGGTACCAGGCCGTCGGTCAGGTCCTCGCCGGCCGCCGCTGGATGGCGCCAGACGTCGCCCAGGTTGTCGCCGCCCAGCGCGATCCGGCCGGGCCAGATCGGCCCGAGCCCGCGCAGCACGGCATCCAGGATCACGCCGGCCGGCAGGCGGCAAGCCGGGGCCTGGGCCGCCAGGTAGTCGTAGAGGTTGCCCAGACGCGGCGCGGCGCCGCCGAACATCTCAGGTGCGGCGGCGAGCGCCGCGGCCAGGCGCCGCAACAGCGCGGCGCGCCCCTCGAGCCCGACCAGCGGGTTGTCCTCCCCCGCCTGGAAGGCCTCGGCCAGGCGCGCTGCGGTCAGTCCGGCCAGGGCCTCTGCGTCCGCCCTGAGCGGCGCGTCCGGCCGCGCGGACAGGGCGCCGCCGAGGAAGAGATGAAAGCTGGCGACCGCGAGGCCTTCCGAGCGGCCATAGACCTCGCCGGTCCCGGGTTCGGTGTAGCGCCAGCGCGCGCCGGCGCCGGCGTCGAGCAGCACACTGGTCACCGCGAGGTCGATGCGGATGCGGGCGATCTCGTCCATCGGGCTGCCGGCCAGACGCCCGGCGAGCTCGGCCCAGCGGTCCCGCCCGCCCGTAGCGAAGTGGCGCCAGCGGCTGTGGTAGGGGATCTTCAGAGTCGGATAGGCCTGTCGGATGGTATCGACGACATAGGCCGCCGCGGCGTCCAGACGCTCCATGTCGAGCGCAAAGTGATCGAGGGCGTCCCGCTCGGCGGCCGCGAACACGGCGTTGCAGCGCAGCCGCACCGCCTGCGGCGTGCGCAGCCAGGCCACGGCCTGCTGCGGGTCGTTCAGATCGGCCAAGCTAGCACCCGATGTCGGTAGTTCGTGAGTCACCCAGGGAGGGGGGTCTATCACTCATTGCTGAACCCTGGCACTAGTAATCGCCCAGGTCGCGTCCTTTGGTGTCGGCGAGGCCGGCGGCGTCGGGCGCCTCGTCCTCGGTGAAATAGCCGGCCGCCTTCTTCGCCTGCATCTCGACCTGGGCGTCCTCCGGAATCAGGTCGTCGGGGATCGGCACGCGCTCGACGATCTCGATACCCTGGCGGACCAGCGGCTCGTGCTTCATGTTGCTCATCGAGACGAAGCGGTCGATGCGGGTGATGCCGAGCCAATGCAGCGCGTCGGGCATGAGCTCCTGGAAGCGCACGTCCTGGACGCCGGCGACGCATTCGGTGCGCAAGAAGTAAGAGTCCGCGCTGTCGCCGCCCGCCTGACGCTTGCGGGCGTTGTAGACCAGGAACTTGGTGACCTCGCCGAGCGCCCGGCCTTCCTTGCGGTTGTAGACGATCAGGCCGGCGCCGTCTTGCTGCGCCGTCTGAATGCAGACCTCGATGCCATGCACGAGATAGGGCCGGCAGGTGCAGATGTCCGAGCCGAAGACGTCCGAGCCGTTGCACTCGTCGTGCACCCGGCAGGCCAACTTGCGCTTGGGGTCGATGATCGCCGCCAGGTCGCCGAAGACATACATCGTGATGCCGCCGATCGGCGGCAGGAAGACGTGCAGGTCCGGCCGGGTGACCAGCTCCGGGAACATGCCGCCGGTGTGCTCGAAGAGGCTGCGCCGCAAGTCCGACTCGCCGACGCCGCAGCGCTTGGCCACGCCCGGCAGGTGCCACACCGGCTCGATCGCCATCTTCGTGCAATTCGCCTCGCCGCTGTCCAGCAGGACCTTTCCGTCGGGCTCGAGGCGCCCCTCGCGCAACGCCTCCTTCATCTCGGGCAAGGTGAGGCGCGCCCGGGTCACCGCGATGGTCGGGCGGATGTCCCAGCCGTCGTCCACCATGTCCTTGAAGGCTTCGCCCGCCAGGTGGCCGAAGGGGTCGAGCGAGACGATCTTGTCCGGGTCGGACCACTGCGGATGCGGGCCGATACCCGCGGCCGGCCCGGTGTCGGTCAGGTCGGCCTTGTGCAGCGGGCTCAGGCTGCCGGCCGCGATCGCTAGCGCCCGGTAGAGCGCGTAGGCCCCCGAATGCGCGCCGATCACGTTGCGCCGCGCCGGATCGGTCAGCGTGCCGATGACCGGGCCGCGCGCCTTCGTATCGGCCGCGCCCCAGTCGATCGGCAGCGGCTTCTGCCCGCCGCCTGGGTGCGAGGTGAGTACGATGTGCCGGTTCGGGGGCTTGGTGTCGTTCATGGCGTCCAATTCTCCTGGCCCGCAAGGGCCCCGGCGGAAACTCTAACTCTACGCGAGACGGGCCTCTCACCACAAATGCTGAATGCCCCGCATCAACCGCCACGCAGGGCAATCGGGTGAAAGGCAGGAAAGCCTTCCCCCTCGACGGGGGAAGGTTTGGATGGGGGTGGTCAAGGCCGCGCGCACCGCGCTTGGCGGTGTCATTTTGATCGTAGCGGCCCGTCCCCCCTCCTCGGTCCTCCCCCGCAAGGGGGGAGGAAGAAGATGCGGGTTTCGATTGCCCTGGGCCGCGACGCTTGGGCGGGCGACAGGGCGCGCAGCGGATCTTATAATGGCTGGAACGACTCGGGCCGAACCCGGGGTCGAGATCCAGAGAGCGGGGGGATGATCCACATGACCAGTATCGAAACCGCAAGCACGGGCGAGCGCGTGCTCGACGTCGAAGACAGGCCGAGCCCGCACGTTTGGCTCGTGCTGTCCCTGCAGCACCTCTTCGCCATGTTCGGCGCCACCGTCCTGGTGCCGATCCTGACCGGCCTGAGCCCGGCCGTCGCGCTGGTGTCGAGCGGCCTGGGCACCCTGCTCTACATGGTCGTCACCGGGTTCCGGATCCCGGTCTACCTGGGCTCCTCCTTCGCCTTCATCGCGCCGATCGTCATCGGGTCCGAGATGGCCGGCGTCCCGGGCGCCATGTTCGGCGCCTTCTCGGCGGGCCTGGTCTACCTCGTGGTCGCGCTGATGATCCGGCTGTTCGGCGTGCGCTGGCTGCTCCACCTGCTGCCGCCGATCGTGGTCGGCCCGGTGATCATGGTGATCGGCCTGGGCCTCGCCGGCATCGCGGTCTCCATGGCGACCAATACCGCCGGCGGCGGCGACTACAGCCTGACCCACTTCCTGGTCGCGCTGTTCACGCTCGGCTGCGTCCTGGTCTTCGCCATCGTGCTCAAGGGTTTCTTCACCGTCGTGCCGGTGCTGCTCGGCATCGTCTGCGGCTATGTCGTGGCGCTGGTCCTCGGCCTGGTCGACTTCGCCCCGGTGGCCGCCGCGCCGCTGTTTCGGGTGCCCGACTTCACCCTCTTCTTCGCCGGCCTGACCGGCGCCACCGGCAGCATCCCCTGGGAGGTCCTGCCGCTGCTGGTGCCGGTCGCGATCGTCACCATTGCCGAGCACATCGGCGACCAGGTCGTGGTCAGCCGCGTGGTCGGGCGCAACTTCCTGGTCAAGCCGGGCCTGCACCGCTCGCTGCTCGGCGACGGCCTGGCGACCATGCTGGCCGGCCTCTTGGGTGGCCCGCCAAACACGACCTACGGCGAGAACATCGGGGTCTTGGCCATCACCCGCGTATTCAGCATTTTCGTGGTCGCCGGGGCCGCGGCCCTGGCGGTCGTGCTCGGCTTCGTCGGCTCGGTCGCGGCCTTCATCCTGTCGATCCCCGTCGCCGTCATGGGCGGTGTGGCGATCGCGCTCTTCGGCGTCATCGCGGCCTCGGGCCTGCGCACCCTGATCGAGGGCAAGGTCGACTTCGGCGAGAAGCGGAACCTCTTGATCGCCTCGGTCATCCTGGTGATCGGCATCGGCGGCGCGGTCTTGAAGATCACCAGGATGA
>JAOUCL010000533.1 GCA_029859805.1 Rhodospirillales bacterium | reverse complement strand
CCCGGCATGCCGCCAAGGCGGTCGAAACCGCGAGCGACCTTGCCGCAAGGTGCAATGCCGAGCTGATCGTGCTGCATGTTCTCTTGCATGGTCAGCCGTTAGCTGAGATCCGCGAGTTGGCGGAAACGGAGTACGATGTGCAGCTTCCGCCGGCCCCGCCGCCTCCTGCCGGCCTGTCCGGGACCGGCGCGGCCATGGTCGACGACAGCAAGGCGATCCAGGCCCTCTATCGGGCGATCGTGGTCATCGGCGACAAGATCGTCGAGGGGGCCACCCAGGTTGCGCGGGACAGGGGCGTGAAGACGGTCAAGCCCCTCGTCGAAGACGGCGACACGGTCCAACGGATCCTGAACTGTGCCGAGCGCGAGACCATCGACCTCGTCGTCATGGGCAGCCGCGGCCTCGGCGGCCTGAGCGGTCTACTGCTCGGCAGCAACTCGCACAAGGTGAGCCAGCTGGCGAAGTGCGCCTTGCTTACGGTGAAGTAGCGCGCGAGGGGCTTCGAACATGGCCCTCGCCGCGGGGCCGGCTGCACCTGCTTGATGCCGATCCCGGAGCCCGTTCCGGCCCCGCGCGACCTTGCCTTGCGCGCGGGGCCGGGGCATGGTCGAGGTTCGGGAGCCATGCGGCCCCGCGCCGAGGGAGGAGACGGCCGATGTATGCAATGCTCGCGATCCTGGCCGCCATCGTGCTGATCTACGGCACCGTGGCCGGCCGGCTCGAGCGGACGCCTGTGAGCGGCGCGATGGTGTTCCTGGGCATCGGGGTTTTGCTCGGACCGGTCGGCCTCGGGGTGCTCGAGCTCTCTGTCGGCACCGGCGAGATCCGGCTGCTGGCCGAGCTGACCCTTGCGCTGGTCCTGTTCGCCGAGGCCGCCGACGCGGACCTGGCCGTGCTCCGGCGCGCCTTCCGCATCCCGGCGCGCCTGCTGGCGGTCGGTCTGCCGCTCACCATCGCGCTCGGCTTCGCCCTGGGCGTCCCGGTCTTTCCCGAGCTGACGCTCCTCGAGGTGGCGCTGCTCGCGACCATGCTGGCGCCGACCGATGCGGCGCTGGGCAAGGCGGTGGTCACCAATCCCGACGTGCCGCCGAGCGTCCGCGAGGGCCTCAAGGTGGAGGCCGGGTTGAACGACGGCATCTGCGTCCCGGTGCTCTTCGCGTTCCTGGCGGTCGCCGCCGGAACGGCGCCCAGCGAGGACAGCACGATCGGGCTGGCGCTCGGCCTGTTCGTACAGGAGATCGGCATCGGCGCCGTTGTCGGGGTCGCCTTCGCGCTCGGCGCCGGCTCGACGCTCGGCCGCCTCGCCCGGCGCGGCGGCTGGATCGGCCGCACCTGGCTGCCGGTCCTGGTCCCGGCGCTGGCGCTGCTCTGTTTCGCGACCGCCCAGGCGCTGCACGGCAGCGGTCTGATCGCCGCCTTCATGGGTGGCATCACCGTCGCCGTCCTGAGGCCGGAAAAGAAGCACGAGTGGCTGCACGCCGCCGAGTCGGCCGGCGACACCCTGTCGCTGCTCACCTGGGTCGTCTTCGGCGCGGCGGTGGTCGGCGAGATCCTGCCGCGCTTCGGCTGGGACCACCTGGCCTATGCGCTGCTCAGCCTGACCGTGATCCGCATGCTGCCCATGTTCCTGGCCTTGACGGGCCTGCCGCTCGGCGCCGACGGCAAGCTGTTCGTGGGCTGGTTCGGGCCACGCGGGCTGGTCAGCATCGTCTTCGTGATCATCGTGCTCGACGCCGGCCTGCCGGGCGGCGAGGACCTGGCCATGACCGTGGCCTGCACGGTGGTCCTCAGCATCCTCGCCCACGGCCTGAGCGCCGTCCCCCTGGCCCGCCTCTACGCCGCCCGCGTCGCCGCCGGCGCCGCCAGCGATCCGGCGCGGGAGGGGGAGGGCTAGGCGGCGAAGGGCGCCGTTGCGGGCGCGAAAGGCTCGGGCCGAGCGGGAAGACGTGAACCTAGGCGGACATTCCGGATCAATTCTATAGTCTCGAACCTGCGACAGATTCGAGGACGGCATCGGGCGCGCCGGCATGAGTGGTTTCGAAATGTTTTGGCGACGTAACTTCTTGGAAGCCGCGCCGGCAGGGTTTTCGCTGCGCGTCGTCTTTTACCACAGGTGGGTCAGGTTCCATTCATTGCCGGAATCGAAGCGCTACGCCGACAATGATA
>JAOUCL010000532.1 GCA_029859805.1 Rhodospirillales bacterium | reverse complement strand
GGAGGATTTCTGTCTGCTAAGTGGTGACGATGCAACGGGTTGTGAGTTCATGTTGGCAGGTGGATCGGGAGTCATCTCCGTGACAGCAAACGCGGCGCCGGGACTGATGAGGCAGGCTTGCGATGCAGCACTCCGCGGGCAGAGCGAGCAGGCGAGAGAAGCTGACGAGCGTCTGAGCGGGCTACACTCGGCTATGTTTCTTGAACCCAATCCGATCCCGGTCAAGTGGGCTGTCGCGAGACTCGGGCTCATGGGGGAGGGCATCAGGTTGCCCCTGACCTGGTTGGATGACCGATTTCATCCGGCCGTGGCGTCGGCCATGAGGGCGGCTGGCTTGCAGATCGAAATGCAGAGCAGCACGTGATCGTCGCTGGCAGAAAACTGCTATTGACGGCTATCGCTCTGAGCGCAGGACTGTCGGCTTGCAGCATTGGCGGTGGTTCCGGGGGGTGCAAGGACAACCCCCGCTATCAGACCACCGAGGTGGAAGCCCCATTGAAGGTGCCCAGCGGCCTGCAAGTCCCAGAGTCAGGCGGGGAGCTGCCCCTCCCGACGGGACCCAGGTCTGCGGTGTCCGCCGGGCCAGGAGGCGAGTGTCTGGAAAACCCACCGCGATTCTTCGCGGCGAGCGGAAGTCCGGCGGAAGAGGGACTTCCGCTCGCCCGTGAGGCGGAGCCTATCGGCGGCGTATCCCCGGGGTCACCCGGGGCAGCCGGATCCAATCAGGTACTGATCTCCGGCGCGTCGGTGTTGACGAACGAAGTGGCCAGTTTCCTGAACAACTGGGCGAACGTCTGGAGCGACCGTAATCTGGAGGAGTACTTCACTTACTACGCATCTGACTTCGCCCCGGCCGGATATGACTCCCATGGTGAGTGGCAGGAAACTCAGCGTGAGAGGTTTGCCATCCAGGCGATGACCGAAATCGTGCTCGATTCACTGGAAGTCGAGACCTTGCCGAGTGGCGATACCAAGGCGAAGTTCGTGCAACGATTCGGCGCCGCTCCGAACTATCGATCTGTCTTGAAGGAAATGGGCCTCACCAGCGGCGGCCCCCGCGGGTGGCTCATCACCAGCGAGCGGATACTGGACGTTCTCTAGCTAATTGCAACGGTTTCGGGGCTCCGGTACAGTGCGTCGCCCCGACAGCGCCGGAGAGGTGGCCGAGCGGTCGAAGGCGCTTGCTTGGAAAGCAAGTGTACGGTAACCCCGTACCGCGGGTTCGAATCCCGCCCTCTCCGCCATTAAGTCAGGCATTCGTAGGGTCTCCCGAGAGGGGCCTACGAATGCTTTGATTTTTCAGGGGCTTGCGACGCCGTTTCCGGTACTTTGTCGGACCGCCTGGCTGCTCTCAGGCCGGATCCAAGGGGCGGAAGCCCGCCAGTCTCTTTGCCGCAATTTGGTGGTACGGGATCAGGTGGCCGGGAAGCCTAGAGCTTCCCGTTGGCCCGGCCAATCAATAGGCAGGTCGGTACTGACAAGTTAACGGCGGTAAGGCGACAATCGCGGCATGAGAAGATCCGCATCGCTGTACAAACGCCATCGATTCCCTCCCGAGATCATTCAGCACGCCGTTTGGCTGTACCATTGTTTCAACCTGAGTACCCGCGATGTAGAGGATCTCCTGGCCGAGCGGGGGATTGCGGTCAGCTATGAGTCGATTCATCTGTGGTGCATCAAGTTTGGACCCCAATTTGCGAGGCGACTGAAGCGTCAGCACCGAGGCTATGGTGACACTTTCTTCATTGATGAAGTCTTTGTGAAGATCCAGCGCAAGCAACACTATCTGTGGCGTGCGGTCGATCAGGACGGTGACGTGGTGGATGTGTTTCTGCAGACGCGCCGAGACGGCAACGCCGCCAAGCGGTTCTTCAAACGCCTGCTAAAGAAACATCGTAGTGAGCCCAGGAGGATCGTGACGGACAAGTTGCGGAGCTACGGGGTCGCACATCGAGAGCTGATCCCGGACTCGATTCACGACACATCCCGGTATGCCAACAACCGAGCAGAGCTTTCTCATCAGCCAACCCGGGTGGGAGAGCGGGGCATGCGTCGATTCAAATCGCTGCGGCAAGCCGAGCGATTCCTCGGTGTCCATGCAGCGGTCTACAATCTATTCAACCTGGGCCGGCATTTGATTTCGGCCAGACATGATCGCCTGTTCAGACA
>JAOUCL010000251.1 GCA_029859805.1 Rhodospirillales bacterium | reverse complement strand
CACGGCGGCGATCGAGGACGCCAAGGGAGCCAAGAGCGAGATCACCGTCGAGCGGGTCATCTCGGCGGTCGGCGTCCAGGGCAACATCGAGGACCTCGGGCTCGAGACCACGAAGGTGAAGACCGACCGGGGCTGCATCGCCGCGGATGAGTATTCGCGCACCGCCGAGCCCGGCATCTACGCCATCGGCGACGTCGCCGGGCCGCCCATGCTGGCCCACAAGGCCGAGCACGAGGGCGTCGTCTGCATCGAGAAGATCGCGGGCCTGCCGAACGTCCACGCGCTGGACAAGGGGCGCATTCCGGGCTGTACCTACTGCCAGCCGCAGGTCGCCAGCGTCGGCCTTACCGAGGCCAAGGCCAAGGAGGCCGGCCACGAGCTCAAGGTCGGACGCTTCCCCTTCGTCGGCAACGGCAAGGCGATCGCGCTGGGCGAGCCCGACGGCCTGGTCAAGACCGTGTTCGACGCCAAGACCGGGCAGCTCCTGGGCGCCCACATGGTCGGCGCCGAGGTCACGGAATTGATCCAGGGCTTCGTCGTCGCCATGGGCCTGGAAACCACGGAGGAGGACCTGATGCACACGGTCTTCCCGCATCCGACCCTCTCGGAGATGATGCACGAAAGCGTGCTTGACGCTTACGGCCGCGTCATCCACATGTGAGCCATGGCAGCGCCGAGCGAAACCAGACCGATCCGCCACCCGGAGAAGGCGCACCGGCCGGACCAGCCGGTCAAGCGCAAGCCGGCCTGGATCCGGGTCAAGGCGCCGGTCAGCCGGGAATACCAGGCGACCCGGCGGATCGTGCGCGACAACAACCTGCATACGGTCTGCGAGGAGGCGGCCTGTCCGAATATCGGCGAGTGCTGGGAGAAGCGCCACGCCACCATGATGATCATGGGCGGGGTCTGCACCCGGGCCTGTGCCTTCTGCAACGTGGCGACCGGCAAGCCGGGCGCCCTCGATCCCTTCGAGCCGACCAACGTGGCCCGGGCCGTGGCCGACCTGGGCCTGGAGCATGTCGTGGTCACCTCGGTCGACCGTGACGACCTGGAGGACGGTGGGGCAGAGCACTTCGCGCAAACGATCCGGGCGATCCGCGAGGCGACGCCGGGCACGACGATTGAGGTGCTGACGCCAGACTTCCTGCGCAAGGAGGGCGCGCTGGAGGTCGTCGTCGAGGCCCGGCCCGACGTCTTCAACCACAACCTGGAGACCGTGCCGCGGCTCTATCCCGAGGTCCGGCCGGGCGCCCGCTACTTTCACTCGCTACGCCTGCTCGACCGGGTCAAGGAGGTCGACCCGGCCATGTTCACGAAGTCCGGCCTAATGGTCGGGCTGGGCGAGGCCCGGGACGAGGTGCTGCAGGTGATGGACGACCAGCGCAGCGCCGGGGTCGATTTCCTCACCATCGGCCAGTACCTCCAGCCGACTCCCAAGCACCACGTGATCGACCGCTTCGTGACGCCGGTGGAGTTCAAGCAGTACGAGACCCAGGCGCTCGGTAAGGGCTTCCTGCTGGTCTCGGCGACGCCCCTGACCCGCTCGTCCTATCATGCCGGCGAGGACTTCGCCCGCCTGAGGGCGGCGCGCGAGGCCAGGCTGGCGGCGAGCTAGGGCAGGCCTGCAACCGGCCATGCCGACCCACGACGAGCGGCGCATCATCGGCTACAGCCCCGAACAGCTCTACGCGCTGGTTGCCGACATCGAGCGCTATCCCGAGTTCCTGCCCTGGTGCATCGCCGCGCGGCTGCGCGGCCGCGAGGGCGACCTGTTGGTCGCCGACATGGTGATCGGCTTCAAGATGATCCGCGAGCGCTTCACCAGCCGGGTCCGGCTCGACGAGGCCGGGCGGTGCATCGACGTGAGCTACGTCGAGGGGCCGTTCAAATACCTTAATAATCACTGGGTCTTCGAGGACCACCCGGAGGGTTGCGTGATCGACTTCTACGTCGACTTCGAGTTCCGCTCCAGGCTGCTGCAGAAGATGATGGAAGCCCTGTTCCACGAGGCCGTGCGCCGCATGGTCGGCGCCTTCGAGGCCCGCGCCCACGCCCTCTACGGCGAGCCGGAGTAGCGGCCGGAGAGGGCGCGCCTCAGCCGAGCGGCACGCCCTGGGCCAGGGCGAGGTAGACCAGGACCACGCCGACGGAGTTGAATAGGGCGTGGACCACGATGGCGGGCCAGAGCGACCCGCTCTTCTCGTAGACCAGGGCCAGGATCACGCCTATGACGGCGAGCGCCGGGATCAGCCAGACGATGCGGTGAACGCCGGAGAACAGCACGGCGCTCAGCAGGGCCGCGGCCGGCACGCCCAGGCGTTGGCGCAGCCAGCCGTAGAGCACGCCGCGGAACAGCAGCTCCTCGGCGAAGGGTATGCACAGGCCGACTACGAACAGCATCCCGAGCAGCGCGAACCAGGAAAATCCGGCCGGCGCAACAAGGCTGAACTGGGGATTGACCGGCGCCTCGTCCAGAAACAGCTGCGTGAGCACATTGAGTCCGCCGGCAAGCAAGAGCGTGAGCAGGGTAATCCAGATGGCGCGGCGGTACCAGCGCCGCGGCGCAGGCCTCAGACCGAGCTCCGCCCAGCCAAGGCCGCGCCAGCGCACCGCCACCAGGTAGACCGCGCCGATCAGCACGGCCGTCTGCGCCGCGAGCAGAAGGAGCTGTATCCCGACCACCAAATTCGTATCGCGCCCCTCGGAGGGCGCCAGGGCGCCGACGAGCGGCACGGCGAGCAGGGCGATCACGGAGATGGCGGCGAGGACGATGATCAGGATCAGCAGAAGGTCCCGGCCCCGGAGGACCGGGGACTCCGGTGGCGGCTCGGGCGTCGTCGTCACCGCCGCGGCCTATGCGAGCTGGTCGGCCAGCAGATCGAAGGCCGCCGCGACCGCGGCCCGGCGCACCGCCGCCCGGTCGCCGGGAAAGACGTGGCGTTCCGAGCGCGCCTCGCGTCCCCTCCGGCAGACGCCCAGATAGACCAGGCCGACCGGCTTCGTGTCCGTCGCGCCGCCCGGGCCGGCGATGCCGGTGACCGCGACCGCCAGGTCGGCCGCCGAGCGGTCGAGCGCGCCCTCGGCCATGGCCTCGGCGACCTCGGCGCTGACCGCCCCGGCCCGTTCGATCAGCTCCGGCGGGACGCCTAGCAGCTCGGTCTTGGCCTCGTTGGAATAGGTGACGAAGCCGCGCTCGACCACGTCGGAGGCACCGGCGATGTCGGTGAGGACCGCGGCGATCAGCCCGCCGGTGCAGCTCTCGGCGGTGGCGAGGCGCAGGCCCGCGCCCCGAAACGCCTCCAGCAACTTCTCAGCGGTACTTAGTAAGTCCATGAAAATAAAGATTCCTTGTCAATCCACATGGTGACACCGTAGGCGACCGCAGCGGCGTAGAGGCCGGCCACCACATCGTCAGCCATGATGCCGAACCCGCCCTTGAGCTTTCGATCCATCCAGTTGGCCGGCCAGACCTTGGCGATATCAAAGAAGCGGAACGCCAGAAACGCGACCGGGTAGAGCCGGAGGTCGAGCGCGACGGGAAAGAGCGCCAGCCACTGGCCCGCCACCTCGTCGACCACCACGGCGCCGGGGTCGCCGCTGCCGCTCGCCGCCGCGTAGCGCGCGCCGGCCCAGAGGCCCGCAAGGAAGACGAGGCCCGCGGCCGCCAAGAGGGTCCAGGGCCCGCCGAGCCAGACCAGGGCGGCGGCGCAGGGCAGGGCGGCGAGCGAACCCCAGGTGCCGGGCGCGAACCTGGCCAGGCCGCTGCCGAACCAGGTCGCGATCAGGGTCGCCGGGTGGAAGAACGGCAGGGCGGGGCGTTGGAACACTAGCCGCGCCTCGGCAGGCACAGCGTCGCGCTCGCTTGCGCCGCAATGCCTTCGCCGCGCCCGGTGAAGCCGAGGCCTTCCGTCGTCGTCGCCTTGACGTTGACCCGCTCGGGCGCGAGGTCCAGCAGCTCGGCCAGGCGGGCCACCATGTGCGCACGATGAGGCGCCAGCTTCGGGGCTTCGCAGATCACGGTCACGTCCACGTTGACGATGCGCCCGCCGCGCGCGGCCACGCGTTCGCTGGCGTTTCGCAGGAAGACCGCCGAATCGGCGCCGCGCCAGCGCGGGTCCGTGGGCGGAAAGTGCAGGCCGATGTCGCCCGCGCCGAGCGCGCCGAGCAGGGCGTCGGTCAGCGCGTGCAGTGCGACGTCGGCGTCGGAATGGCCGAGCAGGGCCCGGTCGTGGGGGATCTTGACGCCGCAGAGTGTCACGTGGTCCCCTGGGCCGAAGCGGTGCACGTCGAAGCCGCTGGCGCTGCGGGTCTCTTGCGCCCCGCCGCCGCCCGTCAGGATGGTTTCGGCGCGCGCCAGGTCCTCCGGCGTCGTGACCTTCAGGTTGCGCGGCGATCCCTCGACCAGGGCGACCGGCAGGCCAGCCTGCTCTGCGACCGCGGCATCGTCGGTCAGCTCGGCCCCGGCCGCGGCCCGATGGGCGGCCAGGATGGCTGGGTAGTGGAAGCCCTGGGGGGTCTGCGCCCGCCACAGGCCCTGGCGCGCCACGGTCTCGGCGACCAGCCCGTCGTGCTCACGCTTCAGGGTGTCGGTCACGGGCAGGGCGGCCACGGCACCGGGGACCCGGTCCAGCGCCCGCAGCACGCGGTCGATCACCTCGGCGGGCAGCAGCGGCCGGGCACCGTCGTGGATCAGGACATGCTCGGGCGCGAGCTCTTCCAGGCTCTCCAGGCCGAGGCGCGCGGAGTCCTGACGGTTCGCGCCGCCGGGGACCGGGTCCAGCAGGTCGAGGCCCTCGGCCGCGCTCTGGTAGAGCGCCAGGTCGTCCGGGTGAATCACCGCGCGCACGCCCGCGATGGCCGGATGGCCGACGAGCGCCGCCAGACCGTGGTGCAGTAGAGGCCGTCCGGCCAGCGTTTCGTACTGCTTGGGCCGCGCGCCGCCGAAGCGTTCGCCGCGCCCGGCCGCCACCACCAGGGCCACCGCCCTTTCCATGCCTTGCCCTCCAAGTGCCCGTCCATCGGGCGCCGTTCGGCGAGCCTAGTGTCCTCTATCGCTCCGGCCAAGAGGCGATTATAAAGGGCGTCATGGCAAACAACCTCGTGCTCAGCCTGACCGCGCTGCTCGCACTTGTGCCGGCCTCGCTGCTGCCCTTCCGGCGCGGCGGCGGCCAGCGCGACCTGGCGTTCTGGGCCGTCCTCGGCGTCGCCGTGGCCGGTCCCCTGGCCTACAGCCTGATCCAGCTGGCCGGTCCCTGGCAGACCGGGATCGCCATGGCGCTCTGGCTGTCGATCGCGGTGAGCATCGTGCTCTTCGCCGTGGTCGCCGCAGTCACGCGGGACGCCTGGCGCCTGACGGCGATTCTGGCGCCCTACCTCTGTATCCTCGGGATCCTGGCGACGGTCTGGGGCCAGGTCCCCGAGCAAGGCGAGCCCTACGGCCCGACGGACAGCTGGCTCGTGGTCCATATCCTGGTCACCATGGCGACCTATGGCCTGGCGACCATCGCCGCGGTGGCCGGCGCCGGCGTGTTCCTTCAGGAGCGGGCCCTGAAGCGCAAAAAGCCGACGGCCCTGACGCGCCTGCTACCCTCGATCGCCGACGGCGAAAGGCTCGAGTTGCGGCTCCTGACGATTGCCGAGCTGGGGCTGGGCGTCGCGATCGTGACCGGCATGGCCCTTCAGTACCTGCTCTCGGGCCAGGTCCTGATCGTCGATCACCGGACCCTGCTGTCGCTGCTCGCCTTCGCGGTGATCGGGGTCCTGCTGGTCCTGCATTTCCGCAGCGGCCTGCGCGGCAAGCGCGCCGCACGCTGGGTCCTGGTCGCCTACCTGCTGCTGACCCTGGCCTTCCTCGGCGTCAAGTTCGTAACCGACGTGTTGATCGGATAGGGGTTTTAGCGCGCGGAATCCCGGCGCGGACCCCCGGCGCGGATCGCGATATCATCCGAAACGAAAACAAGGACCGCGAACCGGGACCACATGCAGGATACCCCAGACAGCACGATCCACGCCATGCTCCGGGACGGCATGGCCCAGCAACAGAAGGGGCGGCTCGACCGGGCGGAAGCGTGCTATCGCTCGGTTCTCGAGCAAATCCCGGAGCATCCGGATGCTTGCCATTTGCTGGGGCTGATTGCCCATCAGAAGAACCGGTCGGAAGAGGCGGTGCGGCTGATCCGGCGCGCGATCGATGCAAAGCCCGGATTCGCCCTGTTTCATTTGAATCTGGCCGTGGTGTTGCAGGCCTTGAAGCGCGGCGGCGAGGCGGCGGAGGGTTACCGCCGGGGGCTGGCTCTCGATCCAACGGCCGTCTGGGCGCGTTTGAACCTGGGCGGCCTGCTGCTGGCGGGGCGCCGCTATGACGACGCCGCGGAGACTTTCCGCGGCGGCCTCGGCGACCGTCCCGACGAGCCGAACCTGCTCAACGGGCTCGGCGTGGCCCTGCTCCGCCGAGGCAAGGCGCGCGAGGCGATCGAGCCGCTTCAGCGCGCCACCGCCTTGCAGCCTCGATTCGCCATGGCGCATCACAACCTGGCCACGGCGCTTGCCGATATCGGCCGGCTGGACGAGTCGGCGAAGGCCGCCGAACACGCCGTTGCGGCCAATCCGAACCTGGCGGCAGCCCACTGGCATCTCGGTCTGTGGCACTACGATCGCGGCAACCTGCCTAGAGCTCTCGCCGCCTTCGATCAGGCGGCACGGGCCAACCCCGGTTTGGCCCTGGCGCCGGCCTACGCCGGGGTCGTGCTTGGCCAGTTGGGCGAGACCGCCGAAGCGGAGCGCCGCTTCGCCACGACACTGGAGATCGATCCTGCGTTCGAAAGCTTTGTCGAGAGCTACCGCTATGCGGAGAAACAGGCTTCGGCCGCCGCCTCGCCGCCCGCTTGGTTCGGCTTCAAGGCAAGCCTCCTGCGCTCGGCCTTGGCCCGGGCCGCCGGCTCCGGCCTTGTCCTGGAATTCGGCGTGTTCACGGGGCGCTCGATAGGAGTGATCGCCGAGGTGGCGGGGGGGAAGGTCCACGGCTTCGACTCCTTCCAAGGCTTGCCCGAAGACTGGATCGACGGCGAGGCCGCCGGGTCGTACGACTCACAAGGGCAACTGCCGGAAGTGCCGGACACGGTCGAGCTCCACGTCGGGCTGTTCGACGAAACGCTGCCGCCGTTCTTACGCGAGCATTCGGAGCCGGCGAGCTTCGTCCACCTGGATTGTGATCTCTACTCTTCCACTCGAACCGTGCTCGATATTCTCGATCGGCGGTTGATGCCCGGTACGATTTTGGTATTCGACGAGTATTTCGCCTACTC
>JAOUCL010000045.1 GCA_029859805.1 Rhodospirillales bacterium | reverse complement strand
GAAATTGGTCTCTCGGTGACGGCCGTAGCAGCATGGGGTTTCAAGGCCGAGTTGCACTTCTCATTCGACACAGAAACGTTTGAGGTGGGTTCGGAAGCGACCCTCGGCCTCCGGTACGGTTTTGAAATTGGCATTGGAGTTCCAGTCGACATTTCCGAGAGCGGAACCGAAGCCGAGAACGATGTCAGTACAAGCGACTCCTGGAATGTCGGCGGCGGAATCGGTCCGTTTGGTGGCCAGTTTGAATTTTTCGGGAGCGAAACCGATGATGGAGTAACCGTGTACAAAGGTCCTGGAGAAATAGACTTCGATATAGATTTGAGCGACCTTATCGAAGCGCTCGGGGAAATCGATACCAAGATCCAAATGAGGGCGGGTGCTTCCATCGGTTTTGACAAGACGATTTCTGGAACGACATCGGTGCTTTCTGATGGGATTGATGCTTTGTCCGAAACTATGGTTGAAGCCGAAGAGATGGTTCGTGGTGGTGCCGAAGAAGAACATTTCGACAGCGAAAGGTTTGATAGATGAAGCCGAACGGATGATTCGTGATCATTCCGTAGATGAATATTCGAGTGCACCCTCAAAGAGGTGCGCCAAATCCGGGGCTGTTCAGAGAGACGAAGCCGTTCCTAGTTCTTGTGTGATTGAATGGGTGCCGTCTGTTATCCGTATTTCTATCGAACACGTCCGCGGCAAGGGACGAACGGAATGAGCTTTCTGGCGAGAAGGCCTATCGAGAAAGGAGGCAAGTCGCTGCTGAGACTGAAATTCTATTTGACGGCGCTGATCTATTGCGCGTTCACGCTGACAGCCAGCCTCGACGTTGGCCGGACGATTGAGTTCGTTTTGTTTTGGATTGGAATGGCGTTCATTATCGTCTTTCTTCGCATCCGCTGTGAAAATTGTGGCGTGCTCGCGTATCGGATGGGCGAGCGCAAACATGGCCTTCCGAGGCTGGACTGTTTGCTCCAACCGAAACGCTGCCCCGGTTGTGGTATCGAACGATATTGAAGATCCGGGATGTACAGAGACCGTATTCACCTGACAGGTGCCACCACCCCTCACCGCACCCCCTTGATCGCCTCCTTTGCCAGCTGGTCCGCGCGTTCGTTTTCCGGGTGGCCGGCGTGGCTCTTGACCCACTGCCAGTCGACCCGGTGGGGGCGCAGCGCCTTGTCCAGGCGCTGCCAGAGGTCCTTGTTCTTGACCGGCTTGCCGTCGGCCTTCTTCCAGCCGCGGTACTTCCAGGAATGGATCCACTGGGTGATGCCGTTCCTCAGGTACATGCTGTCGGTCGTCAGGCGCACCTGCGAGGGGCGCTTCAGGGCCTGGAGCGCGGCGATCGCCGCCGTCATCTCCATGCGGTTGTTGGTCGTCTCGCGCTCGGCGCCCGAGAGCTCCTTCTCGACGCCCTGGTAGCGCAGCACCGCGCCCCAGCCGCCCGGCCCCGGGTTGCCCGAGCACGCCCCGTCGGTGAAGATCTCGACCAACTCCGCCGTCGCTTCTTCGTCCGTCGTCGCTTCTTCGTCCGTCATCGCTCTCCCCGTACGCATGTCACAAGCCGGGTGACATGTCCATAGTCCCTCAGACGCCGGGCGCGCCCATCCGGGCGCTTGGCTTCGCTCGCTTTCGCTCGCGGGGCCGCGGTCGCGGCCCTGCCCCGAAGGACCAAAGGCTTGGTCATTCGGGCCTCAATCCAGGCCGTAGGCTA
Source organism: Rhodospirillales bacterium (assembly GCA_029859805.1). Classification (GTDB taxonomy): domain Bacteria; phylum Pseudomonadota; class Alphaproteobacteria; order Kiloniellales; family JAKSDN01; genus CAMYKD01. The sequence continues at coordinate 20,699 of JAOUCL010000045.1, read as the reverse complement.
CCAAGCAAAACCCTCGCCCTTCGGGAGAGGGTGGCGAGGCGCAGCCGAGCGGGTGAGGGCGGGTTGGTTGGGCCGGGTGCCGCCGTGACCCGGCAGGCCGTGACAAGACCGAAGACCCACTTGCCCTCACCCGCCCGCGCGGCGTCGCCGCGCGGGCCGCGCGAAGCGCCGCGCATACGCGCCCCTCTCCCGAAGGGCGAGGGGACGCTTGCACCAACGCGAGAAGGCTCGTCGGGAACGCGGGCGTCGACGTCTGCATCTTTCCCCTCAATCCAGGCCGTAGGCGCCGGGGCCGTGGACCTCGCTGTGGAAGCGCAGCTTGTTCCAGTACTCCAACGGGTCCTTGGGCGCAACCAGCGCGCCCTCCGGGTGGTTCAGCCAGTCGTAGAGCCGGGTCAGCAGGAAGCGCAGCGCCGAGCCCCGCGCGAGCAGCGGCAGGGCCGCCAGCTCCCGGTCCGAGATCGGGCGCTTGGCGCGATAGGCGTGGAGCATGTGGCGGGCCTTGGTGATGTTGAAGGCGTTGTCCGGCTCGAAGCACCAGGCGTTCAGGCAGACCGCGATGTCGTAGGCCAGGAAGTCGTTGCAGGCGAAGTAAAAGTCGATGATGCCCGACAGGCGCTCGCCCATGAAGAACACGTTGTCGGGAAACAGGTCGGCGTGGATCACGCCCTCGGGCAGGCCCTCGGGCCAGTCCGCCTCGAGCCGCGCCAACTCGCCCTCCAGCTCCTCTGCCAGGCCCGGCCGGACCTCGTGGGCGCGCGCCGCCGAGGCCTCGAACAGCGGCCGCCAGCCCGGGACCGAGAGGGCGTTCTCGCGGCGCAGGGCGAAGCCCTCGCCGGCCAGGTGCATGGCGGCGAGCGCCGCGCCCAGGGCCCGGCAGTGCTCGGGATAGACCCGGCGCGGCGAGAGGCCGTTCAGGAAGCTGACGACGGCGGCCGGCCGGCCGCAGAGCGTGCGCAGGCGCTCCCCGTCTCGCCCGGCGACCGGCGTCGGGCAGTCGATGCCGCGGCCCGCCAGGTGCTCCATCAGGCCGAGGAAGAACGGCAGGTCCTCGGGCGCGACGCGTTTCTCGTAGAGCGTCAGGATGAAGCTGCCGGCCGTGGTGTGCAGCAGGTAGTTGGAGTTCTCCACGCCCTCGGCGATCCCCTTGAAGGCGGTCACCTCGCCGAGCTCGTACTGCGCGAGGAAGGCCTTCAATTCCTCGTCCGAGACTTCGGTGTAGACGGCCATCGGCGGAGCGCGTACCGGCGGCTCAGGCGGTCGCGGCGCGCGGGGCGAGCACGCGCGGCAGCTTGAACTGCACGTCCTCGCTGGTCACCGTGATCTCCTCGATGGTCACCGCGAAGCGCTCGCGGCAGGCGGCGATCAAGTCCTCGACCAGCACCTCGGGCGCCGAGGCGCCGGCGGTGATGCCGAGGCGGCCGACGCCGTTCAGCAGGCCCCAGTCGAGCTCCTCGGCGCGCGGCAGCAGCATCGCCGTCTCGCAGCCGAGCTTGCGGGCGACCTCGACCAGCCGCGCCGAGTTCGAGGAGTTGGGCGAGCCGACCACCAGGAGCGCGTCGCAGGTCCCCGCGATGGCCTTGACCGCCTGTTGCCGGTTCGTCGTGGCGTAGCAGATGTCCTCCTGCTTCGGCCCGTGAATCGCTGGGAAACGGTGCCTCAAGACCGCGATGATCTCCGAGGTGTCGTCGACCGAGAGGGTGGTCTGGGTGATGTAGGCCAGGTTGTCCGGGTCCTCGACCTCGACCGTCTCGGCCTGTTCCGTGTCCTCGATCAATATGATCGAGCTCCGCGGCAGCTGCCCCATGGTGCCGACCACCTCGGGATGGCCGGGGTGGCCGATCAGGATGATCTTGTGCCCGTCGCGGAAGTGCCGCTCGGCCTCGCGGTGCACCTTGCTGACCAGCGGGCAGGTGGCGTCGACGTAGAACAGCTGCCGCCGCTCGGCCTCGGCCGGGACGGCCTTGGGCACGCCGTGGGCGGAGAAGATGACCGGCGGTCCGTCCGGCACCTCGTCCAGCTCCTCGACAAAGATCGCGCCCTTCGCCTCCAGGGACTCGACCACGTAGCGGTTGTGCACGATCTCGTGGCGCACGTAGACCGGCGGCCCGAACTTTTCGAGCGCGCGCTCGACGATTTCGATCGCCCGCTCCACCCCGGCGCAGAAGCCGCGCGGGTTTGCCAAAAGAATGGTTAGCGGCGGCTTGTTCATCCGGGTCGATATCCTCCTGCCGGGTTCCGGCGGCCCGGGCCGGCCCTGGTTTCGTGCTGTGCCTGCCCGGCCTTGTACTCGGCAGCGGGCTTGCCTAAAGTCGCCGCGGAACGCTTGCCCGAGTCGTCGGCCGAACGGGCCCTCGTGCGGCGGCCTGGGTAGACGCGTCCCCGCGGTGCCCGGAAGGTAAACCAGCGAGCGACAGGAAGGAAGGGGTCATGACGGAACCGGTTCCGGCACAAAAGGCGCCCTACGAGGTCAAGGTCGAGGCCGGAAAGAAATATTTCTGGTGCGCCTGCGGGCGCAGCCGGAAGCAACCCTTCTGCGACGGCTCGCATGCGGGCACCGGGCTTGCGCCGGTGCCGTACGAGGCCCAGGATTCCAAGGACGTCTGGTTCTGCGGCTGCAAAGCGAGCGGCAAGAAACCGTTCTGTGACGGCACCCACAACAGCCTGTAGCTCCGGCGCCATGCCGGGAATTCCGGACGCCGTGCCTGGCCCGGCAAGGGCCGGGCGGCGGAGTCGGCGGCGGACTTTGGCGCTGATCCTGCCGGTTCTGCTGGCTGCCTGTTCGGGCGACGAAGCGCCGCCGCCCTGCCCGCAGGTGCTCAGGGTGCCCGATGCCGCGCGGCTGGTACGCTTCGAGGGGCCCGGCCGCGACCTGACCGACGTGCGTTTCGAGGCCGTCCTGAAAGGCGCCCGGCTCGCCTGCGAATACGACGACGGGGTCATGGAGGGCGTGCTCGAGGTGACCTTCGAGGCGATGCGCGGTCCCGCGGATCGCGAGCGCCTCGCGCCCTTCGCCTATTTCGTGGCTATCGCGACGGCGGACAAGACCGTCCTGACACGCGAGGTCTTCGAGCTGGCGGTGCCCTTCGAGGGCAACCGCACGCGCGTGACGGCGTCCGAGGAACTGAGCCCGCGCATCCCGCTCGAGCCCGGCCAGAGCGCGCTCGATTACCGCATCTACGTGGGCTTCAGCCTGACCCCGGACGAGCTTCGCTACAACCGCCAAAACCGGTGACACCCCTCGAGGCCCCTGGAGCCGGGTGGCGCCGGGGCGCTCGCGACAGCCTGCCGGTTGACTTTCCCGGTCAGAGGTTTAGCTTTCCGCCTAGGTGGAGTATCGCCGATGAGTCTTTGCGGGAGAGACCGCGCCCCGTTCTCGGGGAGTGGCGCCGAAGGAGCAACCGCCCCGGAAACTCTCAGGCAAAAGGACCGCAAGGACTAGGCACCTCTGGAGAGCAGGCGCGGCGCCGGCCGAAGGGTGGCGCGCCTCACCGAAGGAGTAAGCCGGCCGGGCCCGAGGGGCCCCCGCCGGTGAATCTCTCAGGTCCTACGACAGAGGGGGTCGAGGCTGCCGGGTGCGGCAGCCTTGGATCCCGGCGCTGACGTGAGGATCGGAGAGCATGAACGGCGAAGATGCAGAGCTCCAGCAGACGCCGCTCCACGACCTCCACGTCGAGCTCGGCGGCAAGATGGTGGCCTTCGCCGGCTACGCCATGCCGGTGCAGTACCGCGACGGCATCATCAAGGAGCATCAGCACACCCGCGCTCGCGCCGGCCTGTTCGACGTCTCGCACATGGGCCAGGTGTGCCTGATGGGCGAGGGGGCGGCCGAGGCGCTGGAAGAACTGGTGCCGATCGACGTGGTCGGGCTCGCCGAAAATCAACAGCGCTATGCGCTCTTTACGAACGATCGGGGCGGCATCCTGGACGACTTGATGGTCACCAACGCTGGGGACCATCTCTTCGTAGTGGTCAACGGCGCGTGCAGGGACCAGGACTTCGCGCATCTGCGCAGCCACCTGGAGGGTCGCTGCACGGTGGCCCTGTTTCATGACCGCGCCCTTCTCGCCCTGCAGGGGCCCGAAGCCGGGGCGGTCATGGGGCGCCTGGCGCCGGCGACCCGCGATATGGTCTTCATGACGGCGGGCGAGATCGCGGTCGACGGAATCACGTGTTTCGTTACGCGCTCGGGCTACACCGGCGAGGACGGCTTCGAGATCTCGGTGCCGGCCGGTCGCGCCGAGGCACTGGCGCGAAGACTGTTGGAACAGGACGAGGTGGCGCCGATCGGCCTGGGCGCGCGCGATACCCTGCGCCTGGAGGCGGGGCTGTGCCTCTACGGCAACGACATCGACGCCGGCACGACCCCGGTCGAGGCCTCGCTCGTCTGGGCGCTGTCCAAGGCGCGCCGCGCCGACGGCGCGCGGCCCGGCGGCTTCCCCGGCGACGGGGTTATCCTGCGCCAGCTCGCCGAGGGCGTGGCGCGCAGGCGGGTCGGATTGCGGCCCGAGGGCCGGGCGCCCGTGCGCGAGGGCGCAGAGTTGATCGACGAGGCGGAGCGCGTGGTCGGCAAGGTGACCAGCGGGCTGTTCGGCCCCACGGTCGGCGGCCCGGTCGCCATGGGCTATGTCGAGACCGCCCATGCCAACCCGGGCACGGCGCTGCGGGCGCTGGTGCGCGGCAGGCCGCAGCCGCTCGAGGTGGTCCGGCTGCCCTTCGTCCAACAACGCTATTATCGAGGCTAATACCAAAGGTATAAACCGAGAAGGGGGATGACGATGAGCGAGATCAAGTTCAGCGAGGACCACGAGTGGATCCTGATCGAGGACGGGATCGGCACCGTCGGCATCACGGATTACGCCCAGGAGCAGTTGGGCGACGTGGTGTTCGTCGAGTTGCCCGAGGCCGGCAAGACGCTGGCCAAGGGAGACGAGGCGGCCGTCGTGGAATCCGTGAAGGCGGCCAGCGAGCTCTACGCGCCGGTATCCGGCGAGGTGACCGAGGCCAACGACGCCCTGGCCGAGGATCCGGCCCAGGTCAACAGCGATCCCCAGGGCGGCGGCTGGTTCTTCAAGATCAAGATCGCCGAGCCCACGGAGCTCGACGGCCTGATGGACGAGGCGGCCTACAAGACCTACGTCGAAGGGCTGGGCTAGTACCCAATGTCGGAAGTTCGTGAGTCACCCCCACCCCGACCCTCCCCCTCGAGGGGGAGGGGGCAACCCATTGGCTTGCCTTGGAATTCCCTCCCCCCTTGCGGGGGAGGGCCAGGGAGGGGGGTGTATCGCTCATTGCTGAGTCCTGGTACTAGGACGCACCGGGCCGACCCTGCCGTTCACTCGAGGTGCTGAAGGAGACCCCTCATGGCGCAACGACGCCTCACCCTGGAAGACCTGGAAATGCGCGGCGACTTCGTGCGCCGGCACATCGGACCCGGCGAGCCGCAGATCGCCGAGATGCTGGCGGCCCTGGGGCTCGAGTCGCTCGACGCGCTGGTCGAGAAGACCGTGCCGTCGTCGATCTGCTCCGACGAGCCGCTCGACCTCACCCCGGCCGGCAGCGAGCGCGAAACGCTCTCGACCCTGCGCCGGATGTCCGAGCGGAACAAGGTCTTCATATCGATGATCGGCATGGGCTACTACGGCACGACCCTGCCCGGTGTCATCCTACGCAACGTCCTGGAGAACCCGGGCTGGTACACGGCCTATACGCCCTATCAGGCCGAGATCGCCCAGGGCCGCCTCGAGGTCCTGCTCAACTTCCAGCAGATGGTGATGGACCTCACCGGCATGGAGCTGGCCAACGCCTCGCTGCTGGACGAAGGCACGGCGGCGGCCGAGGCCATGGCCATGTCGCACCGGGTGTCGAAGAGCAAATCCGATCGCTTCTTCGTCTCCGCCGACTGCCACCCGCAGACCATCGAGGTGGTGCGGACCCGCGCCAACAGCCTGGGCCTGGAGGTCGTCGTCGGCGACGCCGAGAGCGAGCTCGCGTCGCACGAGGTCTTCGGCGTGCTGCTGCAGTACCCCGGCACCGGCGGCGAGCTGCGCGACATTCGCGGCGTCGTCAAGCAGGCCCACGGCCAGGGCGCCCTGGTGACCGTGGCCAGCGACCTGCTCGCGCTGGTCCTGCTGACGCCGCCGGGCGACCTGGGCGCGGACATCGTCGTCGGCAGCGCCCAGCGCTTCGGCGTGCCGATGGGCTACGGCGGCCCGCACGCGGCCTTCTTCGCCATCCGCGACGCCTACAAGCGCTCGATGCCCGGCCGGATCATCGGCGTGTCGATCGATTCCAAGGGCAAGCCGGCGCTGCGCATGGCCCTGCAGACGCGCGAGCAGCACATCCGGCGGGAGAAGGCGACCAGCAACATCTGCACGGCCCAGGTCCTGCTCGCGGTCCTCGCCGCGCTCTACGCCATCTACCACGGCCCCGAGGGCTTGCGGAAGATCGCCGGCCGGGTCCACCGCATGACCCTGATCCTGGCCGAGGGCCTGAAGCGCCTCGGCTTCGAGGTGGAAACCCAGGCCTTCTTCGATACGCTGACCGTCAAGGTCCCGGGCCAGGCGGCGCGCATCGCCGCCCGGGCCCGCGAATCGCGGATCAACCTCCGGGTCGTCGACGCCGACCACCTCGGCATCTCGCTCGACGAGACGACGAGGCGAGTCAACCTGGAGGCCCTGTGGCAGGTGTTCTCGAGCAAGGCCGACCTGATGCTCGACATCGCCACGATGGACCCGCAGGTCAAGGAGTGCATTCCGCAGGCCTTCCGCCGGACCGGCGATTTCCTTACCCACCCGGTGTTCCAGCTGTACCACGGCGAGACCGAGATGCTGCGCTACCTGCGCTGGCTGGCGGCCAAGGACCTGGCGCTCGACCGCTGCATGATCCCGCTGGGCTCCTGCACCATGAAGCTGAACGCGACCACCGAGATGCTGCCGATCACCTGGCGCCAGTTCAGCGCCATGCATCCCTTCGCGCCGCTCGACCAGGCGCAGGGCTATCAGCAGCTGTTCGAGGAGCTCGAGGAGATGCTCTGCGAGGTGACCGGCTTCGACGCGGTCTCACTGCAGCCCAACGCCGGCTCCCAGGGCGAGTTCTCCGGCCTTCTCGTGATCCGCAAGTACCACGAGAGCCGCGGCGAGGGGCACCGCGACGTCTGCCTGATCCCGGCCTCGGCGCACGGCACCAACCCGGCCAGCGCCCAGATGGCGGGGCTAAAGGTCGTGGTCGTGGCCAGCGACGCCGAGGGCAACGTCGACCTGGCCGACCTGAAGGCCAAGGCGGCCCAGCACGAGGACAAGCTGGCCGCCCTGATGATCACCTATCCCTCGACCCACGGGGTCTTCGAGGAGGCGATCCGCGAGATCTGCGACGTGATCCACGCGCACGGCGGGCAGGTCTACCTGGACGGCGCCAACCTGAACGCGCTGCTCGGGCTCTGCCGGCCGGGATGGATCGGCGCCGACGTGTCACACATGAACCTGCACAAGACCTTCTGCATTCCCCACGGCGGTGGCGGCCCCGGCGTGGGGCCGATCGGCGTACTCGAGCACCTGGCGCCCTTCCTGCCGGACCACCCGGTCGTCGACGGCGTCAACCCGGCGGCCGGCGGCGCCCCCACCATCGGCGCGGTCTCGGCCGCGCCCTGGGGCTCGCCGCTCATCCTGCCGATCAGCTGGGCCTACATCAAGATGATGAGCGGGCCGGGCCTGACGCGCGCGACCCAGCTGGCGATCCTCAACGCCAACTACATCGCCCATCGCCTGAACCCGCACTTCCCGGTGCTCTACACCGGCAAGAACGGCATGGTGGCGCACGAGTGCATCGTCGACCTGCGCCCGGTCAAGGAGTCCTGCGGCATCACCGTGGACGACGTCGCCAAGCGCCTGGTCGACTACGGCTTCCACTCGCCGACCATGTCCTTCCCGGTGCCCGATACCCTGATGATCGAGCCGACGGAAAGCGAGGCCAAGCGCGAGCTCGACCGCTTCTGCGACGCCATGATCCAGATCCGCAAGGAGATCGCCGCGGTCGAGGAGGGCCGCGCCGACCCGAAGGACAACCTGCTCACGAACGCGCCGCACACCCACGAGCTGCTGCTTGAGGAGACCTGGCCGAAGCCCTACTCCAAGCAGGAGGCCTTCTTCCCCCTGCCGGCCCTGCGCGAGGACAAGTATTGGCCGCCCGTGGGACGCATCGACAACGTCTACGGCGACCGCCACCTGGTCTGCAGCTGCCCACCCATGGAGGCGTATCAGGAAGCGGCGGAGTAGGGGGGCGGGATTGACAATACCCGGCGCACCGTACAGCAGTCGCTGATATCAGAGAGCTGGGCACCAGCCGGGCAATCTGTGGGGCTGCGGCTGAATTATACTTCAATGGCGGTAGGTTTAGCTTCTAGCCCCCTACATTGAGATCGTAGGGGTCACGCCGAACATCTATCCTTCAGCGAACAGCCTAGAGGTAGTAAGATGTCCCAAAGCCGCAACGCGAAGGATAGCGTCCCATGGGGCCTCCCGCGATCGAGTTCATACTCTACGCCGCGTTCTTTCGCCTCGCGATCGTGGCGGCCGGGATCGCCTGCGTCTTCATGGGCTATCGGCTCTTCGTGCTCGGCGTCATGCCGCGCGAAGGCAGCGAAATCGATGCCCGGTCGGGTGAAATCCGCCTGACTCTCAAAAACGCGGCGCCGGGCACCTGCTTCGCGTTCTTCGGGGCCGCCATCATCGCCGTCATGATAGGGTTTGGCATTCCCGAGCTGCGCTTGACACAAACCACAGATGCCGAGGGCGGCAGCAGCGAGTTCAACCTTCGCGGTGAGGACCGGACCGCGTCCGAATTGGTTCGGCAAGGCCGGACGCTGGCCAAGGCGGGCGACCCGAAGGGCGCGATCGACGCCTTCGGCAAGGCGCTCTCCGATCCCGCGCTGCCGTTGAAGGCGGCTGCCGAACCGCTCTTAGGGCTGGCGTCGGTTTACCGCGCCCAGAAACGCTTGGACGAGGCGATCGCCTATGCGCGTCTGGTCCACCAGACCAGTCCGAACGACGCCCAGGCCCTGGCCCTGATCGGGCGGATCGAGAAGGATCGCGGCAATCTCGAGCAGGCGATAGGGGCGATGAAACGCGCCGCCCAGTTGGACCCGGCGCTGCAGCCGGATCTGGCGGAGCTGGAGAAGCTACGGCCATGAGCAAGCGATTCCTGGCGATTTGGCGCGTGGCGGGGACGCTGGTCTTGCTGCTGGCGTGTGCGGGGCCAGCTTCAGCGCAGGCGATCGATTTCGGGGAATACCATGCGCTGCTGATCGCAAACGAAAAATACCGGCACTGGAAACCCTTAAAGACGCCGCACGAAGATGTTGCAGACCTGGAGAAAATCCTTCGCGAGCGGTACGGATTCAAGACGAAGGTCATCAAGGACGCCACGCGCAATGACATTGTCGACGAGTTGGAAGCCCTGAAGAGGCGGCTCACGGAGCGCGACAACCTCCTGATCTATTACGCTGGCCACGGCAAGATCCGGCAGGACGGCGGGTATTGGATCGGGGTAGACGCCAGCAAGGAGAGCCGCAGCCGCTGGCTTCACTATGTCACCATCTCCGACCTGCTCGATGTTGAGGCCGGAATGAAGGCGCGGCATGTGCTGGTCATCGCCGACAGCTGCTACTCGGGCGCGGCGTTGCGCGACGAGGGAGTTTCCTCACAGATGCGAGCCAACGAAGCGCGAGTCGATTGGCTGCGGCGCACGATCCAGACGCGGGCGCGCACTATCTTGACAGCCGGCGGCACTGAGCCCGTTTTGGACAGGGTAGGCACGGGCCGGAACTCGATCTTCGCCCGCGAACTGCTGGCCAGATTGCGGAACAACGTCGACGTCATGGAAGGCCAGGCGCTGCATGGGAGTATCAAGGAGGACGTGCACAGTCGTGCTCGACGCATACTGGGGTCCGATGCGCAAGTCCCCGAATACGGTCGCATTCCGGGGACCGGCCACGACGGCGGCGACTTTCTGTTCCGTCCAGGGAACATCCGGATCACTGCGGTAAGTCCGGACACCACGCGGGGTCAAGAGTTCGGTATTCGCGGTTCGGAACGTGAGGAGGAGGTGGTCGTCGTCACGCCGCCGCGACCCGCCGCACCGAGGCTGTTGCGGCCATTGGTTGGCACCTATCCGGAAGCGTACGAAACTGGTCAGACCTTCAAGGACTGCCCGGTTTGCCCGGAGATGGTCGTCATTCCGTCCGGCAGCTTCATGATGGGGTCTCCGAAGAATGAGCCGGATAAGGATGAGCGTCTTGACACGAACGAGGAACCACGGCACCGCGTGACAATGGGGTACAAGTTCGCGCTAAGTAGGTATGAGGTTAGCTTTGAGCAGTGGGATACCTGCGTCAAGGAAGGAGCTTGCCCATCTATTGCTGATGAGGGCTGGGGGCGGGGGAAGCGTCCGGTCATGAATGTGAGCTGGTGGGAAGTCCAAAAGTATGTTGCCTGGCTCAGCCAAAAGACGGGAAAGATTTACCGGCTTCCGAGCGAGGCGGAATGGGAGTATGCGGCCAGAGCCGGTACTCAAACGTCTCGATTTTGGGGTGATGATTCAATCCGAGCCTGCAAATATGCAAACGTGAATGACCTCTCCAGTGCATATCGTTACGTGCCGTCTGACCCACACCAATGTCGTGACGGGTACCCGTACACGGCGCCTGTTGGCTCGTTTGTTCCAAACAAATTTGGCCTCTACGATATGTTGGGAAACGTATCTGAGTGGGTCGAGGACACCTATCATTCAAGCTACATTGGTGCTCCCAACGACGGAGTCGCGTGGGAAGGTAGCTTTGGTGCTGTTTGGCGGGGTGGGGCTTGGAATAGTGTGCCAAGCGTGGCCCGGTCCGCAAGCCGTGGTCGTGACGACGCAATAGGAAAAAGCTTCAAGTACAATTCCATCGGGTTCCGCGTTGCCAGGACGCTGCCGTAAGGCAGCTTGCATCTTGAACCTTTTCGTCGTTGTTTCCTGGGGTTTCCAAAGGGGCGGAGCCACTTTGGTCGCGTGGGATGGTGGCCGCCCTGACGGGGCTCAAGATGGGGGTGCAGCCCTAGAATTTCTGGGCACCAGCTGGGTACCGCCTAATCCTGGTGTCGACTGATCAAAGCAAATCAATACCTTATCACTCGCGACACCTACGTTGACATTGTAGGGACCGCTGGTTCGATCCCAGCCGTCCCCTTGACCAAGCTCGACTTGATACAGTCGATCTGGAAGGGGCGCATCACCAAGGGTGAGATGGGGCGCCCGATGCGGGCGAGCCGCAGCGAACTCGACCGGCTGCTCGATCCGGACAACACAAAGATACGGTTGGATATGGTCTACCGGTCCGCCAGTGCCGTCGGGCGAAGGGTTCGCCTGGAACTCGTGGAGGAGCCCACGGGCTAGTTCAGCTTGGTCGAGAGCTCGTCGATCGACTCGTCGATCAAGGCCTTGGCCTTGGCCGGCTTGACCTCTTCGGCGATCAGCTTGGCCGCGGCCGCCAGGGCGATGTCGACGGCCTGGTCGCGCACCTCCTTCAGGGCGGCCGCCTCGGCCTGGCCGATCTTCTCCTCGGCCTGCTGGGCGCGGCGCGCGAGCGAGCGGTCCAGCTCCGCCTCGGCCTCGTCGCGGATGCGCCGGGCCTCCTCCTTGGCGTGCTCGATGATCTTCTCGGTCTCGGCCACGGCGTCGCGCTGCTTGCGCTCGTATTCGGCCAGGGTCCTCTGGGCCACCTCGCGCAGGGTCTGGGCCTCGTCGAGTTGCGCCTTGATCCGTTCGGCCCGGCCGTCCAGCGCGGCCAGCGCGGCCTTGGCGATCGGCTTGACGGTCAGGACCACGAAGATGACGAAGCCGACCGCGACCCAGAACGTGGGATTCGAGAAATCCATGGTCAGTCGCTCCCCCGCATCGCGGCCTCGACGGCGGCGCCGGCGGTCTTGCCGTCGACCTCGATGCCGATCAAGCGCCGGGCCGCCGACTGGGCGACCTCGGCCGCGACCTCGCCGATGCTGCGGACGGCCGCCGTCTTGGCCTCGAGGATGCGCGTCTCGGCGGCCTTGACTTCCCCGGCCAGCTTGGCGGCCAGGCTCTCGTGGCGCTTGGCAGCCTCGGCGGCCATCTCCTCGGCGGCCTGGCGCAACAGGCCCTGGGCCTCGTCCCTGCCCTCGGCAAGGCGCTTGTCGTAGGCCGCCAGGACCTTATCGGCTTCCTGCTTGGCCGCGGCGGCCCGGTCGAGATCGTCGTCGATCTTGTGCTGCCGGGCCTCCAGGACGTCGGCGATCCGCGGCAGGGCGAGCCTGACGAGCACCCAGTAGAGGGCGACGAAGGAGATCACCAGCCAGAAGATCTGTCCCGCGTAGTTCGAGGGATCCAACTGGGGCATGGCGGTACCTCCGGGCTAACCTAAGGCGTCGACGGCGTGGGCGGCGGCGCGGCGGATCAGCCGAACAGGATCAGCAGCGCGATCACCAGCGCGAAGAGCGCGATCGCCTCGACCAGGGCGAAGCCCAGCATGGTCATGGTGAAGACCTCGCCGCGGGCGCTCGGATTGCGGCCGACCGCGACGATGAACGACGAGAAGATGCTGCCGATGCCGATACCCGACCCGATCACCCCGATGACGGCGAGGCCCGCACCGATGACTTTTGCGGCGTCCAGTTCCATGTCTCTATTTCCCTCTGGTCGTTTGGTGGTTGTCCCGATTGCCGCACCGGCCGATCAGTGCATGTGCAGCGCGTCGTTGATGTAAAGGCAGGTCAGGATCGTGAAGACGTAGGCCTGCAGGAAGGCGATCAGGATCTCCAGGCCGGTCAGCGCCACGACCCCCGCCAGCGGCAGCACCCCGAAGACGCCCATCAGCGCCACGAAGCTGGCGATCACCTTGAGCAGGGTGTGGCCGGCCAGCATGTTGGCGAAGAGCCGCACCGAGAGGCTGATCGGCCGCGACAGGTAGGAGATCACCTCGATCGGGATCAGCAGCGGCCACATCCAGATCGGCGTGCCCGGCGGCACGAAGAAACTAAAGAAATGCACGCCGTGCCGCATGAAGCCGAGCACCGTCACGCCGGCGAAGACCACGATGGCCATGGCGAAGGTGACGATGATCTGGCTGGTGAAGGTGAAGCTGTAGGGCACCATGCCGAGCAGGTTGCCGAACAGGATGAACATGAACAGCGTGAACAGCAGCGGGAAGTAGCGCCGCCCCTCGTTGCCGATGGTGTCGCGGATCAGGTTCGCCACGAACTCGTAGCTGAGCTCCGAGACCGACTGCAGGCGGCCGGGGACCAGCGCGCCCCGGCGGGTGCCGAACACCATGAGGGTCGTGACCAGCAGGACGGCGATCACCATCATCAGCGAGGCGTTGGTGAAGGACAGGTCGAGGCCGCCCAGCTTGAACTCGGCGATGGTGTGGATCTCGAACTGCTCCAGGGGGCTGTGGCCGCCGCCGCCCCCGTGCCCGCCACCGGCCTCCGTCGTGGTCTCAGCCATTCCGCCGTCTCATTCCCGTCATGGACCGGGCCGGTCGCCCGGCTCCCGGTCTTCCTCGTCCTTATCCCGCTCGGTCTTTTCGTAGCCGACCGAATAGCCGTAGCCGCGCATCACGCGAAACACGTTCATGATCCCGGCGGCGCTGCCCAGCAGGAAGAAGACGATCAGCAACCATGGCTTGGTCCCCAGCCATCTGTCCAGCAGCACTCCGATCCCGACCCCGACCATCAGGGCCGCCAGAATGTCCACGGCGACCCGGAAACCCAGTCCCATGCCCGAGCCCGAGGACCGACCCGCGGCCCGCTTTCCGCGATCCTTCTCAGCGCTTCGCCTAGCCTGCGCCTCGCTCAGGCGCTCGTCCAGGTTCTTCAGCGATGACGGATCTTCGGGTTCGGTCATGCGAGCCCCCGTCGCCGTGCCCCAAAGGCGCGCGCACATTAGGTTTGGCCCCGGGCCCTGTCAAGGCAGTTTCCGGCCGCCGGACGCTCCTGAAACCCTTGGAAAACGGGCGTCTGCGCGCTCTCGCGTCAGGCGCTTTCGCGCAGCTCCTCAGCGGACTCCAGATCGACCGAGACGAGCTGACTGACCCCGCGTTCGGACATGGTGACGCCGAACAGGCGGTCCATGCGGGCCATGGTCATGCGGTGGTGCGTGATGATCAGGAAACGGGTCTCGGTCTTCTCGGCCAGCTCGTCGACCAGGGTGCAGAACCGGTCGACGTTGGCGTCGTCGAGCGGCGCATCGACCTCGTCCAGCACGCAGATCGGCGCCGGGTTGGTCAGGAAGACGGCGAACAGCAGCGCCAGCGCGGTCAAGGCCTGCTCCCCGCCGGACAGCAGCGACAGCACCTGCAGGCGCTTGCCGGGCGGGCTCGCCATGATCTCCAGTCCGGCCTCCAGCGGATCGTCCGACTCGACCAGCTTGAGATGGGCCCGGCCGCCGCCGAACAGCCGCTCGAACAGCGTCGAGAAATGGCCGTCGACCTTTTCGAAGGCCGCCAGAAGGCGCTGGCGTCCCTCGCGGTTGAGGCTGGAGATCCCCTGCCGCAGGCGCGCGATGGCCGAAATCAGGTCGGCCCGCTCGCTCTGCATCGTGGTGATTTCCCGGTCCAGGTCCGCGGCCTCCAGCTCGGCGCAGAGGTTAACCGGTCCCATGTTGTCGCGCTCGCGGATCAGGCGTGCCAGCTTCGACTCGATCTCCTCGAGGGCGGGCAGGTCCTGGCCGGGGTCGACCTCGGCCTGCTCGAGCAGCTCCTCGAGACCGCAATCGAGCCTTTCGCGCGCCCTCTGCGCCAGTGTGTGCAGGGCCTGCTCGCGCTGCACCAGCGCGGCCTCGCTGCGCACCCGATCCTCGCGGGCCTGGGCGAGCGTCTGCTCTTCGGCCTTGAGTGCGCTGTCGGCCGCGGCGAGCCGGGCTTCGCCCTCGGCCAGGGCGTCGGCCGCCATCTTGCGCCGGGCCTCGGCGTCCTTGATCTCCGCGGCCAGGGCGTCGCGGCGCGCGGCGAATTCGGCCGGGCAGGCGGCGAGCGCGTCCAGCTCCCGCTGCGCCTCGACCTGCCGGCCCTGCAGCGCCTCGAGGTGTTGCGTCGCCTCCGCGGCGCGCCGCGTCCAGGACTCCGTCTCCCGATCGATGGCGGCCAGCCGCTGGTTCCGCGAGTCCGACTCGCGGGCCAGGCGGTCCACGGCGCTCTGGCACTCGCTCAGCGCGGCCCGCCGTTCGGCCAGCTGTGCTCGGAGACCGGTAATCTCCGCGCGCGCCGCGGTCAGGTCCGGCAGGGCCGAGCGGTCGCCGGCGGTCTGGGCGAGCGCCGCCTCGCATTCGCCGATCTCGCCCCGCAGGCGCTCAGCTGTTTCCTCGAGCGCCGCCCCGCGCGACGTAACGGCCGCCACCTTCTGGGCGAGCTCGGCCTGTTTGTCACGGGCCACGGCGACCGCGCCGAAAGCGCCGTCCACGGCGGTTCGCGCTGTGCGTTCGGCGCCAGCGGCCTGCTCCGCCTTGTCGCGGGCGGCGCTGTGGGCGGCCGCGCGATCGGCGGCGCGGCGCTCCGTTTCTGGCAGCGCCGCGCGCAGGTCGGCAAGACGATTGCGTTGCGCCAGGCGGGTCGCGGCGGCGGTCGGCGCCTCGGCCGCGGTGGTGAAGCCGTCCCAACGCCACAGGGCGCCTTCCCGCGTGACCAGCCGCTGACCGGGCGCGAGCGCGCCCTGCAGGCGAACGCCGGTGGCCGTATCCGGCACCGCGCCGATCTGCGCCAGGCGGCGGGTCAGGGCTTCGGGCCCGCGCACTAGAGCGGCCAGGGGTTCGGCTCCAGCCGGCAGCGCCGGCGGCTGTCCGTAGGGCGGCAGTGTCGTCCAGTGGGCCGGCGCGGCCTCGTCGGCGGAGGCGCTCAGGTCGTCGCCGAGCGCCGCACCGAGCGCCAGCTCGAGTCCCGGCTCCACGGAGAGGGTGTCGAGGATCGGCGGCCAGATATCGCTCTGCCCGGGTTCGAGCGTGTTGGTCAGCGCGGCGATCTCGGCTTCCAGCTTGGCCTGTGCCGTCTGAACCGCCTGCAGGGCTTCGCGGGTCCGGTTTTCCTCCTCGCGGGCCGCCGACAGGGACGCGCCGGCCGTCTCCGCCTCGGCGCGCGCAGCATTAAGCGCGGCCTCCGCCGCGGCCAGTTCGGCGGCGGCGTCGCTCAGGGCCTTTTGGTCCGCCGGGCTGCGTTCCAGCAGGGCGCTTTCTTCGGCGACCGTGTCGGCTTGGCCCTTGAGGCGTTCGAGCCGTTGCGCGAGCTCCGTCGTGCGGCGCTCCAGGGCCGCGGCCCGGGCTTCGTCGGCCGCCACCCGCTCGGTCAGGTTCCCCAGCGCCGTCTCGCCGTCCGCCGCGGCCTCGGCGGCCTCGTCGAGTCGCCGCGTGGCGGCCTGTCGGGCCTCGTCCTCGCCTGTCGCGGCCGCGTTCAGGCTTTGCGCGTCGCTCTCGAGGCGTTCCAGGGCGCTGGCGGCGTCCTCGGCCTGCGCGCCGGCCCGTCCCCGGTCGTTGGCGATTTCCGCCAAGTGCTGTTCGGCGCGGGCCTGGGCGGCCGCCACCTGGGCTTCCTCGCGCGCCAGGTTGTCGCGGTCCACCAGAAGACGCTGCAGTCCTGCAGCGGCGCTGGCCTCGCGCTGGCGCAGGTCGGGCAGCACGGTGGAGGCCCTTGCCTGTTCGGTCGATGCGGCCGCCGCGCATCGGGTCCGCTCGCGGACCGCCGCCTCGCAGTCCGCGAGGCCGCGGCGCGCCTGCTCGAGGGCGGCCTTGGCTCGCTCGGTCTCGACGTGCAGCAGAATCGCTTCGTTGCGCCGTATGTGGCCGGCCAGGTTGCGATAGCGGCTTGCCTGGCGGGCCTGGCGTTTCAGGCCCTTGAGCTGGGCCTCGAGGGTGGCGATGACGTCGTCGAGGCGTTCCAGGTTTGTTTCCGCGGCGCGCAGGCGCAGCTCGGCCTCGTGTCGCCGGGAATGCAGGCCGGTGATGCCGGCGGCCTCCTCCAGGAGGGTGCGTCGTTCGGCCGGCTTGGCGTTGACCAGGGCGCCGACCCGGCCCTGGCTGACCAGCGCGGTCGAATGGGCGCCGGAGGCGGAGTCCGCGAACAGCAGCTGCACGTCGCGCGCCCGCACGTCCCGGCCGTTGACCCGATAGTTGGAGCCGCTGTCGCGCTCGATCCGGCGTGCGACCAGCAGCTCCTCCGTGTCGTTCATGCCGGCCGGTGCCGTGCGGTCGCGGTTGTCGAGGGAGATCTCAACTTCGGCGATGTTGCGGCCCGGCCGCTGGGCGCTGCCGGCGAAGATCACGTCGTCCATCTCGCTGCCGCGCATGCGCTTGGCCGAAGTCTCGCCCATGACCCAGCGCAGCGCCTCGACCAGGTTCGACTTGCCGCAGCCGTTCGGGCCGACGACTCCTGTCAGCCCGGGGTCGATGTAGAGCTCGGTCGGGTCGACGAAGGACTTGAACCCGCTCAGCCGTAACTTCGTAAATTGAACCAAGTGCTCACCGTCCTCCTGACGCGGAACAATTCGCCCCGCGCGATGACCCTAGATCGACTCCTATTCCGCCTTTGCCAGCGCCTTGCCGAACTGCGCCGGCCCGAGGGCCCCTTCCACCTTCTCGCCGTTGATGATGAAGGTCGGCGTCGATTCCACGTCGTAGGCCTGCGAGCCCTCGACCTTCTGCTTCAGGATTCGGTCCATTTCCGCCTTGTCCGAGATGCAGGCGTCGAAGGCCCTTTGATCGATGCCTGCGAAACGCGCGACTTGCGCCAGGGCGGCGGTCGGGTCCTTGGCCCGGGACCACTGCGACTGGCCCCGGAACAAGGCGTCCAGGAAGCTGAAGTAGGCGTCGCCCTCGACGCAGCTCGCCACCGTCGCGGCGCGCAGCGCCAGGCCGTCGATCGGAAAATTGCGGTAGACCAAGCGCGCCTTGCCCGGCTCGATCCACTTCTTCTTGACGTCCGGCAGGGTCTCCTTGTGGAACCGGGCGCAGGCCGGGCAGGTCAGCGAGGCATACTCGATGATCGTGATCGGAGCCTCCGGATCGCCCAGGATCCGGTCCTTTTCGGTGACCGGGACCTCTCCGGCCCATGCCCGTGGCACGCGCAAGAGCGCCGGAACGCCGGGAAGGACTGCCAGTGCCGCGGCACCCGTTACCAGTATCTGCCTACGTTTCATAGTTCACCTACCATATATTGTGCATGCTAGTGGGCAGCGCCCGATTCGACAAGGGCCCGATGAGACCCGGTCTCTGTGACGGAATTTGGGCGAGTCTAGAGCCCATCGGTAACCAAATAGTAACCATAACCGGACGTCATGGATCGCCGTCCCGGCCGGTGTCCTGCCGCACCGCGCGGCCGAGCTTTTCGAGTGCGCCGCGCAGCGCCGGGTCGCCGACCGTGGCGGTCCGCTCGCGCAAGCGGGCTTCTTCGGCCGGTGTGAGCGGCGCTGGTTGGGGTCGGGCCGGCGGCCGGTGTCTGCCGAGCGGTCCTTGCTGCAGGCGCAGCCGCGCCACGGCGCGGTAGCCGAGATAGCCGTTGACCCGTTCGATCACCAGGGGCTCCAGATGCTGCAGGGTGAGCGCGTGGGCCGATTCGACGCGGAGCGTCAGGGTCCCCTCGCCGCCGCGCGACAGCCCGCGCGGCAGGGAGACCGCGGCCAGCTCGGCGCCGACGATGCTCGGCCAGTCGGCGATCAGGCCGCCCTCGGCGAGTCCGCGCCGGCCGAAGGCCTTGCCGGCCACCTTGGGCAGGCTGGCGGCCAGGGCGCGCAGGGCGCCGCCGCGCCTCCGGCTCGCGCCGCCCTTGTCCCTATCCGCCTGCCGTTTCGCCATGGTCCCCGCGGTGTGTCTCTTGATTCAACCGGTGCCGCACTGGCACCGGGGACTGCATCAGTATATGAGGGAGCCATGGCCCCGCTTGCAAGCTCCAGGGCGAGATTGCCAACCGACCTGTTGGCTTGGTACGACCGCCACGCGCGGTCGCTGCCATGGCGCGCGCCGCCGGGGCGGCGGGCCGATCCCTATACGGTATGGCTCAGCGAGATCATGCTGCAGCAGACCACGGTTGCCGCCGTCGCCCTATTTCGCCGCGTTCCTGGCCCGTTGGCCCAGCATCGAGGATCTGGCCGCGGCGCCGCTCGACGCGGTGCTGACCGCCTGGGCTGGCCTCGGCTACTACGCCCGGGCGCGCAACCTGCACAGCTGCGCGCGGATCGTCGCCGGAGAGCGGGGCGGCCGCTTCCCCGATAGCGAGGGCGAGCTCCTGAAGCTGCCCGGGATCGGCCCCTACACCGCGGCGGCGGTCGCGGCCATCGCCTTCGGCCGGCCTGCCGCCGTGGTCGACGGCAACGTGGAGCGGGTGGTCGCCCGGCTCTTCGCGGTCGAAACGCCCTTGCCCGCGGCCAAGTCGGAGCTGCGCGCCCTGGCCGCGGACCTGACCCCGGAGGAACGGCCGGGCGACTACGCCCAGGCGATGATGGACCTCGGCGCGACGCTCTGCCTGCCGCGCACCCCGCGTTGCGGGCGCTGTCCGCTCGCCGGGTACTGCGCCGCGCGCGCCGCCGGCACGGCCGAGGGCCTGCCGCGCCGCAGCCCCAAGCCGCCGCGCCCGACCCGGCGCGCCGTCGCCTTCTGGGCGGTCGACCCGGCCGGTGCCGTGTTGCTGCGTCGGCGGCCCGAAACGGGGCTTTTGGGGGGCATGATGGAGCTGCCCTCGACCGAATGGCGCGAGGCGGCCTGGGACGAGGCCGAGGCGCGCGCCAGGGCGCCCCTGACCGCCCGCTGGACCGAGCTGCCCGGTATCGTGCGCCACACCTTCACGCATTTTCATCTGGAGGCGCGGGTCTGGGCCGGCCGGGCCGGGCAGGGGGCCGCGCCGGCCGCGGGCCGCTGGGTTGCGCTCGACGATCTGGGCGCGGAGGCGCTGCCCAGCGTCATGCGAAAGCTCGTCAGCCACGCCTTGGAAGGCGCCGCTAGGCGCCCAGGAACTTGACCCCCAGCCTTTGGCGGTAGCGCCAGCAGACCTCGCAGTGGTGGATCGGGCCGCCTGGTATCTTCAGGCTGAACCGTTTGGGGCAATTGGCGGTGTCCGAGGGTTGCAGCGCCGCGCCCTTGCTGGTCTGGTTCAGGATGGTGCAGCTCATGACCTTGTCGACGTCCTGGTAGATGATCTGCGCCACTTGCCTGACGTCGTTCGTACCGTCTTCGCCCTCCAGCTCTTCCTCGAACGGCAGCTTCTGGCCGTTGCTCGTCTGCCTCGGGCCGGAGGCGCGCTGAAGCGCGGACTCGATACGGGCGGCGAGCTCCAGCTTGCCGTAGGGCTTGATCAGGTAGTCCTGCACCCCCAGGCTCAATCCCTCGATCGCCTTGTCACGCTCCACCAGGCCGGACTGCAGCAGCACCGGGGCAGTCACTTCGGCGGCCCTCAGCTTTTGGAACACCTCGTAACCGTCCATTTCCGGCAGCATGACGTCCAGCAGGATGATGTCATACTTTTCGCGAGTGGCGCAGGCCACGGCCTCCTCGCCGCGGTCGACCGCATCGCAGCTGAAGCCCAAGGACTCGAGCATCAGCTCGATGCTCTTGGCCATCTGCGCGTCGTCTTCTACCAGAAGTACCCGCATTCGCTGCTGTCCCCGATTCGAACACTATCAAATGGAGCTAATCGCTCAAGAAAGACATAATTTCAGTTTCGA